>JAYVTW010000040.1:0-2804 GCA_043788445.1 Methylophilaceae bacterium
AGTGGCAAACCTAACAAGGTTGATAGTTTAGGCAAGTAGGCAAAAGAATTTGCTAAGATAAGGTTTTTAGTCAACAGCTAACTCTCTGCATTAGCAACAATGCGTCTCAGCATTGATTGAATTGTGGCAAGTTCTTGTGCATCAAAGCCACGTAAGTGTTTATTAAGACTTTCTGCAAGCAAATCTGGTACTTTAGAAACTAGGGCTATACCTTCTGCAGATAGCCCAAGATAGATAATGCGCCTATCACTTTCGCTTCGCTTACGTGTAAGCAAACCTTTAGTTTCCAGTCGATCTAACATGCGTGTCATCGTGCTGGTTTCCACACCAGCGCAGCGTGACAACTCTGCTGCTGTATTGGCTTTACCATAAGCAATTAGCATCAATGGGCCCCATTGCATAGCCGTCAAATCAAGAGAAGCCATCTTGCTATCTATCGTACGATGTAAGGCAAGCTGAGCCTGCTTAATCAAGTAGCCAACAGACTCTTCGATGACATAATTCTCACCCGAATAAAAACTAACTTGCTCGTCTTTATTATTATCAAGACTGGGTTCTAAATTAATTAGAGTTATATTTTTTTTCACCATGAAAATATAATACTGCTTGTGCAGTGATTGTCAATGCAGTAGTTTCATATTGCATAGAATTATTAAATTATTGTAAACTGAAACTATGGAAATAAGCATTAAAGACTTGAATACTTGAATACTTGGAACAAAAGATGTTATAAACAATTAAAGTCAGCAAATTGACTTCTAATAAAAAACCAATAAAAGTTGAACCAAATGTAAAACCCAATGTATAAAAAATAATAATTTTTATAGATATAATTTTGAAATTAAAAAAATAATTAAATTTGATTGTTTAAAATGAAAGTTAAAATGCGCTCTAAATCTCAACTCTTTGTAGTGTCTTTATTAGTTTTGTATACATTACATGCACAAGTATCAAAAGCTGATCTACAAGATGAAATACAAGTTTATGATGATTCGATAAATAAAAAAGGTGCTTTGGGGCTTGAAATTCATATTAATACCACTCCTTCAGGTAGAGGTTTTTCTAACTATAATCAAGAAGTTCCTCCTCTGCACGCATTAAGAATTAATCCAGAATTTTCTTATGGTTTAACGCATGATTTTGAAGCAGGTTTTTATTTACCTACAATTCTTAACTCTAAAAGTGAATACGATGTTGCTGGAGCAAAAGTCAGGCTTAAATGGCTCCCTATTCAATCAGAAGAACATCAAGGCTGGTTTGCAGGAATTAATCTTGAATTATCAAGATTACAACAAAAATATTCAGAATCACAATCAACTGCTGAAACACGTTTTATGATTGGTAGAAGAACCGAAGACTGGTTAATTGCATTTAATCCTATACTTGATTTTAATTTATCCAGTAACTATCGTCATCAAAGTCCAGACTTAATTGGCGCATTAAAAGTAGCCAAGAAAGTAGCTACAGGATTAGCAGCAGGTTTTGAGTATTACTCATATATAGGTAAATTAAATAATTCACTACCAGTTAACCAACAAGACAATCGCCTTTATTTAACACTTGATGTAGATCGTAAGCCTTGGGTTTTTAATGTCGGTATAGGACGGGGTTTAACATCAGCTTCTGATGAATGGACCGTTAAAGCAATATTCGATATTCCCATTTAAGGGCAATTAATTAAAATTTTTAAAATGGGGCGTGGGTAATCAATTATTTAATGTGAGCTTAAGCCAGCAAAGTTTTTTTGGGTTTTCAAAAAGACTAAAGTTGCCGAGCATCTACCGAACTAGACTTGTGTGCCGAAGTTGCCAACAACGCGAAAAGCTTGCAGCATGTAGTGGGTCTAATGGATTACGCGAATAGTTTTACCATTGAGCGAGTTTGCCACCACCAGGCAACAATCGTAGGGTCTAACTATAATTAGCTTTATATCTGTGTAAATCTCAGTAGTCAAACCACTGCGCTATTATATGGTCAAGTAATCCTGTTATTACGTTTAATTTCCTGTCTGGCAATCTATGAAGGTGTGCTATTCGAGATGAAATGAGACCGGGACCAGAATATTAAAACTGTAGCCGCGAAGAACGTCGGGGGGAGTCGGAAAATGAGTAACTTTTTTTACCATTTCTAGTGCCTGTTTATCTAGAACTTCGTAGCCACTAGATTCTTTGATTTGGCTAGCAAGTACATTACCATCGGCATCAATCTGTAAATCAACTTTAACTACCCCTTGCCAGCCACGTAATTGGGCAACTCTTGGATATTGCTTGTGTTTGGCTATCTCGTTTGCAAGCAAACTACTATAAACTTTTCGTGCAGTGTCTATATCCTGTTGACTGGCACTGACTAGCTTAGGCGGTTCTGGCTCTGGCGGTTGTGCAATCACTTCCGGCCTCGGTTCTGCTTTGGGTGCTGCTGCAATCACTGTTGGTTGAGGCTCAGACTCAATTGCCGGTTTGGCTGGATTATTAGATTGAGGCTCCGTTTTATATGTTGCTACTGAACGCGGTTTGGGTATTGGCAGCGGCTTGGGCTGAGTAATTGATTTAGGCGCTGGTTGAATAGGTTTGGGCTTAGGCACTATCACGCGATCCGGCTTGGGCTTAGGTGGGGGTGCGAGTTCTATAGTAAGACTTACTGGCGTGGGAGTTTTTTGAGCTAACAGATTGGGTAAACGCATAACCACAAGAATATGAACACTCATAGATAGGATCAATGCCCATAAAATAGCATGGTCACGTAAAGTGTTCCTCTTACGAAATAGCCAATCAGCCTGCTCTACATTTTTGTGATTTGCTGGACAA
>JAYVTW010000041.1:0-17050 GCA_043788445.1 Methylophilaceae bacterium
AGCAAAATATTAATGAAAATATGCGCAGTAATGGAGAGCGTGTTTGGGTTGCTTGGACCAATAAATTTGCCTATGACGAGCATGGGAAATTGATCGAAATTCTGGGTATTGGCATTGATGTTACGCAGCGATTGCAAGCTGAAAATGCAGTGAAAAAGCTGAATGCCACATTAGAAAAGCGCGTAATAGAGCGCACTGAAGAGCTTAATGCTGCTCTTTACAGGGCTGAGGTGGCAGATAAAACCAAATCAGCTTTTTTGGCCACCATGTCGCATGAATTGCGTACCCCGCTGAATTCTATTATCGGTTTTACAGGCATTATATTACAGGGTCTAGCTGGGCCATTAAATGATGAGCAAACTAAACAACTTGTGATGGTTAAAGGCATTGCACGTCACTTATTAGAATTAATTAATGATGTGCTGGATATTTCTAAGATCGAAGCTGGCCAACTAAATGTGCATCCTAAGTCATTTGATCTGCGAGAATCAATCGAGCATGTAGTGGGCACAGTAAGGCCTCTGGCAGAAAAGAAAAAACTGATGCTTTGTGTGCGTGTTGCAGATGAAGTACGAGAGATGCTCTGTGACCAAAGGCGATTAGAGCAAATATTAATTAACTTACTGAATAACGCAATCAAGTTTACTGAACATGGAGGCATTATATTGACAGTGGAGCTGACGAATGATTACAGTCTCGATAATATGCCATCGCAACCAGCAGTAATTTTTAGTGTAAAAGATACCGGTATTGGCATTAAGGCTGAAGAGTTGGAAACTATATTTAAGGAATTCCATCAGGTAGACTCTGGTCTAACACGTCAGTATGAGGGGACAGGCCTAGGTTTGGCTATTTGCCGCCGACTAGCCACCTTGATGGGAGGCCAGGTTTCGGTAATAAGCGAATGGTCGAAAGGTAGCGAGTTTAAAGTAGTTATACCATTATATACATTTGCTGGAAAATGATGAGCCAAAGCATTTTATTGATTGAAGATAACGAGCAAAACCGATATCTTGCTACATTTTTGCTAAAACAGAGTGGCTTTAAAGTCACTCAGGCATTTGATGGCTTGACTGGAGTTGAGCTCGCTAGAAAAATTTTGCCTGATTTAATTTTATTAGACATACAGTTGCCTGGTATGGACGGCTATGCCGTTGCCTCTGAACTTCGTGCAATTGAGTATTTTAAGACAACGCCTATTATAGCTGTAACCTCTTATGCGATGGTTGGTGATCGTGAAAAGTCATTGTCTGCAGGCTGTAGCGGGTATATTGAGAAGCCCATTAACCCGGAAACATTTGTTGCAGAAATAAAGAATTTTTTCCAACATTAAGCGGAGTCTCAAAATGTCCTTGACACGTGTCCTTATTGTTGATGATAGAGATGAAGATAATTATTACCTCGAAGCTTTACTAGTAGGTAATGGTTATGTTGTTGATTCAGCACGCAATGGGGCTGAGGCATTGGTCAAAGCTAGGCAATCTCCACCGGCTTTAGTAGTCTCTGATCTGCTTATGCCATTGATGGACGGCTATAGCCTTTTACGCCAATGGAAGCTTGATGTTGAACTAAAACTTATACCATTTATTGTTTACACAGCTACTTACGCAGATCCTGAAGATGAGCAACTTGCCATCAGTCTTGGCGCAGATGCTTTTATATTTAAGCCATCAGAGCCTGAGGATTTTATTGCAAAGTTACGTGAAGTGCTAGCTAATTCTGCAGCAGGCAGGACCTCAAACACTGTGCCTGTCGCTGGCAATGAAAATTCCTTACTAAAACTATATAGCGAAACTTTGATTCGTAAGCTAGAAGAAAAAACAGTACAGTTGGACAAGGTTAATCGCGAATTAAAACTCGATATTACAAGACGTAAAAAAGCGGAAAATGAAATTGAGCACTTAGCTTTTTATGATACTTTAACTGGCCTTCCCAATCGGCGCTTGATGCAAGATCGCCTTCAGCATAGTTTTGCAACTGGCTCAAGCAATAAGTTTTATGGTGCTCTTTTGTTTATTGATTTGGATAACTTTAAAAATTCTTAATGACACCAAAGGGCATAATATTGGAGACTGTTTGTTGATAGATGTTGCTATGCGCCTTAGAAGTGGTTTGCGAGAAGGTGATACCGTTGCAAGGTTGGGTGGTGATGAGTTCGTTGTAATTCTAGAAAATTTGAGTGAAAATGCTGCGCAGGCCGCAAGCATTGCTAAGACTGCGGGTGAAAAGATTATTATTGCTTTAAACGAGCCATACTTATTAAAGAACGAAAGCTATCACGGTACTGCAAGTATAGGTGTTAGCCTGTTTCGCGAACAAGAGATTACGGCTGATGAGTTGCTGCGGCGCGCAGATATAGCGATGTATCAAGCAAAAAGTAACGGACGTAACATGCTTCGTTTCTATGATCCTGACATGCAAGCTGCACTAGATGCGCGTATTCAGTTGGAAGCTAATTTGCGTAATGCCTTGGCCGACCACCAGTTTAAACTTTATTATCAGGCGCAAGTGAATCAACACGGTGAAGTACTGGGCGCGAAGGCTTTGATTCGCTGGCAATCACCAAAAAAAGGCCTGATTTCGCCCTTGCAGTTTATACCGTTGGCTGAAGAAATGGGGCTGATATTGCCAATCGGTCACTGGGTAATAGAAACTGCTTGCGATCAACTTAAAGCATGGGAGGTTAATCCTATGACGTCTAAACTGCAACTTGCTGTTAATGTGAGCGCACGTCAGTTTCATCAACAAGATTTTATAGAACAAGTACTTAAGATGCTGAGTATTAAAAGTATCAACCCGAGCCTGCTAAAGCTAGAGCTCACAGAAAGCCTAGTGCTAAACGATATTGATTCCGCCATTATTAAAATGAATGCGTTAAAAGAAGCCGGAGTATGTTTCTCTATGGATGATTTTGGTACTGGCTATTCCTCATTATCATATTTGACACAATTGCCGTTAAGTCAATTAAAAATCGATCAGTCATTTGTACGTAATATAAACCTGAAGCAAGTAAATGCGGTTATTGTAGAAACTATTATTGGTATGGCTAAAAACTTGGATATGGAAGTAATTGCGGAAGGCGTAGAAACCGGAGAGCAGTATGATTTTCTTAAATGCTATGGATGTAACCTTTTTCAAGGATATTTATTCAGTAAGCCTCTTCCAGTCAAAGACTTTGAGGCACTTATTAAACAACAAACAACCATGCACTAGTCAGCCTGCTTTTTTCTAATTGTCTAGTTATTCAATCTCAGAATTTATCTACTAAAAAATCTCTCTAAATTGCGAGCTTTTGCTTTGAATCTGTTAAAAACCTAAAGTTGGGCTGATGGCTATTGTATGGGCTTGATTAGATTGAGGTATAATTTAGGGTAATAGATTTTTATGGGGTGATTGCATGCCAATTTATGATTACGTATGTACAAGTTGTGGTTTAAAAAAAGAAGTAATGCGCAAAATTAGCGAGCCTATTTTAAGCACTTGCCCAGCTTGTAATAAAGCAACTTTCACCAAGCAGGTATCTGCGCCAAGCTTTCAACTTAATGGAACTGGCTGGTATGCCACAGATTTTAAAAGTAGTGGTGCTAAACCTAGCAGCACTAGCACCAGTAGCAGCGTTAGCGCTACTGACACAACTGCCGAAACTACAAAGCCTGTTGCTGCGTGCACCACAGGGTGTGCCTGTCATTAGAACTGATGGTTGTTATTAACCAGCCGATCCAGTTTACAATTAAATTTAACTCAGTTTGAGCTTGGCTACTAAACATTTAAGCGATTAGAAAACTCAATGAATATTAAACGTTACTTTATTACTGGCTTACTGGTGCTCGTACCATTGTTTATTACAGCATGGGTGCTTTCTTCTATCATTCATCTGATGGATGGCAGCTTATATCTTTTACCAGAATCGTGGCGACCTAAAGCGCAGTGGGGTTGGGATGTACCAGGCATTGGGACGATACTCACAATACTGATTATTTTGATGACGGGTGTAATTGCAACTAATTTTTTTGGTAAGCAGATTATCGCTTTCTGGGAAAACATGGTGGGGCATGTCCCTTTTGTTAAGTCCATTTATTCTAGCGTTAAACAAGTCTCTGATACTCTGTTTTCAGATACCGGTAATGCGTTCCGTAAGGCCCTGTTAGTACAGTTTCCGCGCGAAGGCAGCTGGACGATTGCTTTTCAAACGGGCGAGCCGGGCGGCGATGTAGCGAATCACCTTTTAGGAGAGTTTGTCAGCGTTTATGTGCCAACTACGCCTAACCCTACAGGGGGTTATTTTTTGATGATGAAAAGGTCAGAAGTGGTCGAACTTAATATGAGCGTTGATGAAGCGCTCAAATATATCATTAGTATGGGTGTGGTCAAGCCATTGCCTGTAGCTGCAAAAATTAAAGATAATATGTAACACTTGTATTTTTCAAATTTAATCAATTCATTAAACTTACAATACTTAAGAAATCAATATGCGTACTCATTACTGCGGCCATTTAAACCGCGACCTAATTGGCCAAACTGTTACTTTATGTGGTTGGGCGCATCGACGTCGTGATCACGGTGGTGTTATTTTTATTGACTTGCGTGATCGTGAGGGTATGGCGCAAATCGTCATTGACCCAGATACCAAAGAGGCATTTGCTATTGCAGAATCTGTTCGTAATGAATTTGTACTTAAAATTGTATGTAAAGTACGTGCCCGTCCAGAAGGTACAGTAAACGCTAACATTCCCACTGGTGAAGTGGAAATGCTAGCAAGAGAGATTGAGATTTTAAATCCATCACTCACACCACCCTTTATGTTGGATGACGAAAGCCTGACTGAAACTGTGCGCTTGCAACATCGTTACATTGATTTGCGCCGTCCAGCTATGCAAAAAAACTTAATGTTGCGTTATCGCGTCGCTAAAACTTTGCGTGATTATCTTGATGCTAACGGGTTTATTGAGATTGAAACGCCGATGCTCACGCGATCCACACCAGAAGGCGCTCGTGATTACTTGGTACCGAGTCGCGTACACCCTGGCCAGTTTTTTGCCTTGCCGCAATCACCACAATTATTTAAACAGTTATTGATGGTGTCGGGTTTTGATCGTTATTTCCAAATCACTAAATGTTTCCGTGATGAAGATTTACGTGCAGACCGTCAACCAGAATTTACACAAGTGGATATCGAAACTTCGTTCATGAATGAAGAAGAAATCATGAACACGGTTGAAGACATGATTCGTAAAATGTTTAAGGGCGTGCAAGATATTGATTTGCCGGCGCAGTTCCCACGTATGGCATTTGCCGAGGCGATGAATCGTTACGGCTCAGATAAGCCGGATATGCGCGTGACGCTTGAAATTACTGAGTTGACGGATGTCATGAAGGATGTTGATTTTAAAGTATTTGCCGGCGCCGCGAATATGGTGGGTGGCCGTGTGGCTGCATTACGCGTTCCTAAAGGTGCAACTATCTCACGTAGCGAGATTGATGCCTACACGGATTTTGTCAAAATCTACGGAGCCAAAGGCTTGGCTTACATCAAAATCAACGATGTGACTAAACTTAACGAAGATGGTCTGCAAAGCCCAATTGTCAAAAATATTCATGTTAAAGCATTACAAAGCATCATTGATTTAACTGGTGCGCAAAACGGTGATATCGTGTTTTTTGGCGCTGATAAATTAAAGGTCGTGAATGAAGCTTTAGGCGCATTGCGTAGCAAAATCGGCCATGAAAAAGGTCATGTGGATGGCCGCAAATGGGCGCCATTATGGGTGGTTGACTTTCCAATGTTTGAACACGATGAAGAAAATGATCGTTGGGTAGCATTACATCACCCATTTACTGCGCCAAAAGATGGTCACGAAGACCTGCTAACTAGCAATCCTGGGGCTTGTTTATCTAAAGCTTACGATATGGTAATTAACGGTTGGGAAGTAGGTGGTGGTTCAGTACGTATTCATAAGCAAGACAACCAATCTAAAGTATTTGATGCATTGAAAATTAGTAAAGAAGAGGCGCAAGAGAAATTCGGTTTCTTGCTGGATGCCTTGCAATACGGTGCGCCTCCTCACGGCGGCTTAGCGTTCGGTTTAGATCGCTTAGTGACGCTGATGGCTGGTGCCGATTCGATTCGTGATGTGATTGCTTTTCCTAAAACACAACGTGCGCAATGCTTAATGACCAATGCGCCAAATGAAGTGGATGATAAGCAATTGCGTGAACTACATATACGCATTCGTACACAGAATCCTGCGGCTTAAAAGTAATCGGAGTTAGCATGAAAATTCCTGATTTTCAAAAAAATGAAGCACCCTTGCAACGCCCCACTAAAGTTGTTTTGATTAATGATTTAATCTAGTAAAATTTATGATTGAGAATAATGTTGTTTTATCTGTAGTTACAACATATCAAGTTAAAAAGATTGATTTTGACTATTTTGTAGATGAATAAAATTTAAGTGCCTGTTACTGAAATTAATCACTATAACCTCCGCGCTACACGTGAATTTATGCATGTGTTGAAGGATTTTTATTGCAACATCGTTGGTTTGAAAGAAGGTGTGCGTATTGCCAGCAAAAGCTATGGGTTTTGGTTGTACATTGGTGATAACGATGTATTGCATTTAAGTGAATACCAAGGTGAGGGTGCGCCAGAGTTGAATGTAAATGGCACATTTGACCATGTGTCCTTTACCTGTACTGATATGCCAACGATGGTAGCACATTTAAAAGCACATCATATAACATACACCACGCGTGATTTATCGTTGATAAGAACTCATCAGATTAATTTTAAAGATCCTGCAGGCAACGGTATTGAGCTTAACTTTAAGTTTGAGTAGTCTTAAAGCATTGTGTGACTGACATCACTGACCCTTTGACTCGACTGCCTGTGATGATGAACTTATAAATGCAAATTTAATCAAATTCTAGTGAGAATTTAGGCTAAAAACTGAAGTTTAATTCATACAGCTACATTAAAAATAGGATGTAAATCAAGATGCATAAACAATTATTAACTATATTTCTTATTAGCGCTAGCTTGTTACTTAGCTTTAATGTCAATGCTGAGCCAGACCCTAAATTATGGCTTGTTGTCAAAGAAGCTTTCTTTGCTAAACGCGATATCCAAGAAGTTGAGTTCATTAAGATAGAAGCACCGCGTCGTGCCGAAAGCGGTGCACAAGTGCCAGTGACTTACAGTATTGATAATGCTGCCGCGAATGGTGTAGTAATTAAAAAATTGTACGCGATTGTAGATGCCAATCCTATTCCGCTTACCGCCACTTATCACTTAACTGACATGTTAGGTAATTTCCAATTATCTACCCGTATACGTTTCGAAACTGATGCATTTGTACATTTGGTTGGGGAAACGGCAGATGGAAAATTATATGGCGCTACTCGTCCAATTCGCGCTGCAGGAGGTTGTGGAGGCACAGTGGATGGTGACGAGGCTGAAATTCGTGCCAGCGCAGGTAAGATTAAACTTAATGTTCAAACGCCAGTTAAATTCGGTAGTGAAACAGCCACCACATTTATCATCAAACATCCTATGCGTACTGGTTTGCAGCGTGATTTAGTATCACAAGGTTTTGTTCCTGCGTTTTATATTAACAAAGCTGCATTTACCTACAATGGTAAAACCGTCATGAGTGTGGATGTGGGGGTTGGTACTAGTGAAGACCCATATTACAAATTTTATTTTATCCCAAGTGGGCCTGGTGTTTTGGAAGTTAAGGCAACAGATAACGAAGGCAAGGAATTCTCACATCATATTGATTTAATGTGATAAAAACATAGCATTTCAGTATTTTATAAAAGCTTTCTTTATGAAGGCTTTTTTGCGCCTAATCTCTTCCTAAATCTGATGCTAAAATACATTTGATACTAAAAATATTAGGAAATAAGTCACATGAAAAGTTATCGTAAAGAGCTCTGGTTTAATCCACCTACTCGCGTTGCATTTATTAACATCACTAATCAGGTGCGTGATTGCTTGCGTGAAAGTGGAATACGTGAAGGTTTTGCGTTGGTCAATGCAATGCACATTACCGCAAGCGTATTTATTAATGATGATGAGCGTGGTTTACATCATGATTACACGCAATGGCTTGAGCGCTTAGCGCCGCATGAGCCTGTAGCTAGTTATCGACACAATGATACTGGTGAAGATAATGCCGATGCGCATATGAAACGTCAAGTAATGGGTCGTGAGGTGGTAGTAGCGATTACCGAAGGTGCACTAGACTTTGGTCCCTGGGAACAGATTTTTTACGGTGAGTTTGATGGTAGACGCAAAAAACGTGTCTTAATTAAGATTATTGGTGAGTAGTTAACCAAATCAACATACATTAAAGGGAACTAAAATTCCCTTTATTTGCAAAGCTAAACTGATTTAATTTATGTATTCATTACGTGCATTGTTACTTCAAAGCCAAACCCTATTTTTATAGCTGATGTGGTTGTCCACATATTAGTGCTCCTGAAATTAAGTTAGATTACTGTACTAATATCCATCTAACTTTGTATGGATAATCGTTCACTTAATCCAATAGCAACTTGCTAAATGCATTCATGAATCGGTCTTCAGTTTAGCTATTTGCCCTGAATGTAACTTTCTAATTCTTTAATTAAACGCTGCTGATAAGCAATGGTCTCTTTAACCACATCGCCAATGGATAGCATACCGATAACTTTTTCGCCTTCCATTACAGGTAGATGACGGACACGTTTCTCTGACATTTTTAACATCGCTTCTTCTACGGTATTGTTCGGGTTTATTGAGATGATGTCAGAGGACATTACTTCACTAATCATAGTGGTTTTTGAGGATCTACCTTTTAAAATGATTTCTCTGGCGTAATCACGTTCAGAAAAAATTCCAACTAGTTTTTCCTCTTCCAACACAGCCAATGCGCCAATTTTGTATTCAGCAAGTATAACTAGCGCATCAAAAACTGGGCGGTTTGGTGCGATGGAGATTAATTTTTGATTTTCTTTAGTGCTTATTATTTGTTGTACTATTTTCATGACATTCTCCTCTAAAGCCTACTGATCAAATATACACCTAAAATAAAGCTGCAAAAAGGCTCTATGATAACTACTTGACATAGTTAGTTGGCTAACTATAATGTACCTTACTATGTTGCAATTAAAAGATCTCCCTAGCATTGAAACCTTGCGGAAATTTGCAGAACGTTATCCTGAGGCTGACTTATCTGCAATATCTAGTTTTTTAAGTTTGCTTCGTGTTGCAAGCGATTTGTCAGTTGCGCTGGATGCTTGTTTAACTCGGCATGACTTGCTACAAGGCCGTTGGTGGGTACTTATTTTGCTGATGCGTGAAGACTCGAACACTTCGACGCCATCAATTTTGGCGGAAAAAGCTGGTGTATCACGGCCTACTATGACGGGCTTACTTGATGGATTAGAGCAAAGTAATTTAGTAGAGCGTGTGCTAACCAAAGAAGACCGGCGAAGTATTTTTATTAAGCTTACGGAGGCTGGGCAAGCCAAGCTAGATATTGTGATGCCCGATTATTACCGCCGCTTGCGTGAATGTATGAAAGCACTAAGTGAGCAAGATCGAGAGAAATTACAGCAAATATTGATCACAGTGAATGCAGGTGCAGTAGCGCTACTCACAGAATAAATCTTATTTAATCAACTCATTATTTTAAATAAATGAATAAACTTATCAGATATTCAAACACAACTTGCCAGCATCAACGCAGCTTTTGATAACGATTTTAATGGCAAAGAATCAGAGAAAATAGCATCACTTTTGAATCTAACACTATAGTATTGTTTGCGCCGTCATGTTTCCTTCTACAAGGTGGTGCAACAATTTAGCAGTTATTTAGCGGTTTAATCACGGCAGGTTTTATCGACCACAAGCCTGAATTAGTTCAGGCTGTAGACAATAGCAATCTGGCTTATCAATCAGATCGCTGGAACGATGATATGGTGGATGCAGATGGTATAACTAAAAACCTTGGTGGTAATGTGCAATTGGTTTATTGCAAACAGGAAGATAGTCCTTGGAAAGCAGTAAGCCAGATTTGGAATTAACATATGCAATTTGAAAAAAAAGAAACCATTAAGGCGTTTGTAGCACTACTCTTGTTATGTGTTTTTTGGGGCTATAACTGGGTAGTCATGAAGAAAGCACTTGAGTTTTCAGGCGCGTTTCAGTTTGCAGCTTTGCGAACGGTGATTGGGGCTATATTTTTGTTTGCGCTTTTAATCATGATGCGTAAGCCACTATTGGTTAAGTCTTTAGTGAAAGAAATGCCCACGCTACTTATATTGGGTTTGTTACAAACCAGTGGCTTTACGGGTCTGCTTATCTGGGCGTTAGTGACTGGTGGAGCTGGTAAAACATCAATTTTGACCTACACGATGCCATTTTGGGTGATGGTATTGGCGTGGCCGTTGTTGGGCGAAAAAATAAAGGCTTTGCAGTGGCCTGCTGCAGTGTTTTCGATCATGGGTATTTTATTCATTCTGAATCCACTACATTTGGGTACGGATAAGTTCAGCATGTTGTTAGCCTTGCTCTCAGGTTTGTCTTGGGCTACAGCAGTGATTGTGGCAAAAAAACTGCATCAACGTTCACCTAGTTTAGATTTGCTTTCATTAACCGCGTGGCAGATGCTTTTTGGTTCTATTCCTATTGCAATAGCTGCTTTATTAATTCCAGCACCAGCTATTCAATGGACTCCCTATTTTATTGGGGCAGTAATTTTTAACTCAGTATTTTGTAATGCGTTAGCCTGGTTGTTGTGGCTTTATGCCCTGCAGCGCTTAGCTGCAGGTATAGCGAGTATGGCTTCAATGTTGGCGCCTATCATTGGTGTGCTAGCTGCATGGTTACAATTGAATGAAGTGCCAAATCTGAGAGAATTAACTGGGATGGTGTTGATTGGGTTATCACTTGTGATTATTTCTGTTATTAGCATTAGAAAACATTTACCTATAGACCCTGCAATGGGGCAAGACTAGGATGACTTATTGACTTGTAATTGCTGCTAATGACCTATGATAAAATACATGTAAATTAGGAAGTAGATAAAGGATAGCGTATGGCAGGACATAGTAAATGGGCAAATATTCAGCATCGTAAAGGCCGTCAAGATGCTAAACGTGGCAAAATATTCACAAAACTCATCAAAGAAATCACGGTATCAGCCCGTTTAAGTGGTGGTGATCCCGCCATGAATCCACGCTTGCGCGCTGCAATTGCTGAAGCTAAAGAAGAAAATATGCCTGCGGACAACATTATGCGAGCAATTAAAAAAGGCACGGGTGAGCTAGAAGGCGTAAGTTACGAAGAGATTCGTTATGAAGGTTACGGAATTAATGGTGCTGCCATTATTATTGACTGTTTAACCGACAACAAACAACGCGCTGTAATGGATGTGCGTCACGCACTTAGCAAGCATGGCGGCAATTTGGGCACAGATGGCAGCGTAGTATTCATGTTTAAACACTGTGGTAATCTCATTTATCCGCCAGGCACTTCAGAAGACCAAATTATGGAAGCTGCGCTTGAAGCAGGCGCTGAAGATATTGTTACCGACGACGATGGCAGCATTGAGGTGATTACTCCTCCTAATGATTTTATGGCGGTTAAAGAAGCTATGGAAGCGGCAGGCTTTAAAGCTGTGCTGGCTGAAGTGACAATGAAACCTAATATCGAAACCATTTTTACTGGAGATGATGCCTTAAAAATGCAAAAGATTTTGGATGCGCTAGAGGATTTAGATGATGTCCAAGATGTTTATACTTCAGCAGTTATTGAAGAAAACTAAAGCTTTGTTGTGATATTGCGTTGCTTCATTAAAAAATCGCTTCTTGCATTTAACACATATGCGGCGTCACATTTTTTAATTAACGCCTTATCTTACTTAAAAGTAATAGTTTTATTTGAAAAGTTGAGTATTAAATGAGTGCCATTCGAATTTTAGGCATTGACCCAGGCTTGCGCTTAACAGGCTTTGGTGTCATTGAAAAAGTAGGTGAAAAAATCATCTACATTGTCAGTGGTACTATTAAAACTGCAAGTGCAAAAAAAAATTCAGTAGTTGGAGAAGGTGACAGAGAAGAACTGCCCGCGCGTCTTAAAGTCATTCTTGATGGCTTATTTGAAGTCATTGATACCTACCAACCCAACCAAGTCGCTGTCGAAAAAGTCTTCGTCAACGTCAATCCGCAATCTACGTTGTTATTAGGACAAGCACGCGGTGCCTCTATCAGTGCAGCGGTAATACGTGGTTTACCTGTGGCAGAATATACCGCACTGCAAGTTAAGCAATCTGTTGTAGGTAACGGCCACGCTCAAAAAGAGCAGGTGCAAGAAATGGTTAAGCGCCTATTAAAACTGCCTGCAACTCCAAGTCCAGACTCTGCTGATGCATTGGCTTGTGCTATCTGCCATGCACATGGCGGCCAAGGTTTAGGTAAATTGGCAACAGCAGGTTTTCGTGTTAAAGGTGGACGGTTAATCTAAAAGGGACTCCTAAAAATATTTTTTCTTGAAATACCAGCGTTGCGTGTGAAAAAAATTGCTATATAACGTTTGCACGTTTTGTCTATTTTTTTACCCGCGTCTAGTCTTGACATAGAAACTTTATATTTAGAAGTCCCTTAAATAAGGGAAACAAAATGATAGGTAGACTAAACGGCGTCCTGCTAGAAAAAACGCCACCTCTGGTGTTAATCGATTGCAATGGGGTAGGTTATGAATGCGAAGTGCCAATGAGCACATTTTATAACTTGCCTGCTATCGGTGAAAAAGTAATGATGTTGACGCATTTTGTGGTGCGTGAAGATGCACAGCTGCTGTATGGATTTGGCTCGGTACAAGAGCGCGCAACATTCAGACAATTACTCAAAGTCAATGGCATTGGTGCAAAATCTGCATTGTCTATTTTAAGTGGTGTTTCAATTGATGAATTAGTACAAGCCATTACATTGCAAGAAGTCGGCATGCTCACACGCATTCCTGGTGTGGGCAAAAAAACAGCAGAACGTCTGCTACTAGAGCTTAAAGATAAATTTGCTGTGGATGGCTTAACGACAAATAGTCACGCACCGAAATCAACCAGCAGTGATGTACTGAATGCCTTAATTTCATTGGGTTACAATGAGCGTGAAGCATTGGCGGCAGTTAAGTTGTTGTCAGCAGAGGTAACGGTGGCGGATGGTATTAAACAAGCGCTTAAATCACTATCAAAATAGGTATGTTTTAACTCATAAAAACAAAAGGGTTTACTATGAAAATCTTACCACTGTTTTTATTTATCGTCATAAGCTCTCTTTTGTTAGTGGCATGTGGTCAAAAGCCAACGCAATATGCCGTTGCACCAACTGCAGAATCTGTACCAGCAGCAATGGATATGATGCGCGCTAAAATTGCAGGCGGGGGTAAGCAAACATTAACTGAAACTAGTGAGCCCACTGTAGCTAATAGCCAACAGGTTAACAATGATTCAAAGCGCTATGTTGCTACACGACATTTGTTAGTAATAGAAAGTCCCGCTCAGCAAATGCAAGCAGTATTTGATGCTACGGTAAAGCATTGCGAGCAACTTAAATGCCAAATACTCAGCGCAAATTTTAATCGTGAAACGCAATATAACCCGCCCTCTGCTAATTTATCTGTTCGTATTCCACCACGTTCTGCGGCAGTTTTTATTACTGGTCTGGCGCAAAATGGTGAGGTGTTATCACATAGTCGTTCCGCTGAAGATAAAACGGATGCTGTGATAGATACAGATGCGCGTATTAAAAACTTAAATGAATTACGCGATAAATTACGTGTGATGTTAACGGATAAAGCAGCTAAATTTAAAGATGTAATCGATATAGAGCGTGAGCTGGCAAATACTCAGGCACAGTTGGATAGCATGAATGGTGTGCGCAAAGCTTTGGCGGAAGAAACTGAATTAGTCGCAGTTAATATCGATTTTACTGCCACACAAAACATTACTCAGCGCGGCTTCTTTGGCCCAGTGGCAGAAGCATTACATAATGCTGGACATGTAATGATGCAGAGCTTAGCCTCGGTGATTACGTTCATTATGAGTGCCTTGCCATGGCTATTAATTGGCATACCCACTTTAATAGTGATGCGTAAATTCTGGTTAAAATTAAAAACTAAATTACTACAAAAATAATCAACGACCTAGTGAAAAAATTTATTTGTTATTTTTTGAGAAAGCTGAATGATGAAACAGTTTTTATCTGCCATTTCAGTGGCTGTGCTAATTTTAATTTTATCTGCTTGCGGCACTAACCCGGTAACCAAAAAGAGAGAATTTCAGCTCATCTCTGAAAGCCAAGAAATATCGATTGGTAAGCAAAACTATGTACCAGCGCGCCAATCACAAGGGGGTGATTACATCATAGACCCCGCACTGACTGCCTATGTACAAAGTGTGGGTAACAAGCTCGCAGCAGTATCTGACCGTAAACTGCCTTATGAATTTGTCGTAATCAATGACTCTGTTCCTAATGCTTGGGCGTTGCCTGGCGGCAAAATCGCTTTCAACCGGGGTTTATTGTATCAGCTTAACAGTGAAGCTGAGTTAGCCGCGGTGTTGGGGCATGAAATCACCCATGCGGCAGCACGCCACAGCGCTAAAGGCATAGAGCGTGGCATTTTTCTACAGGGTGCTATGTTGGCGGTTGGCTTAAGTGCCCGTGATAGTAATTATGCTAATTTAATCGTCGGTGGTTCGCAGTTGGGAGCACAGTTAATCAGCACTAAATATACTCGCGATAATGAATCAGAAGCTGATTTATATGGCATGGAATACATGAAAAAAGCTGGCTATGATCCGCAGGCGGCGGTAACGCTGCAAGAAACTTTTGTACGCTTGAGCGCCGATAAAAAATCTAGTTTTATTGATGGTTTATTTGCTAGTCATCCACCATCACAAGTGCGTGTTGATGCCAATAAGGTAACACTTGCTAGAATAGGTAGAGGTGGAGATTGGGGCAAAGAAATCTATGCGCAAAAAACGGCTAAATTAAAGTCTACAAAAGCGGCTTATAAAGATTACGACGAAGGTGTAAATGCCTTAGCGAAGGGAGATATCGCAAAGGCCGCTAGTTTAGCGCATCAGGCAATTGCAATAGAGCCGCACGAAGCGCGTTTTCAAGAGTTGTTAGGTGATATTGCGCTTTCGCAAAAGCCTAAACCAAGGGCACAAGAGGCATTAAATTACTACGATAAAGCCATTAAGATGCAGCCAGATTACTTTAAGCCGTATATTCAAAGTGGCATTGCATTGGTCAATATGGGACGTAAAACTGAAGCAGAGCCTTTTCTTAAAAAAAGTAATGAGCTTCTTCCTAATGCACCAGCACATTTATACTTAGGTGAGATAGCAGAAGAACGTGGTGATACGGCTACAGCGCTAAGCTACTATGAAATAGCCGCAAGTTCAAATTCTGATATTGGGCAAATTGCAACGGGCCGTTATGTAAATCTAGATTTACCACGTAATCCAGCAAAATATTTACAAGCGGCCCCGCAAGTTGATGCGAGAGGCCAATTGTATGCTGTAGTGCAAAACCCGACGAAAGTAGCGGTAGGGCAAGTGCAAGTGCGCGTCGTGCAATATGATGCTAACACAGGTCGGGCAATTGCTCAGAGCCAGCCAATGATGATCTCAGGTGCTATTGCACCAAGCCAACGTGGGCAAGTCGTGATAAGCGGTGTTACTTTGCAAAATCAACAAGAATTGCAACTTTATCGAGTGGTAGTTGAGGGTGCTGAACTGCTCCATTAATTGCCACTAATGATATGATGACGTTATGATAGAAACAGACCGTTTAATTGCAGCTGAGCCTGTAAGCCAACAAGAAGAAGCCCTAGAACGTGCTTTACGTCCAAAAGTGCTCGATGAGTATGTGGGTCAAGAAAAAGCACGTAGTCAGCTAGAGATTTTTATTAATGCGGCACGCGGCCGAAGTGAGGCTTTAGATCATGTCTTACTATTTGGTCCTCCCGGTTTAGGCAAAACCACACTCGCTCATATTATCGCCAAAGAAATGGGCGTAAATATGCGCCAAACTTCTGGACCTGTGTTGGAGCGAGCTGGTGATTTGGCAGCGCTGCTCACAAATTTAGAACCTAACGATGTCTTATTTATCGATGAGATTCATCGACTTTCGCCGGTAGTGGAAGAGATTTTATATCCAGCGATGGAAGATTATCGACTGGATATTATGATAGGTGAAGGCCCTGCCGCACGCTCTGTGCGGTTAGATTTACCTCCTTTTACATTGATAGGTGCAACTACACGTGCAGGCATGTTGACCAATCCACTACGTGATCGTTTTGGTATTGTGTCGCGGCTTGAATTTTATACATCGGATGAGTTAGCACGTATTGTGAATCGCTCAGCTGGCTTGTTAGATGTGGAAATGCAAAATCAAGGTGCGCTAGAGATTGCCAAGCGCTCTCGCGGCACGCCGCGGATTGCTAACCGCTTATTGCGACGTGTACGGGATTATGCGCAAGTGAAAGCAGATGGTATCGTCACCTCAAAAATTGCTGATGCGGCACTAAAAATGCTAGATGTTGATAAGCTGGGTTTCGATGTAATGGATAGAAAGTTATTACAAGCGGTTTTAGAAAAATTCAGCGGCGGTCCGGTAGGTTTGGATAATCTTGCAGCAGCAATCGGTGAGGAGCGCGATACCATAGAGGATGTATTGGAGCCATATTTGATTCAACAGGGTTTTTTAATGCGTACACCACGTGGCCGTGTTGCTACCTATTTAACCTATCAACATTTTGATTTGCCGTTACCCGCACATCTGGCAGTTGGGCAAACTTATAGCGAAGAAACATGGCAGACTTAATTTTCAACTGGCCGATTCGTGTTTATCACGAAGATACGGATGGCGGCGCTGTAGTGTATCACTCCAACTATCTCAATTATATGGAGCGCGCCAGAACAGAATGGCTACGCACTATTGGTTTTGGACAAAACGAGTTAAGAGATGAATTAGATTTGATTATCGTGGTACATGCCTTA
>JAYVTW010000042.1:0-7202 GCA_043788445.1 Methylophilaceae bacterium
ATTTTTTAAATTAATTGAAAAACGCAAACCAATATCTTCAATCATACCTGCTTTAGGTTTACGGCAATCACAATGTTCATCCGCGGCATGCGGGCAATAAAACAAGGCATCAATGCGGCCTCCTATTTGGCTTAAAGCACGGTGCATTTTGTCGTGGATGGCATTTAGCGTTACCATATCAAATAAGCCACGACTAATGCCAGATTGATTGGTAGCTAATGCAACGCGAAACCCAGATTGATTGAGCAGTGCGATTGCTTCTAAACTGCCAGGGATGGGTATCCACTCATCGGGTTTTTTAATGAAATTAGCAGAGTCTTTATTGATAACGCCATCGCGATCTAAAATAACTAATTTCATTAATAAAATTCCTTTTTACAATCTTTTGATAAATACATTTTGCACTTAACTTGCAAGCTTAGATAAGTTGGCCACCCTATTAGTCAGACCCGTAACCTCGTGTAGTAAACGGAATCTATTTAAACGTAATTCAGGTTCTTCCGCGTTAATCATAACTGAATCAAAAAAATCTGTTACGGGCTGACTGATTTGAACGGTAAGTAATAAAGCGGCTTCAAATTTTCCTTCGGCAGCAAGACGATCAACTTCATTCCTTAGCTCGCGAGTTTTTGATAGTAAATTTTTTTCTGCCTCTTCAACTAATTTTTGATTGTCAGTAAGTATTACCTCAAGCAGTCCACCAGATTTGTTTAAAATATTGCGCGCTCGTTTATCTGCATTAGCAAGTTGAGCAAACTCATAAGGAAATATTGTCTGGGCATTTCGGATTGCTTCAAGGCGAGAAAGATACTCATATGGGTGAGCTAGTTCAAGAACAGCTTCAGTCTCTTGTGGTGAGTAGCTTATGTCTTTTAAATAGCTGACTACACGTTCTAATAGGAAGAATTGTACTTTTACCCATAGAGGCACAACAATATTATCACCCTCCTTAAATCCAAGCTGTAAAAGGCCCGAAGGAAATCCATCAATAGTTGTTTTTAATATCCACTCAAGACTAACCGGAAGCTTTAATTCTATTAACATGCGCATTATTCCTAAAGCATGCCTTCTTAAAGCAAATGGGTCTTTATCCCCTGTTGGTATACTCCCAATACCAAACATACCAACTAAAGTTTCTAACTTGTCGGCTAACGCAACATAAATGCCTGTTTGATTTCTGGGTAGGCTATCGCCCGCAAAACGCGGTTTATAATGGTCTTCAATAGCATAAGCAACATCATCCTCAATTTTTTCATGTTGTGCATAATAGCGCCCCATAATGCCCTGCAGTTCTGGAAATTCACCCACCATATCAGTGACCAAATCAGTTTTAGCAAGTTCTGCGGCTTTGGTTGCACTAGCGGCCAATATGTCGCCACCTAGCTGCTGGCCAATGGCTTGGGCAATAGCGCGTACGCGCTGCATACGCTCACCTTGGCTCCCTAGCTTGTTGTGATACACCACTTTATTTAAGCCTTCTATTCGGCTTTCAAGTGTTTTCTTACGGTCTTGGTCAAAGAAGAATTTAGCGTCAGCCAAGCGTGGACGCACTACGCGCTCATTGCCGCCAATCACTGCGCTTGGGTCGGCAGGGCTGATATTGCTAACGATTAAAAATTGATTGGTCAGCTTGTTGTTGCTGTCCAATAACGGAAAGTATTTTTGATTTGCCTTCATGGTTAAAATCAAACATTCTTGTGGTACTTCTAGGTATTCAGTCTCAAATTCACCAACCAATACATTGGGGCGCTCTACCAGTGCAGTAACTTCATCTAATAAGGCATCATCTTCAATTGGTTTTAAGCCTAACTTAGTAGCGGCGGCTGATAATTGCCTTGTAATTTCATCGCGACGTTCTTCAAAACTGGCGATGACAGCGCCTTCTGTTTTAAGTTGTTCGGCATAGCTGTCGGCAGTTTTAATCACTAATGGCGATACGCTTGCTTCAAAACGGTGACCTTGTGTAGCGTTGCTGGATATTAACCCTAGCACGCTAATATCTACAACATTCTCACCGTGCAAAGCCACCAAGCTATGAGCGGGACGTACAAAGTTCACGCTAGTCCAGCCATCGCTTAGTTGATAAGTCATGACTTTAGGAATAGGTAATTTAGCCAGAGCTTCATCAATTGCTTTTTGCAAACCATCTTTTAAACTTATGCCTTTAACGACGATGTCTAAGTACAAGGCTTCAGTTTTGCCATCCATTTCATGTTTAAGTTGTGTCACGGCAGTAGCGTCTAAATTGAATCCACCTAAACGTTTTAATAGCGCTGGAGTTGCATTACCGCTGACATCTAAGCCCACCGCCACCGGCATTAGTTTTTGAGTAATTTGTTTGTCTGCTGCAACCGTTGCTATATTGCTAATATGTGCTGCCAAACGTCTCGGCGATGCATAAGCCGTTGTTACCGAGTTTTCATTACTTAAACCTTGGCTCTTCAATGTTTCATCTAGTACACTAGAAAACGCTTCCCCGAGCTTTTTAAGGGCTTTAGGCGGTAGTTCTTCAACAAATAATTCAACTAATAGGTTTTTGGTACTCATACTACTACTTTCTTTGTAGAATCATTTTTTGCTAAATTTAATAACACTTCATTGGCCCAGTTTTTTGGAGCCATAGGAAAGCCAAGTTGAGCGCGGCTATCCAAATATCCTGCTGCTACACTACGTGCTAAATTACGGATACGCCCCATATAGCTTGCACGTTCTGTCACACTGATTGCGCCACGCGCATCCAATAAATTGAAAGTATGAGCGGCTTTTAATACTTGCTCATAAGCAGGCAACGGTAATTTGGTTTCAATTAAGAGTAGCGCTTCTTTTTCATGGGCAGTAAATGCAGTGAACAGGAAATCAACATCAGAATACTCAAAGTTATAAGTCGATTGCTCTTTTTCGTTCTGTAAATATACATCGTCGTAAGTGAGGCCATCTGTCCAAGTTAAATTGTAAACATTATCTACACCTTGCAAGTACATGGCCAAACGTTCTAAACCATAAGTAATCTCACCGGTAACAGGTTTGCAATCAATACCACCAACTTGCTGGAAATAAGTAAACTGTGTGACTTCCATGCCATTTAACCATACTTCCCAGCCTAAGCCCCATGCGCCTAATGTAGGGTTTTCCCAGTCATCCTCTACAAAACGGATGTCATTTTGTTTTAAATTAAATCCTAATACTTCTAATGAGCCTAAATACAGTTCTAAGATATTTGCTGGGGCTGGTTTAAGCACTACTTGAAATTGGTAATATTGTTGTAAGCGGTTTGGGTTTTCACCATAACGGCCATCTTTCGGGCGCCGGCTTGGTTGCACGTAAGCGGCTTTCCAAGGCTCTGGTCCTAGCGAGCGTAAAAATGTGGCCGTGTGCGATGTGCCAGCACCCACTTCCATATCGTATGGTTGTAATAGTGCACAGCCTTGGTCTGCCCAATAGTTTTGCAGTTTTAATATGATTTGTTGAAAAGTGAGTGGAGTGGCTTTTGTGAGTGTTGAAGTTGATGACATAAGGTTTGTCTAGTAGCTACTATCTAGTTAAGTTAAGCTGTAATTATTGAATTAGCTCTGATTTTACTTCTTTTTGCGCAATCTAAAAAGCACTGTTGTTTTATACTGGTTATACTAATAATAATTTTTTAATAGGTTTGCGCTACATGCAGTTTCCACGTTTAATTCAATCCTTTCAAACCACTCCCGCCACTACCTTTTTTTTACTTACTAATATTGCTGTTTATTTGGGTTTAGGATTAGTTGATGTACGTGCTTTTCAGGGTTTAGGTCACGAGTCGTTTTTAATTGACTGGGGCGCAAATGTTCCTGTGTTGACTTTTGCAGGCCAGTATTGGCGTCTATTAGTAAGCATGTTTATGCACGTTAATTTGACGCATATTGCCATGAACATGCTGGCTTTGTGGTCGTTAGGACGTATTTTAGAACCCAAGCTTGGCGCTACTTATTTTGCAGCGGTTTATCTTTTATCAGGCCTAATGGGTAGTTTATTAAGCGCAGTGTGGCGTAATGGTCAGTTCTTTATAAGCTGTGGTGCATCCGGCGCGATATTGGGTATCTTTGGCGTGGCGATTGTGTATGCTCTTAAAAATAGAGCGCGTAGCGAAATCCCACTCTCTGGCTTGGGAATTAGTTTAGCGCTGACTTTTGGCGCTGGTGCCATTGCTAACATCGACAATGCAGCACATTTGGGTGGTTTGCTAACAGGAATCATCATGACTTTGTTGCTGATAATGGCTTACCGATATAAGCCATTTCAAAGTAGCTTGATTGCCTTATTCTTTGTGCTGCCTAGTGTCGTTATTGTTGTTGGATATGGTCATTATTATGATAGTAAGATGGCAACGCAATTAAAGTTAGCACAACTCAGTATGGTGTTAGCTAATATCGGTTTAGGAGATAGTAGTTCGATATATTCAGGCATGCCATCTGTTAATGAATGTATTGATGCGGCATTAGGCCAAGTGAATAACAAACTTGAGTTAGTAAGCTCAAGCCTACAAATGCAGCAAAATTTGATAACAAAACTCAAGGCATGCAGTACACAGACTCACAGTCAAAAAGATTTTATAGCAACTGCAGCACCAAGGCAGTTTGGCCGTTGCCGAATATTGGCGGATGATTTGAGCTTAGTATATAGCAAGCCAGAAGAACAACATTTTTGGAGTGTTTTAAGTAGTTATTGCCAAGCACATGGCGACGCTTACCGCACGGTTTTCCAATCAGCCACAACAATTGATGCAAAAAAATATGTGGAAAGTACAAATAAGATTGCTGCTATCGTACAGCCAGTCACCACTGAAGAAATCAAAACAAATAGTGCGTTCGTAAGGATATTCTCTAACTTAAACCCATTGGCCATTGAAGTAGTGCAAGAGTCACATTGTCCATACACCAGTTGTAGACGTTTTTAAGTAGTTGTATAAACTAACTTTTTATTCTTAAAACGGCGTATTAATAAGCCAATAGTTGTTGTAATTAACACTATAATCAATGGCCAATTACCCCAACGTACATAAGGCGTAGTGCCTGTGTAACCTTGTGCTTCAATACTTAGTGTAGTCTTGTTAAAGTGCGCTGCGTGCGCAACAACATTGCCATGTGAATCTATCATGGCCGTAGCGCCAGTATTAGTGGCACGCAGCATGACACGACCTGTTTCAATGGCGCGGGCTTGCGAGAATTGCATGTGTTGATAAGCTGCCAGTGACTCACCATACCATGCGTCATTGCTTACGTTTACTAACAGCGTTGCTTCAGGTAGTTGGCGAATAATTTCTTCACCAAACACATCTTCATAACAAATATTTACTGCCACTTTTTGCCCTGCAACATTCATTGGGTGCTGATCTAAACTACCTCGTGCTAAGTCACTGAGCGGAATATTTAGCCAATCATGATAAATCCAACTAAATACCGTTTTTAGTGGAATAAATTCGCCAAATGGCACCAGATGCGACTTGCGGTAAGTTTGTGTATTGGCCGAACCAATACTAAGCATACTGTTATAATATTGGTCAGGGTTATTCTGATTGGCGCTTGCAATTCCTTCTACTGCACCTATTAAAATATCACCTTGGTTACTTAAAGCATGATTTTTTAAAGCTTGCATATATTGGTGAGGAATTCGGTTGGCCAGCATTGGTAGTGCCGTTTCGGGCATGATGATAAGCTTCGCTTTGCTCTTCTGCGCCATATCCAAATATGTCTTGAGAGTCTGGTCTGTAATTTTCGGTGACCATTTTATTTCTTGCGAAATATTCCCTTGAAGTAATGCAACGCTAGTGGGGCTGTTAATTGGTTTAGTCCATTCTACAAATTTTAATAGGCTACCACTACCCCAGATTAATATTAAAGCAGCAACTGCCATGCGCTTCCATATGTTACTTTGCGTGGGTTTGGCGAGCCAATACGCGATTAGACTTGCAATAAACACTGAGATAAAAGAAATGCCATATACGCCAATTATTGGCAGATAGCCAACTAGAGGGCTTTGAGGTACTTGACTATAACCGACTGTTAGCCAGGGGAAGCCAGTGAAAATCCAACTTCTCACCCACTCGGACAAAGTCCAAAATACAGGGATGCTAAGTAACGAGTAATTAATACCTTTGCTTAGTGCGCCTACTATTGCTGGAAAAAGAGCTAGAAATCCACACAAAACAAACGTTGAGAAACTTGCCATCCACCAGGGCATGCCACCAAAATCATGCAGGCTGATATATATCCAATAAATGCCAACACCAAATAAACCTAAACCATATATAAAACCTATCAATGCAGCTTGTTTGGCGGTATTAGATTTTTGCCATAAATAAAATAAGCTGATAAGTGAAGCAATAGTGGCTGGGTAAAAGTAATACGGTGCAAATCCTGCAACAGCCAAAATCCCTAACAAGAAGGGCAAAATAATTTTTTGCAAGTAAAAGTGGTTCGTTGGCTGTTTAAATATAGAAATCAAAATTGAAAAGCTCATGGCAAACGATGAAAGATTGTAACCGCTAACGCTGTTATTTTATTTATGTGCTTTTAAAAACATATACTTTTAATCAGTTGACAAGGCACCAGCCCAAAGTTTATATTGGTTTTGAATTTGATGGGTGCAAGCCTGATGGAAATATTTAATATAACTTGCTTAAGTTTTGGGGAGAAAAATAATGAGTTTGGGTTCAGAATTTAAAGAGTTTGTGAGCCGCGGCAATGTGATGGACTTAGCTGTTGGAGTCATTATTGGAATTGCATTTGGCAAGATTGTTGATTCATTGGTAAACGATATTATTATGCCGCTAGTGGGTAGAGTATTTGGCGGTTTAGATTTCACCAATATGTTTTTGAAATTAGCAGATGGTCCTGTCGATATTCCGCAAACTTATGATGCTTTGAAAAAAGCGGGAGTGCCATTACTAGCTTACGGTAAATTTATTACAATTGTGATCAACTTTTTAATTTTAGCATTTGTGATTTTTATTTTAGTCAAACAAGTCAATCGTTTGAAAAAGGTACCAGCTGTGGTGGATCCTGCACCATTAGAAACGCCAGAGGATGTTATATTGTTGCGAGAAATTCGAGATTGTTTAAGAAAATGAACTACCCCACCTAAACTGCTATCGCAGCTATAGATGTGGTTTCGTGGTTCAACATCCCTAACATCAGAGACTCACCACCTCGGCCAGATTCCTGACCGGTGGC
>JAYVTW010000043.1:0-3079 GCA_043788445.1 Methylophilaceae bacterium
CATATGCTGAAACAGGTCATTTATGCTTAGCTACATTACACTCCAACAATGCCAACCAAACCTTAGAACGTATCATCTCATTTTTCCCACAAGACGCACGTTCAGGATTGTTATTGAGTATGTCTTTAAATATTATAGGCATTATTGCGCAACGTTTAATACCCGCTCTAGAATCAAAGCGTGCCGCGGCTGTTGAAGTGATGATTAATACACCTTATGTTGCTGATTTAATACAAAAACAAAAAATTGGTGAAATTAAAGACATCATGGTAAATAATAGTGATTTGGGTATGTGTACATTCGATCAATCCTTATTTAGGCTATTTAATAATGGTAAAATTAATGAAGAAAATGCATTGGCTAATGCGGATTCTCGCAATGACTTATCACTCAAAATACGTTTTGCAGCAGAAGGTAATCGAGGTAGTAGCAGCGGATTCGGCACGATTACTGGTTAAATTGATTAGCGCTCATGTTGATGATTTAAAGCCGCAAATATTGCAGCTGCAAGTATCAGTGCCCCACCCACCCACTCACTTAAAGTCATAACTTCGATAGTCAGGTAATAAGAAGCAATAGCTGCCACGACTAATTCAAATAAAAATAATACTGAAGCGCGCGTTGCTGTAATTTTTGTGACACCATACTGCACAAACAAAGTCGCCGACATAATTAATAGTGCAATTAGTACCATTGTTATCCATTGCTTTATCGTAAAAAATTGCGGTGCAAGCAAACTAGTATGTACAAATGGTAAAAAGATTAGCACCATTGTAATAACTCCTATCCACACTGCAAAAGACTTAGCTTTCAGGCTCAAATAGTCAGCTTTGCGTGTCATAACATTGGTCATAGCAAAGCCAATACCCGCACTTAAAGCAAACCAGTCAGACTCAGTCTGCGGTAAAGGTAACGTGAGCGAACCACTTAAAGGATTTGCTAGCATAATATAAGCGCCTATCAACGACACAATGATTGCGATATAACCTGATTTAGTTGTACGCTCATGTAACCAACAATGTGCCAGAATCAAAGTCCATACAGGGGCTAAGTAAAACAGCAGCATCACGCGCATTACTTCACCATCAATAATCGCAATCACGTAACTTAAATTAGTCCACCCTGCCACCAAACTAAGCCAGACAATGCTTTTTGGCACCTTTGTAATACCACGCCAGTGACGTGCAAATATAACGCAGCCAATTGCCAAAGCAATGATATAAGTATAAAAACTTGAAACGACGCCTGGTACCCCAGACATATCCATTAGGCGGTAGGGATACCAGACAATACCCCAGCAAAAAGCGCCGAACAGTAATCCAAAAATAGCTAACGGCTGCCGTTTATTCAAAATAATTCTCTAATTTTTAACATTCTTAATCTATCTTAACACACGCAAATTTCGATCCACATCCCTTATAATAAAGGTTATGAATGTAAATTTAAACCAACTACAACCTTACCCATTTCAACGTTTACGGGATTTATTTAAAGACATCACGCCAAACACAGCCTATATGCCGATTAACTTATCTATAGGCGAACCTAAACATGCCACGCCAGATCTGATAAAAAAGGCATTAGTAAATAATTTAAATGGACTTGCCACCTACCCTACAACCGCTGGCATACCAGAATTACGCAAAGCGATTTCAGCATGGATTTCACGTCGTTATGATATACCGGCACTTAACCCTGAAACCGAGATTCTACCTATTGCAGGAAGTCGAGAAGCATTATTTGCTGTAGCGCAAGCGGTTATCACATCAAACTGTATTCGAAGACCAATTGTTATTTCACCGAACCCGTTTTACCAGATATATGAGGGTGCAGCTTTTTTGGCAGGTGCTGAACCATACTTCTTAAACACCACACCTGAAAATGACTATGCGATGGAATTTTCTAGTGTGCCAGATGATATTTTACAGCGCACCCAATTAGTCTATGTATGCAGTCCAAGCAACCCTGCTGGCAAGGTGATGGGCTTAGCACAATGGAAAACTATATTTGAGCTATCAGATAAATACGAATTTATCATCGCAGCGGATGAATGTTATTCAGAAATCTACTTTGATGAAACAAATCCACCACTAGGTGCTTTGCAAGCAGCTTATAAATTAGGCCGAGACTTTAAAAATCTAATCATTTTCAGTTCTCTATCAAAACGCTCGAATGTACCTGGTATGCGCTCTGGTTTTGTAGCTGGCGATGCAAATTTAATAGAGAAATTTGCACTATATCGCACCTATCAAGGTTGTGCCATGAATCCTGCCGTGCAACATGCCAGTATCGCTGCGTGGAATGATGAAACTCATGTAATTGAAAATCGCAGGCTGTATAAAGAAAAATTTAACGCGGTAACACCTATGCTAGCGAATATTTTAGAGGTCGAAATGCCAGATGCCGCATTTTACCTTTGGGCAAAAACTTCAATTCCAGATACAGAATTAGCAATTCAACTCTATAAATATTTTAATATCACGGTATTACCCGGCAGCTTCTTAGCACGTGATGTACATGGAGTAAATCCGGGGGAAAATTTTATCCGCATGGCATTAGTAGCGTCGTTTGAGGAGTGCATAGAGGCTGCGAAACGGATGCAGAAATTACTAGCTAATACTTAATGTTATTTATTACATTCATACGCTAATAAATTGATTTACAATATTAAATACTGAATCATTTAGGTTTACGTCCAAGCAATCTAACGTTACCACGTCATTCATACTACGTAGCCAAGTTAGCTGCCTTTTTGCTAATTGGCGTGTGGCAAAAATACCCCGGTCACGCAACTCAGCAGCATCGTAATCACCATGCAAATGCTGTAAAGCTTGTCTATATCCGACACAGCGCATAGATGTTGTATTGGGCGTTAAGTCATAAGTTCTAAGTAAACTTTTCACCTCGTCTACAAATCCAGCTTTAAGCATCTCATCAAAGCGCTTAGCAATACGTAAGTGCAATACGGCTCTATCACTAGGAATTAATGCAATTTTAAGTAAGTTATAAGGCAATACTTCATTTGTTTGTTCAGCAAATAAAGCTGTCATTGTTTTACCTGTAATGGCATGTACCTCTA
>JAYVTW010000044.1:0-4360 GCA_043788445.1 Methylophilaceae bacterium
GTGCCCGGAGCCGGAGTCGAACCGGCACACCCATAAGGCGAGAGATTTTAAGTCTCTTGTGTCTACCAATTTCACCACCCGGGCGGATGAACTAACAAGCAAGCTTGCTAGGTATTGGGATATTGATACAATCAAGCATCAACATCTAAAACTACTATCTAAATTATATTCCAGATTATCTGGAGGCGCGAGCCGGAGTCGAACCGGCCTAAACGGCTTTGCAGGCCGCGGCATAACCGCTTTGCTATCGCGCCATTTGAAGCTAGTACAAAACCAGTAATTTAAACCATTCATTACACATTCAGACCGTTTATCAAACTTAGCAATTCTGATTATCAGAACTGACCAAAATTAATACTGGCTTAAAACTATAACGGGGAATTCAGCATTGGCTAAAATCCCCGTTTTATACTGGAGCGGGAGACGAGTCTCGAACTCGCGACCTCAACCTTGGCAAGGTTGCGCTCTACCAACTGAGCTACTCCCGCTTAAAGAGAAAAGCATTTTAGCGATTTTCGACGCGAAGTCAAGACTAAAATGCAGTATTACTTATTTTAACTTACTTCTCTTAACCAAAGCTCACATTCTTTAAGAGACGTGCATTTTAGCGAGATTCCGAGATGTGTCAAGAATAAAAGCTGTTAGTTACCCCTTGTTGATTTGCGGCCAAGCAGCTCTTAGGTAATAAGCCATTGATAGCAATGTTAAAAAAGCGGCTAATGCAATTAAATACTGTCCAACTAATTTTGTATTTACTAAGCCAATGTTATCCCAGTAAAGTAAAAAAAGAATGGCTAACATTTGTGCAGCAGTTTTAATCTTTCCTATCAATGCCACCCCTACGCTACTGCTTTGGCCTGAACCAGCCAGCCATTCACGCAAGGCACTAATCGCAATCTCACGCCCAATAATAATCAATGCAATAATTGCCCCCACGCGCCCAAACTCAACCAGCACGAGCAATGCTGCCGCAACCATGAGCTTATCTGCTACAGGGTCTAAAAATGCGCCAAAACTTGAGGTTTGATTGAGCTTGCGCGCTAAATAACCATCTAACCAATCGGTAAATGCAGCTACAGCAAATATACTGGTAGCTGTGAAGTTAACCCAATGAGCTGGAATGGCGTTAGGTGGTAAGTAAAAAATAGTGACGAAAACAGGAATGAGTATAATACGTAGCCAAGTTAGCATGGTTGGAATATTACACAGCATTAATGTAGCTCCTGATAAATTTTTTCTGCCAAACCTTGGCTGATGCCTTCAACTTCGGCAATTTCATCCATACTAGCATTTTTTACGCCATCCAACCCACCAAAGCGTGTAAGTAAGGCTTTACGACGTTTTGCACCGATACCAGCAATGTCTTCTAAACTTGAGTGCATACGCGCCTTGCCGCGCTTGGCTCGGTGACCAGTAATGGCGAAACGATGGGCTTCATCGCGAATTTGCTGCAACAAATGCAAACCGCGATTATCTTTTTCTAAATTCAGCATTTCACCAGTATCAGAAAAAATCATAGTTTCTAATCCAGGGCGCCGCTCTTTACCCTTGGCAATACCTACTAGCAGGATATCTGCTAAACCTACTTCTTGCATGACATTAATTGCGACGCCCAACTGACCTTTGCCACCATCAATAAAGATTAAATCTGGGCGCTTGCCATCCCCTGCCGCCACTTTCTTATAACGCCTTGTCAGCACATCACGCATAGCGGCATAATCGTCTCCAGGTGTAATGCCCGTGATGTTGTAACGACGATACTCACTATTTTGCATATCACCGCGGTCAAACACCACGCAACTACCTACGGTAGCTTCACCCATGGTATGACTAATATCAAAACATTCAATGCGTTCAATATTATCGGCTAAATTAAGGGCTTCTCGCAATGCCAACAATCGTGCTTCTTGGTTAGCCGTTTGCGCTGCGCGCTGAGTAAGTGCTAATTCGGCATTGGTTTGTGCCATTTTTAGCCAAACTTTTTTATCACCAGTCGCATTGGTATTAATGCGCACTTTGCGTCCAGCTTGTTCGGTAAATACTTCTTCAAATATAAGCTTATCAACGCTTAGTTGTATGCTACCGGCACCTAACACAATCAGTGGCGGCGTGTTTTGCGGTTCGTAATGTTGTGATAAGAACGCTTCAACGATATCGCTCAATTCCTCATGCTGATTTGAACCTTGGGCATTTTTAGGAAAATAACTTTTATCCCCCAAATGACGGCCGCCTCGTATCATTACTAAATTTATGCAATATTGACCTTCATACTCGGCACAGGCAATTACATCAGCATCTGCTATATTAAAATCACTTACAAACTGCTTAGCTTGTACTTGACGCAAGGCTTGCATGCGATCACGAAACACCACCGCTTGCTCATATTGTTGGTGCTCGGCGGCATGGTTCATTTTTTCGCCTAACTCGTCCATGACCTCGTTTGTTTTACCTTGTAAAAACAAAGCAGCGTGATGCACATCATGCTGATAATCGGCTTCAGAAATAAAACCAACGCAAGGCGCGGTGCAGCGCTCAATTTGGAATTGCAAACAAGGCCGAGAGCGATTAGTAAACACGGTGTTCTCGCAAGTACGCAAGCGAAATACTTTTTGCATCAGTTGTATGCTTTCACGCACCGCAAACGAATTAGGAAAGGGCCCAAAATACTGGCTACCTTTTTTTTGCACTCCACGGTGAAAGGCTAATCGTGAATATTTATCATTGGTTAATGTGATGTAAGGATAAGACTTATCATCCCGAAACAAAACGTTATAGCGCGGCATTAAGCCTTTAATAAGATTATTTTCTAATAATAAAGCCTCAGCCTCGCTACGTGTGACCGTAGTTTCTATACGTACAATGTTGCTCACCATCATGCGCGTGCGTGGGCTAGGCAAGTTTTTATTAAAATAGGATGAAACGCGCTTCTTAATATTCTTGGCTTTACCAACGTAGATAACTTCATCAGTAGCACTTATCATGCGATAAACACCAGGCAAGTTGGGAAGGTTTTTTAGAATGGGCTTAGGATCAAACATAACACTCAAAACAAATCAATTAATATTAACAATTAAAATACGAATAGCATAACGTATTACGTTAATAAAAGCATTTAATGAGCTAGTGTTGTTTTGGGATATAGTCAATTCCACAATATAAATAACAGCAGATGGTACCTTTAGCTTAACGGTTAATGAAATTGTTTTCAGGCATTATGGTGACCGCTTTGGCAGCAAGCTATAAGGTATGCTTAATGGTGCAATGCCAAACAATGTCCCACCAGAAGTTCGTAATGACATTATCCAGTTGGCTCGTGATGACACTCCAAAAGCTAAATGGGTGGGGGGGGATTTTAAAGGCTTATTTGTAGAACACCGTGTAGCTTGCTATATCAACGTACCAAACATTCCTAACTTCACTAATTTTGAAGAAGTCAAGAAAGAAGCTGCGACTAATAAAGGCACATCTATTGAGAGCTTAAAGCGCGTTTCACATATTCACCTGTTTGGTATTGGTTTGTTACTCTTTTTTATGGGCTTCATTTTCTGCTTTGCCGTGAATGTGCTAAAAATGCTAAAAATTCTTGCTATTGCTTTCCTATTTAGCTTTTTGATTATGAGTATTCTTTCATGTTGGTTAACTAAACTAAAACCAGGTTTTGTATGCCTTATCATCTTAAGCGGTATTGGTTATAGCCTAGCATCATGGTTTATGAAGGTTAACAGCATGTACTAAATTTTTATACTTTCACGCAATGGGCAAATATATGGCAATGCTTGGGAAGCCGATTTATATAATTATATTCAAAACTTAGTAAACCAAGCTGTTGAACTTATAGCAACTTAAACCCATAGCATAGAAAGTAAAGCCAATCTTCACGAACTTTACTCTCTAATAACTTAAACACTACAAACTATTGATGATTGTAAAATTCATTCATCAAGCAATTTACCTGCAATCGCCCAATCTTCATATTCCACTTCCTCAAAGATAATGTATGTATAACTTGAGGGTTTATTGGCGACCCGTTGTAGGGTGTCGGTAATTTCTTTAGCAATATTGGCTTTTTGCTCACGCGTTATACTGCCAGCCAATTTAATATTAACGTAGGGCATATTAACCTCCTGAAATTTAGAAAACTCTGCTGCAAAAAAATACTTCTTGCATCGCTATTCAATCACCGATAATAACTTCGGTTATAAATTCTTACCTAATATTGCCGAACTATCCTAAAGCTAATTTAATGATAGTAATGATCTTTAACAGAATGTGAATGGTCGTGATTATATGCGTCACTTTGATGACTAGAGTTATGATGTGAATCCGACACGTCGCCTTTTTTAAACACACAATTTAAGAT
>JAYVTW010000045.1:0-16527 GCA_043788445.1 Methylophilaceae bacterium
ATGACGGCTTCTTGTGAATCTTTTTCCATAATCTCAAACATGTTTACTCTCCTAATTTGCCTTTACGATTTGAGTTTGTTTTATTACTAAAACCCCCTCTGCCCTTATTACCTATTGCTCTAAAACAACTACTTAACCACTGACTTTGTACTGTTAAAAATTACCTTGAAACCAACTCTTCATTCTTTCTAAAATTCGTGCAAAAGAGCTGGACTCCATTTGCCCATGAAGCTGCCGCTCTAACTGTTGCTTGCCCATTAATACTAAGCCCACACCTGTGGCATAACGAGGATTACTAATGACTTCAGATAAGCCACCTACATAACGTGGCATCCCCATACGCACCGGCATATGAAATATCTCTTCACCCAATTCCACCATGCCACGCATCATCGCCGAGCCCCCAGTAATCACGATGCCAGAGGCAATCATTTCCTCCATGCCACTACGGCGCAGCTCTTGCAATACAAACTCATACAATTCCACTACCCGCGGCTCAATGACCTCGGCCAATGTTTGAACTGATAGTTGGCGTGGCTCACGTCCATCCACACCCATGACTTCAACCATTTCACGTGCATCAGCTAACTGGCGTAACGCGCATCCATGTTTGATTTTGATATCTTCAGCGGATTGTGTCGGTGTACGAAAAGCCACTGCTACATCATTCGTTATTTGGTCGCCGGCTATGGGTATTACTGCGGTATGTCGAATCGCACCTTGTTTAAAGACGGCGATATCAGTAGTGCCGCCACCGATATCCACCAAACACACGCCTAATTCTTTTTCATCATCCGTAAGTACCGCCATACTTGATGCTAGTGGCTGCAAAATCAAATCACTCACTTCTAAGCCACAGCGCTTAATGCACTTCACAATATTTTGTGCAGCCGCTACTGCGCCAGTCACAATATGTACTTTCACTTCTAGTTTCATGCCGCTCATACCCAAGGGTTCGCGCACATCCTCTTGACCATCAATCACAAACTCTTGTGTTAAGATATGTAAAATTTGTTGATCTGATGGCAAAGCAATAGCACGTGCGGTTTCTACCACCCGATCGACATCCATTTGGCTAACTTCAGCTTCTTTGATTTTCACCATACCGTGCGAATTGATGCTCTTGATATGGCTACCCGCAATACCAGTAAACACATTATTGATTTTGCAATCTGCCATCAGCTCAGCCTCTTCAATCGCACGCTGTATGGATTGCATGGTGGAATCAATATTAATCACCACCCCTTTTTTTAGCCCTCGTGAGACGTGTTGCCCCAAACCGATTACTTTGAGCGATCCTTCCGGTTGCAACTCAGCCACAATCGCCACGATTTTTGATGTGCCTATATCTAACCCAACGATTAGATTTTTATCTTCTTTTACTTTACTCATGGCTGTTTCCCCTGTTCATGACTCTTTAACTCAACTGTTTTAGTAGGTATTTTTTTTGTTGCTGGCGCAGTCTCTTTTTTTACTACACTCACTTTTATTGTTTGCCCTATTGGCCTTCTTACCGCAAAGCCATTGGGATAGCGCAAATCAGCATAAGTGACCCTACCATTCAAGCGCTGTAGGCTACTGGCATAAGCTCCGACAAATTTTGCTAAACGCTCTTCCATATGCTCACGACCCATGTTAATGAACAAGCCTTTATCTGTTTTAATTTCCCAAGCACGACGAGGAGATAGCGCCACCTGCGTTACTTTTAATTGTGCCGTGCTCAATATTTGGCTATATTTCGCATAACTTTTTGCCACTTCCAGTACACCATCTGCAGGCCCGTAAAACACGGGTAAATCACTATCCGATGCTGCATGAAATAATTCACCATGCGTGTTCACTAATGCGATATCGCCCCAGCGGCCCAGCGCTTGATGCTCTTCAATGGCTACTTCTAATTTATCTGGCCAACGACGGCGTACACTTACTTTGCGTGCCCAAGGTAACTTTTCAAACGCATCACGCGCCTTAATCAAATCTAATGTAAAGAAATTCCCATTCAAATGTCTCGTCACAATTAACTTAATCTGTTCACGGTTCACGTGACTTAACTGCCCTTCCACCTTTACTTCACGTAATGGAAATATCGGCAAATGCAAGACAACGAATAGCAATGTATAAAGCATCAACACTACCGATAACGCGAATAAGAAATTCGCGATCCAGTTAAGTAGTTGTGGCCTGTTCCACATATTTAATTAGCACTTTCTGGTTCTAGCGTCATTGCAAGTACTTGCAATACCAACTCATCAAAACTAATACCAAACGCTTTAGCGGCCATAGGCACTAAGCTATGATCTGTCATCCCTGGCGAAGTATTGAGCTCTAAGAAGTAATGATTACCCATGTTGTTAGATGGAGAGCCATCCATTAAAAAGTCTACTCGACCCCAGCCACGGCAACCTACTGCTTTAAATGCCTGCAAAGCTTCAGCCTGAATCTGTGCTTCTTTATCTGCCGACAAACCACATGGGCAGAGGTACTGTGTATCATCACGCAGATATTTCGCCTCATAATCGTAAAACTCATTCGCTGGAACAATTTTAATGATAGGCAAAGCTCTATCGCCCAAAATACCTACCGTATATTCACCACCACTAATAAACTTCTCTGCTATCACTAACGGGTCAGATTTAGCCGCCAACTTATAAGCGTCTTTTAAACCACCGCTTTGTTTAACTTTGCTAATGCCAATACTAGAGCCTTCATTAGCTGGTTTTACAAATAACGGCAAACCAAGCTTTTGTTCTATGGCAGCAAAATCACTGTTTTCGTTAACTATTTCAAAATCAGGGGTCACGACATCCATAGCACGCCATAACAATTTAGTTCGCCATTTATCCATACCCACACTAGAAGCCATCACGCCACTACCTGTGTATGGAATACCGAACAACTCCAATGCACCTTGTATCGTGCCGTCTTCACCATAACGGCCGTGTAATGCAATAAACACTCGGTCAAAATTTTCTATGTCATGCAAAGGCTTTTCTGCTGGATCAAATGCCACCGCATCGATACCAGATCGCTTTAATGCCGCCAACACAGCATGACCACTTTTAAGCGAAATTTCACGCTCGCCTGATTTACCACCTAATAACACCGCTACTTTTCCAAATTTTTTCATCATTACTTCGCTAAAATCTATTTAATATTTGTGCCAATAACTCTGACTTCTTGTTGCAACTCAATTCCAAACTGCTGTTTAACGACCACTCGAATGTGCGCTATTAATTGCTCAATATCTGCCGCTGTAGCATCACCTAAATTCACTATAAAATTTGCATGCTTGGTTGATACTTGCGCGCCACCGATTTGATAACCTTTTAATCCACTAGCCTCAATTAATCGCGCTGCATGGTCGCCTTTAGGGTTTCTAAAAGTTGAACCTGCATTAGGTAAATTAAGTGGCTGACTAGCTAAACGCTTGGCTAATAACTCTTTAATTTTTTTGTTAGATTCATCTGCATCACCTGCTTTTAATTTAAACCATGCACCAACAAACCATTCGTCATTACCTAACTCACCCGCTTCTAGTTCAACATGGCGATAGCTAGTTTTAAACGCATTTTTCTCACGCACCTGCACCTCGCCAAGACGATTAATTGTCTGTACTTTTGCCACAACATCCCATGTTTCCGTGCCATAACAACCTGCATTCATCGCTAGTGCTCCACCTACTGTGCCTGGGATGCCCGCCATAAACTCGCCACCTTGTCTCGCGTGTTTCGCAGAAAACTTAGCCACTTTTGCGCAAGTCACGCCTGCGTCGGCATATACAGTTTCACCATCTATTTTTAATGTGCTCAGCACGTTATGCATCAATACCACCGTACCGCGCACCCCGCCATCACGTACTAACAAATTAGATCCAAGTCCAATAAAGCAAATCGGCTCATTTGCATTTAAACTTTGTAAAAATGTGCCTAAATCATTCAAGCTTGCTGCTTTGTAAAAGCGTTCTGCTGCACCTCCCACATGCCAACTGTTATAACGAGCAAGGGCCTCGTTGAACATTAACTGGCCTAATAATTTGGGTTGCACTTGTAACATTAACCTGCTAACTCCTTTGTTTTAAAAGCCACTTGGCCAATTGAACCAGCACCCATCACAATCACTACATCACCATCTTTGGCTATATTCAAAATCGCTTCAGGCAATTCGGCTGTGGTATCCATATACACCGGCTCGACCTTACCCGCCACTCGAATGGCTCTAACCAATGAACGACCATCGGCTGCAATAATCGGTGCTTCACCTGCGGAATACACCTCCGTCAATAACACCGCATCCGCGCTGGATAACACTCGGACGAAATCCTCAAAACAATCGCGGGTTCTTGTATAACGATGTGGTTGAAACGCCATGACTAAACGTTTATTAGGGAATGCTCCACGCGCGGCAGCAATAACAGCCTGCATTTCCACTGGGTGATGGCCATAATCATCAATTAAAGTAAATGTGCCTCCCCCTTTAGCAGCAACTTCGCCATAGCGTTCAAAGCGCCTGCCTACCCCCTTAAATTCTTTTAACGCTTTAATAATTGCCTCATCAGGTACGTTTAACTCACTAGCAATAGCAATCGCGGCTAATGCATTGAGCACGTAGTGATTACCTGGCAAATTCAACGTGACATCAAAAGTAGTGGTTACACCATTTATACGCGAAACAGTGAAGTGCATTTTTCCATCATCTGCACGTACATTGGTCGCCCGCACTTGTGCATCTTCACTAAACCCATATCCTGTAATTGGTTTAGAAACTTGTGGCAAAATTGCCCTTATATTCAAATCATCAATACATACGACCGCTCTACCCCAAAACGGTAACTGCTGCAAAAACTCAACAAATGCACCTTTTAATTTTTCAAAGCTGTGCTCGTAAGTATCCATGTGGTCAGCATCAATGTTAGTAACTACTGCCATTACTGGGGTAAGATGCAAGAATGACGCATCAGATTCATCTGCCTCTGCGACAATATATTCACCAGTGCCTAAACGGGCGTTAGCACTTGCTGACTCTAATTTTCCGCCAATGACAAACGTTGGATCCATGCCGGCCTCTGCCAAAATGCTCGCAATCAAACTAGTGGTAGTGGTCTTACCATGGGTGCCAGCAACAGCAATGCCTTGTCTAAAGCGCATTAACTCAGCTAACATAATGGCACGCGGTACCACTGGAATATTTCTTGAGCGCGCCGCAATTACCTCTGGATTTTCTTCTTTGACAGCAGATGACAACACCACCACATCTGCACCTTGTATATTCTCAGCAGCATGCCCTTGGTACAAGGTTGCACCAAAGCCTTTTAAACGTTGAGTTGTGGCGTTACTCGCTAAGTCAGAGCCCGATACTTTAAAATTCAGATTAATCAGCACCTCTGCAATACCGCTCATCCCAGATCCGCCAATGCCAACAAAGTGTATATTTTTGACTTTATGTTTCATAGTCTTTGCTCCTCAGACTTTTTATGCTTCATATCGCTAGACCCATACAAATATTGGCGACATTATCGGTCGCTTCTGGCTTGCCCAATCGACGGGCTTTAATAGCCATTTCTAGGCATCGCTCTCTGTTTAAATCTTGCAAATTTTTCAGTAGCACAGTGTCAGTTAATATGCTTTGCTGAACTAATAAAGCAGCTCCCGCATCGGCCAAAAACGCTGCATTACTTGTTTGATGGTCATCTACCGCAAAAGGAAATGGAACAAGAATACTAGCGACGCCAGCAGCAGATATCTCCGCTACGGTAAGCGCACCGGCACGACAAATCACTAAATCTGCCCATGCGTACATCTCTGCCATATCATTAATGAAAGCTTTAGCTTCCGCATTGACCCCCGCCGCCTGATAGTTAGCTTTTAATGTTGCGATATGCTTTTCACCTGCTTGATGAATCACTTGTGGGCGTTGTGCCTCTGGTATTAAAGCCAAAGCTTTAGGCACTACATCATTCAAAGCCTGCGCGCCTAAGCTACCCCCTACTACTAACAAACGCATCACACCAGTACGCCCGCTAAATCGCACTTCTGGATTTTCCAATGTTGTAATAGCCGTCCGCACTGGGTTACCAACTAATGTTGCCTTACCTACGAATACTGCAGGAAACGCAACTAATACTTTTTTAGCAAACTTAGCCAATACTTTGTTTGTTAAACCTGCCACTGAATTCTGCTCATGTATCACTAATGGCTTACCTAATAACCATGCCATTAAACCACCAGGAAAAGCAGCGAACCCCCCCATCCCTAACACTAGGTTGGGTTGATATTGTTTAATCGCTTTAAAACTTTGCACGCAGGCTTTTAGCAACTGAAATGGCAGAGAAGCAAGACGCAATATGCCCTTGCCTCGTACACCTTTCATATTGATTACTGCCACATTGTAGTTTTTACCAGCTAATATGCAGTTTTCCATGCCACCTTCTGTAGCCAACCACGTCACATTCCAGCCTCGCGATTGCAGCTCATCTGCTACCGCCATTGCTGGATAGACGTGACCGCCTGTACCCCCTGCCATTACCATTAATGTTTTATTCACTGTATTCATTATGTCGGCAAGCTCTTTTGTAAGCGGCGACTTTCCCAGTCAATTCTGAGTAAAACTGCCATAGCGATACAATTCGCCAAAATACTACTGCCACCAAAAGAAAGTAATGGCAAAGTCAATCCTTTAGTAGGTAGCAAACCCATGTTAACGCCCATGTTGATAAAGCCCTGTGCACCCAACCAAACACCCAGACCTTGTGCTAATAAGCCAGAAAAATAACGTTCATTTTCAATCGCAGTTTTACCTATACTAAATGCACGGATGACTAACCAGCTAAATAAGCCAATAACCACCACCACACCCACAAAGCCCAGCTCTTCAGCGATCACTGCTAATAAAAAGTCAGTATGTGCTTCTGGCAAATACAATAATTTTTCCACACTTGCACCTAAGCCGACACCGAACCATTCTCCACGACCAAAGGCGATGAGTGCGTGTGACAATTGATAGCCTTTTCCATAAGGATCAGCCCAAGGATCCATAAAGCCAATGACGCGTTGCATACGGTAAGGTGAGCTCCAAATAAGCATTGCCACCCCAAGTGGCATAGCAATAACGATTCCGGTAAAGATTTTTACGTTGATGCCACCTAACCACAAAATGGCCATGGAAATTAGAGCTATTACTGTAAACGCACCAAAGTCTGGCTCATGTAACAGCAACCCCCCCACCAATATCATCACTGCCACCATCGGCAGAAATCCCTTAACAAAGCTATCCATCTTGGCAGCTTTACGCACGGCATAATCGGCTACATAAATCGCTGAAAATAGTTTCATAAACTCTGAAGGCTGCAGGTTAATCACCACCAGTGACAACCAACGACGGCTTCCATTAACGTTACGGCCAATACCTGGTACTAATACTAGTACTAGCAGAACAAGCCCAATCAAAAATAAATAGGGTGCCATTTTTTGCCACCATTGCATGGGGATTTGAAATGTGATGAAACCTGCAAAGATGCCAATAACTAGGAATACGGCCTGACGAAACAGGAAATAAGTAGCTTGGTGACCTGTCGCTTTGTCAGCTTCAGCCAAAGCAATGGATGCCGAATAAACCATAACTAAACTAATAGCCAGCATAATGAGCGTAACCCACATCAAAGCCTGATCGTAAGTCGGTGCATTGATGCGGTCACGATTGCTAAAAAAAGTACTCACCATGTTATTGGCTGTCATATCGCCGACTCAAGCTTTTTAACAGCAGCAATAAACACTTCGGCCCGGTGTACATAGTTCTTAAACATATCAAAACTGGCGCATGCAGGTGATAGCAATACGGCATCACCTTTTTTTGCTACTTTATAAGCGATATTCACTGCTTCGGGCAAATCTTCAGCCAGGTAGCGCGGAATATCGCTCATAGATAATGCCTGCTCTATGATCGGCGCATCTCGGCCAATCAGAACTGCTGCGCGAGCATTATTTTCTACCGCTTTCAATAAAGGGGAGAAATCTTGACCCTTACCATCGCCACCTACTATAAGCACTACTTTTTGAGCTTTTCTGTTTTTAGTCATACCGGCAATGGCTGCACAAGTGGCGCCTACATTCGTGCCTTTAGAATCATCATAGAAATCAATATCATGAATATTAGCAACCCATTCCACACGATGTGGCAGTCCTTTAAAGGATTTTAATGTGTTGAGTAAGGGTGTGAAATCAAGCCCAATAGCGCGGCATAAAGCCAATGCTGCCAAAGCATTTGCTGCGTTGTGTAAACCGCTTAACTTCATTTCATCAAGAGGCAATAAAGGTGTTGTACCTTGTGCTAAATAAGTTACACCTGCTTTACTCATCAAACCAAAGTCTTGTTTATTAGAAGGTGTATTTAAACCAAAGCTGACTATTGTTGAAGATGAATCAGACATTGCTGATAAACCCATGGCTAATGAATAATCGTCTTCACGATTCACCACTTTTACTAGGGCATGTGCAAAAATTCGCTCTTTTGCTGCAGCATAATCTTCAAAGCTTTTGTATCTATCCATGTGATCTTCAGTCACATTCAGAACTACAGAGGCGCCTGTATTTAAGCTGTAGGTAGTTTCAAGTTGGAAACTTGATAGCTCTAATACGACAACATCTGGCACATTCATACTCAAAATATCCAGTACTGGTAAGCCAATGTTTCCTGCGACGATTGTTTTTAACCCTGCCGCTTTGCACATTTCACCCACCAATGTGGTGACGGTTGTTTTGCCATTAGCCCCAGTAATCCCGATAATTTTGGTTTGGCTATATTGCGCATTGCCAGCTATTTTCTGGGAAAACAATTCCACATCACCCACAACCGGCGTACCACGCGTAACAGCTGCTTGAATTTCAGGCGTGCTAAGTGGCACACCGGGGCTTATGACAATTAAATCCACACTTTCAAAAATCGCAGATTGAAAATTACCGCTATGCATTTTAACTTGCGGTAATTCAGCCTTAAGCATTGCAATACCTGGTGGAGTTTTGCGTGTATCCGCAACAGACAATATGGATCCCTGGCGCGCAAGCCAACGCAATGCTGAAAGGCCTGTATCCCCAAGCCCTAGCACTAGTACCTGTTTGTCTTTTAATTCAAGTTTCATTTATTTAATCTACAGTTACCTAATTTTTAAGCTGGCGATACCAACCAATACCAACATCATGGTGATGATCCAAAAACGCACCACCACTTGCGTTTCTTTCCAGCCTTTTTGCTCATAGTGATGGTGCAATGGCGCCATTAAAAAGATACGGCGACCTTCGCCATAACGTTTTTTTGTATATTTAAAATAAGTTACTTGTGCAGCAACTGACAGAGTTTCTATGACAAACACGCCGCCCATGATAAATAGTACAATTTCTTGACGCACGATTACCGCCACAGTGCCTAGCGCTGCGCCAAGTGCCAATGCGCCTACGTCGCCCATAAACACTTCGGCAGGGTAAGCGTTGAACCATAAGAACCCTAAACCAGCACCAGCCATAGCGGTGCAAAACACTGCCAATTCGCCTGCACCTGGCACATAAGGAATGCCTAAGTATTTTGCAAAAATCAAATTTCCTGCCACATACGCAAAAATAGCTAAGGCACTACTGACAAGTACGGCTGGTAGTATGGCGAGACCATCTAAACCATCTGTTAAGTTAATGGCATTACTGGTGCCAACAATCACAAAGTAAGTAAGTAAGATGAAGCTTGCCGCGCCCATGGATAAGGTCAAGCTTTTGAAGAATGGGAAAATTAACGTAGTTTCTGCTGGCGTTGTATGGGTATACCAAATATAAAATGCTGCGCTAAAACCAACAACGGTTTGCCAAATATACTTTTCTTTAGGTAATAAACCCTTAGGATTGCGATATACCACTTTGCGCCAATCATCCACAAAACCAATAATGCCAAAGCCCAACGTAGTCATCAGTACTGTCCAGACAAATCGATTATGCAAATCACTCCACAGCAAAGTGGCAATAGCAATGGATACTAGTATTAACGCGCCGCCCATGGTGGGGGTACCCGCTTTAATCAAATGTGTTTTTGGTCCATCATCACGCACTGATTGACCTACTTTATATTGAGTTAATTTACGGATTAGCCACGGGCCTACCATAAATGAAATGGTAAGCGAGGTAAGCGTTGCAAGCACTGCACGCAACGTGATGTAAGTAAACACGTTAAAACCGCGAATATCGTGTGCTAGATAGCGTGCAAGTTCTAGTAACATTAATGCATCTCCGCTGATTGATTTTGATTTAGCAGGCTCTCTGTTGCGTGTTGATTTAAGATTGAATTTACTACACGTTCCATTTTCATAAAGCGCGAGCCTTTTACTAATATGGTAGTTTGTGCGTCCATGACTGGCTTAAGCGCTTCTACCAAAGGCTCAACCTCTGTAAAACTATGCGAATTTTTACCATAAGCCTTTGCTGCTTCTAGTGTCATATCCCCTAAAGTATAAAAAGCCTGCACACCCGCATTTTTTGCATAAGCACCTATCTCGGCGTGTAATTTAGTAGCAACATCACCCAACTCGCCCATATCGCCCATCACCATGATATTTTTACCAGTTTGTGCAACTAGCATATCTATTGCTACTTTCATAGAATCAGGATTTGCGTTATAAGTATCATCAATGACTACTGCGTTATTAATGCCTACATGACGTGCCAATCGCCCCGATACACCCGTAAACTCAGCCAAACCCTTTGCTATATGGGCTAGACTAATATTCAACGAAAAAGCTACCGCGCTTGCTGCCAAAGCATTGCGTACATTGTGTGTTCCGAGCACACTCAAATCAAACGTAACACTTCCAATTGGCGTCTTAAGATTAATTTGTAAGATGCCGTTTTGCTCATTACTGGTCGCCATGAGATCTGCACTATTGTTTAAGCCAAACGTAACGATTTTTTTGTCGCTATTTAGCGACTTCCAATAATCGGCATAAACATCATCTGCATTAATAATTGCTATACCATCCGCTCGTAAGCCTGCAAAAATCTCACCTTTAGCTGCAGCAATGGCATCTTCCGAACCAAGCTCACCTATATGCGCGGTACCGGCATTATTAATTAAAGCGATGTTCGGCAGAGCTAAACGAGTTAAGTAATCCAACTCCCCTGTGTGGTTCATGCCCATTTCAATCACTGCGAACTTGTGAGTAGCATTTAACTTAAGCAATGTCAGTGGCATGCCAATGTCATTATTAAAATTGCCTTGGGTGGCAAGTACGGCATCCTTGTTTACAGTGGCCACGCTCAAAATAGCTGCTGTCATCTCTTTCACGGTGGTTTTACCATTACTTCCAGTAATAGCAATAAGCAGTAATTTAAATTTTTGACGCCAATAATTGGCTAGTTGACCTAAAGCTAAACGCGTATCTTTGACTAGCAAGCCTGATTTAATATTGGTAGCCATCGCACCATCAGAGATCAGCACCGCAGCCGCGCCTTGAATTAAAGCTTGCATTGCATATTGGTTGCCATCAAAAAATTCGCCTTTAATAGCAACAAATAATTGGCCTTGTTCGATATAACGGCTATCAGTTCCCACACAATTAAATTCAACATCTTCGCCAATAAGTGTTGCATTTAATACATTTAGCAGTTCAGATAGCCTCATCCCGTTATTTTTCATATCAGGCTCTCCTCATATAGTGCTAATGCCATTTTAGCTTGCTCAACATCGCTAAAATGATACTTTATACCGCCAATTTCCTGATAATCTTCATGACCTTTACCTGCGATTAATACCACATCCCCCGCCTTGGCAGACAACACAGCGATGGCAATCGCACTAGCACGGTCTGTTTCAATGATGTAGTGGCGGGTAATATTTTGGACAATCTGCTTGATGATTTCGTCAGTATTTTCGTTACGCGGATTATCTGAAGTTACAATGACCGCATCTGCAATTTCCGTAGCAATTTTCCCCATCACACTACGTTTACCTGCATCACGATTACCACCGCACCCAAATACACAAATAAGCTTATTAGATGTTTGTTCTTTTAATGTGGTAAGCACTTTTTCAAGCGCGTCTGGCGTATGGGCATAGTCAACCACTACTAAAGGCAAGTTATTACCGCCCAATAACTGCATGCGTCCCGGTATAGATTTAATCTGGGTTAACACTTTCACCGCATCGTCTAAACTGACTTTTGAGGCCAGTAAAGTCGCTAAAACTGCTAGTAAGTTATAGGCATTAAAACGTCCTATCACTTTTGCGCTCAAGGTTGCCTCGCCATGCGGTGTTGCTACTTGCATGTTGATGCTGCCATTTTCAAACTGACAAGTTTTAGCGTTAATATCGCCTTCTCCCATACCATAAGTCAGTACGTTCTTACCATTAGCTATTAGATCAGTCACTAGTTCACGGCCAAAAGCATCATCAATATTAACAACCGCACAATTTAAGCCATCCCAAGCAAACAGCTTCTTTTTAGCTGCACTATAGCTAGCCATATCGCCGTGATAATCCAAGTGATCACGACTTAGATTAGTGAATACAGCAATATCGAAATGCACACCACTGACCCGGCCTTGATCTAAACCATGTGAAGATACTTCCATCGCGACCACTTCTGCGTCTTGCTCTAGATAGTCAGCCAGCAACCCATGCAATAAAATCGCATCGGGTGTAGTGTTAACTGCTGGGCTCAAACCCGCCATATCGCCATCAATCAAAAAGCCATTACCCAAAGTACCAATAACCGCAGTTTTACGATTAAGTGCATTGAAGACTTGTGCAATCCATTGGCTAACAGAAGTCTTGCCGTTAGTACCCGTCACACCCACCATCCATAACTTTTGTGAAGGATGCTCATAAAACTCATCAGCTACTTTTCCAGCTTGATGGCGTAAACCCATCACACCCATATGTGGTACATTCCAAGTGTCGCTCCACATAAAATCAGTGTCATCAAACATTACACCAGCCACACCGTTGCTAATGGCTTGAGCTATGTAATCACGGCCGTCCTCTTTATCACCCGGATAAGCCAGAAACAAACTGCCCACATCAACCTTGCGGCTATCAGCAGTAATTGCAAAGAACTTTAAGTTTGAAAAATTAGCATCCGAAGTTAAGTAAGTCATCAAGTAGACTCCTTCACTTCTGGCACATCCATCGGAATAACCACATTATTGTTGGGTGCATCTTGCGGAATGGCGAGCATGCGCAAGGCATCTGCCATTACCTTGCTGAACACGGGAGCTGCGACCGAGCCACCGTAATATTCACCATTACTCGGCTCATCTATCATCACTGCCATTATCAGCCGTGGGTTGGACGCAGGTGCCATACCCACAAATGAAGCGACGTATTTATCCTCTTCGTAACCATGTGCGCCTACTTTATGTGCGGTGCCCGTTTTACCTGCCACACGATAACCAAGGACTTGCGCCTTTAATGCAGTTCCACCAGGCTGTACTACGGTTTCTAGCATGTCTTTCATTTGATTTGCCACTTCTGCCGAATATACTTGATGTCCAATTGGACTCTCACTTAGCTTGAGTAAAGACACAGGACGCAACTCGCCATCATTGGCAAACACCGTATAAGCACGCGCTAATTGCAATAAAGTCACGCTGATACCGTGACCAAAAGCCATGGTGGCCTGCTCAATTGGTCGCCAAGTTTTGTAATTACGCAAACGACCAGAGCCTTCGCCAGGGAAGCCGACATGCGTAGGCGTACCAAATCCAATTTGATTGAAATATCCCCACAAAAATTCTGGCTTCAAAGTGAGCGCCATTTTAGCTGCACCAACGTTAGATGATTTTTGTATCACTTGCCCCACAGTAATTAAGCCTTGAGGATGTGAGTCATGAATCGTTGCTGAACCAATAGTCAAAGTACCAGGAGATGTTTGGATTTTGCTATCAGGCTTGAAATTACCTGATTCCAATACAGCAGAAATGCTCACTGGTTTCATGGTAGAGCCAGGTTCAAATGTATCAGTTATGGCTCGATTACGTGTTTTTCCGGCAATATTGATTGGATTGTTCGGGTTATAAGTCGGCAAATTAACCATGGCTAAAATCTCACCGGTTTTTGCATCTAGTACAATCGCTGCGCCCGCTACTGCCTTATTCGCCTCAACTGATTTAGCTAGCTCACGGTAAGCCAGATACTGAATTCTACGATCAATTGACAGTACCAAGTCATGTCCATCTTGTGGCACTTTTACCGCCTCTAAATCTTCAACAATGTTTCCTTGCCTATCTTTAATCACGCGGCGACTGCCTGATTTTCCAGACAACCATGTGTTTTGTGCCAACTCAAAACCTTCCTGGCCATTGTCATCTACGCCAGTAAAACCCACTAAGTGTGAGGTGACTTCAGCAGCTGGGTAATAACGTTTGTATTCACGCTGCGTGTAAATACCAGGAATATCAAGGCTCATGACTTTCGCTGCTAGATCTGGTGCTAAACGGCGTTTAAGAAATACAAACTCGCGTTGCGTATTCACAAATTTTGCATCGATATCTTTAGACTTCATTTGCAACAACGCCGCTAATTTAGCAGTTTTTCCTGCATCAATTTCAACATCTGGTGGGCTTGCCCAAATAGATTCGACTGGGCTACTTATCGCAAGTAACTCACCATTTCTGTCGACGATTTTTCCGCGGTAAGCCGGCAATGTAAGCGTTCTGCTATATCGCGCATCGCCTTCTTTTTGTAAAAAGTTTTTATGCAAACTTTGTAAATACACACTACGCGCTAATAATGCGGCAAAACTGATCAAAATGAGAATTAACAACAGACGACGTCGCCATGCTGGTAGCTTAACAATGTCTTGTTGCCTAACTGGTTTAGTTGCTATGTAAGCCATTACTTTGCAACCCCATCTGAAACTTCCACTTTAGCATCTGTAACATTGGCTGACTCTAGCTGCACTTTAGGGACCGCTGGCATATCAGGCGAAATGACTTGAATGCGTACTGCATCAGGCACTTGCATATGCAACTTACTCTCCGCAATATCTTCTATGCGCGAATGCATAGACCAAGTGCTTTGTTCAAGTTGCAATTGCCCGTATTCCACATTCATTTTCTTTGCAAACTCTTCCTGCTGCTCTAATTCAAAATACAATTTACGAGCTCTGTCTTGAGAGTTCACTACACCAAGTGAGGTGAGTATCAACACAAAATACAAAATGAGATTAAGCCTTGTCATCGCTAGTTTCTCATTGCGTATTAGTACGTTCTGCTACACGTAGAACTGCACTACGCGAGCGCGGATTACGCTTAACTTCTGATGCACTTGGTTTAATCGTACGACCTACCGCTATCATGCGTGGCTGTGGCAAATCTTTCGCCAGTATGGGAAAGTTAGACGGCAGGTCATCACGATTTTGTTCATCGCGTATAAAATGTTTCACTATACGATCTTCAAGTGAATGAAAGCTAATCACTGCAAGCCTCCCACTAGGAGCAAGTGCCCTGAGACATTGCGGCAAAATTAGCGACAGCTCTTCAAGCTCCTTATTGACGAGAATCCGTAAAGCTTGAAATGTACGCGTTGCGGGGTCTTGCCCAGGCTCGATCTTGGGGATTGCATCCGCCACGATCTTGGCAAGTTGTTTAGTAGTGGCAATGGGGTTCCCGTCTGTGCGCTCCGTAATAATCGCCCTTGCAACCTGCTTAGCAAACCGTTCTTCACCATAATTTTTTACAACCTCCGCTAATTGTTGCTCTGTGATTGTGGACAAGACTTCGGCTGCTGTTTTGCCACGACTTTGATCCATACGCATATCTAATAGCGCATCAAACCTAAAACTAAAACCACGACTACCCTCATCGATTTGCGGCGATGAAATACCTAAATCCAACAAAATGCCATCAATATGGCTTATGTTGTTGTCTTGCAATACTTGAGATAATGCTGAAAAGTGTTGATGCACTATATGAAACCTAGCATCGGTAATTAAAGAGCCAGATTGAAATGCGGTTAAATCACGGTCCATCGCTAATAACCGCCCATTGATGCCAAGGTTTTCTAAAATTAAACGGCTATGTCCGCCACGTCCAAACGTACCATCCACATAAGTGCCATTCGGCTTTATGTTAAGCGCTGCTACTGCTTCATTTAATAACACCGTTACATGCTGCGGCGCATTTTCAAGCAGCGTCTCTTTTGGAGGCAATGATACTAGCTGTTTTTTTTGTGGCGCCGGGGTCGCGCCCTTTATCACAGCGAGAATCCCTCTAGTTCAGCTGGTATCACCAACTCTTCATTACCAATCGCATGCTCTAATTGTGCGTGCCAAGCATCTACATTCCACAATTCAAAATGGCTGCCCTGACCCACTAACATGATTTGTTTATCTAGATTTGCAAACTGACGTAAAGCGGAAGACACCAGAAAACGGCCAGCACCATCCAACTCTACATCCTCAGCATAACCGACTAGCAAACGTTGTAACCCGCTCGATTGCTTATCAAAGCTAGATAGCGCCATGAGTTTAGACTGAATGGGTTCCCATGCTATTTGTGGATA
>JAYVTW010000046.1:0-2932 GCA_043788445.1 Methylophilaceae bacterium
GTTACCCAGTTGTTTTCCCAAGCTTTGTCGATGATAGCATGCTCAATAGACTTGATCCCTACAGCGTCATCGTTGATGTTTAATGTACAGGCAGCTTCGCATGGCGCAGGACAAATTCGACCAGTAAATTCAGGAAAATTATTAGTTGAATGCAACACCTCAATCGCACTCTGCCAATCTTGGTGATAAACTAGATCGTTCCAGTCTGGAATAATATTGTTGACTGGGCAACCAGTCGTACAAAAAGGAATACCGCAATCCATACAGCGTGCACTCTGTGTTTTAGCTGCATCATCAGTTAAATGTAATACAAATTCTTTGTAGTTTTTAACGCGGTCTTTTACCGGCAGATTTGCTTCAGCCAGACGCTCAAACTCGATAAATCCTGTTACTTTACCCATATTATATTTTTCTCACTCAATATCTTATTATGCAGCAACCAGAGTTTTGTCTTCTGCGAGCTCAATTAATGCACGCTTGTACTCGTTTGGCATGACTTTTATAAATTTAGCACGATAATGATCCCAATCATTTAGCATATTTGTTGCGCGTGGACTGCCGGTGTAATTAACGTGTTTAGTCAATAAATTAAGTAAAGTAGTTTCATCTGCTTGATCTAGATGATTAGCAATGCCAGTTATAACCTTTGCAGCTGGTTCTATTTTTTCTAACGATACCATGCTCATATTGCAACGTTTAGCAAATAAACCATCTTCATCAAATACATAGGCTACGCCACCACTCATGCCAGCAGCAAAGTTCTGGCCTGTTAGGCCCAGTACCGCGACAGTCCCACCGGTCATATACTCACAACCATGGTTACCTACGCCTTCAACTACAGCAGATGCACCAGAGTTTCTAACGCAGAAACGCTCACCCGCGACTCCGTGGAAATAGGCTTCGCCGGTTGTTGCGCCATACATCACGGTATTACCTGCGATAATGTTTTCGTTTGGAATACCGCGAAAAGCGACTGGTGGTTTAATCACGATGCGGCCACCACATAAGCCTTTGCCCACGTAATCGTTACCCTCGCCAGTGAGTTCTAGTGTGATGCCTTTGGCTAAGAATGCAGCAAAACTTTGACCCGCCGTGCCGGTGAGTTTTACGTTGATAGTGTTATCTGGTAAGCCAGCACTTCCATAACGTACGGCGACTTGGTTAGACAACATCGTGCCAACTGTACGGTTAGTATTTGTAATGGCAGATTCAATATTCACAACCTCGCCATTATCTAAAGCAGGTTTTGCTAATTCAATGAGTTTATTGTCTAGCGCATTGACCAAGCCATGATCTTGTAATTCGTTATGACGGCGCGATACATTAGCATCCATATCTGGCTGATAGAAAATACGGCTGAAATCCAAGCCTTGGATTTTCCAATGGTCGATACCGGCTTGCATATCAAGTAAATCTGGGCGACCAATCAAATCATCAAATTTAGCGATACCCATATCTGCCATCAGTTCACGTACTTCTTCAGCTACAAAGAAGAAGTAATTAACAACGTGTTCAGGTTGTCCAGTAAACCGTTTACGTAGTTCGGGGTCTTGTGTCGCAACACCAACTGGACAGGTATTTAAATGGCATTTGCGCATCATAATACAGCCTTCAACTACTAGTGGTGCTGTGGCAAAACCAAATTCATCAGCGCCTAATAGAGCGCCAATCAGTACATCACGGCCAGTTTTCATTTGGCCATCCACTTGCAGCACAATACGGCCACGTAATTGGTTAAGCACTAAGGTTTGTTGGGTTTCGGCTAAACCTAATTCCCACGGTGTGCCTGCGTGTTTTACAGATGATAAAGGTGATGCACCAGTGCCGCCATCATGACCAGCCACTACGATGTGATCAGATTTTGCTTTTGCTACACCTGCAGCCACAGTACCAATACCAGTTTCAGAAACGAGTTTGACTGAAATAGACGCAAGCGGATTAGCATTTTTCAAATCATGGATTAACTGTGCTAAATCTTCAATCGAGTAAATGTCATGGTGTGGTGGAGGTGAGATCAAACCCACCCCCGGCACTGAAAACCGTAAACGCGCAATGTAAGGGCTGACTTTATGCCCTGGTAATTGGCCACCTTCTCCTGGTTTAGCCCCTTGGGCGATTTTAATTTGAATTTGATCAGCACTAGTTAGGTATTCAGCCGTTACACCAAAGCGACCAGAAGCTACTTGTTTGATACGTGATCGCATAGAGTCGCCGGCTCTTAGCGGAATATCTTTCTCAATAACGTCAGCACCAATAACTGCTGCCATGCTAGTCTCTTTTGCTACAGCAATAAAGCGCTTTGCATCTTCACCGCCTTCACCTGTATTAGATTTACCACCAATACGGTTCATGGCAATAGCAAGTGTTGCGTGCGCTTCAGTCGAAATAGAACCTAATGACATGGCGCCAGTTGCAAAGCGTTTAACGATTTCTTTAGCTGGTTCTACAGAATCTAAAGGAATCGGTGCGCCTGCTGGTTTGATTTCAAACAAGCCGCGCAATGTCATGTGGCGACGTGTTTGGTCGTTAATGAGTTTTGCATATTCTTTATAGGTGTCTGCGGAGTTTTTACGCGTTGCGTGCTGCAATTTTGCGATAGAATCTGGCGTCCACATATGCTCTTCACCACGCACACGGTAGGCGTAATCTCCCCCAGCATCTAGCATATGGGCTAATACTGGGTCATCACCAAACGCAGCGTTATGCAAACGCAAGGTTTCTTCAGCCACTTCTGCTAAGCCAATGCCTTCAATATTAGTAGCAGTGCCAGTGAAGTATTGCTCGATAAATTCGCTATTTAAACCAATCGCTTCAAAAATTTGACCGCCACAGTAAGATTGGTAAGTAGAAACGCCCATTTTTGACATAACTTTGTACAAGCCTTTGCCAATCGCTTTTACAAATTTCTTATTAACTTCTTTTGCTGTGCCTA
>JAYVTW010000047.1:0-8332 GCA_043788445.1 Methylophilaceae bacterium
AAGAAGCGGAACGATAACTCGCGTTATCTATTTATTATGAGTTATCACTCAGTCTTTTAGTTCCAGAAAAAAATTACTTCAATCATTAATATTCGCTTAGTTTACTAAATCTTCAATAGTGATTTTCAATAAAATTTCATTCGCATCTCTATTAGTCGCCGTCTGCCAGCCATGAGATAATAACGTTTATGGATACACTTAACGTAGCTGAATCTTTACTCAGTAACCTCAACAACAAACAACTTGAAGCCGTTACGCTGCCCCATCAATCTGCACTTATCTTAGCTGGTGCAGGAAGCGGCAAAACACGTGTTTTAACAACACGAATCGCGTGGTTGATACAAACAGGGGAAGTCTCACCCGCCGGCTTGATGGCTGTTACTTTTACTAATAAAGCCGCTAAAGAAATGCTGACGCGGTTAACCGCCATGTTGCCAATTAATACGCGCGGCATGTGGGCAGGTACTTTTCATGGGCTGTGTAATCGCTTACTACGTGCACATTATCGTGAAGCGGGCTTACCTAGCACTTTCCAGATTCTAGATACAGCAGACCAACTATCTGCCATTAAACGCTTAATGAAAGCGATGAATGTTGATGATGAGAAGTTTGTGCCTAAGCAAGTGCAAGGCTATATCAATGGCTGTAAAGAAGAAGGTTTGCGCGCAAATGCAGTAGACGCTTATGATCCACATTCGCAAAAGCTCCGTGAGATTTTTGAAGAGTACGATAAGCAATGTCAACGCGAAGGCGTAGCGGACTTCTCCGAACTATTATTACGTTGTTACGAGTTGTTAGAACGAGATGCCAACATCCGTACACATTACCAAAGACGTTTTAAATACATCCTAGTAGATGAATTTCAAGATACCAATCGTCTACAGTATTTATGGTTAAAACTGTTAGCGGGCAAAGATAACTGCATGTTTGCCGTGGGTGATGATGACCAATCCATTTATGGTTTTCGTGGTGCACGAGTAGGCAATATGCGCGATTTTGAAAAGGATTTTAGTATCGAGCACATTGTTAAGCTGGAAGAAAATTATCGGTCACATAGTAATATCTTAGATGCAGCTAATGCCATTATCTCGCACAATAAAAATCGCTTAGGCAAGAATTTATGGACTTCATGTGGCGCAGGCGAGCCAGTGCGTGTGTATGAGGCTTATAATGATAATGATGAAGCAAGCTTTATCGTCGAAGAAATCAAAGTATTGCACAACGAAGGCATGGATCTGAGTAATATCGCCCTGCTTTACCGAAGCAATGCGCAGTCCCGTATTTTAGAGCATGCACTATTTTCAGCTAATCTTCCCTACCGCGTATATGGTGGCTTACGCTTCTTTGAACGTGCTGAAATCAAACACGCATTAGCTTATTTACGTTTAATCGCGAACGCTAACGATGACATGGCGCTGCTGCGCGTGGTGAACTTCCCGGCACGCGGTATCGGTGCACGTAGCCTAGAGCAACTGCAAGAATCTGCCCGCCAACAAAGTTGCAGCTTATGGCAAGCAGCGATCAATCAAGTAGGTAAGGGCACTGCTGGCGCTAAGGGCTTAGCTGGATTCGTGGCACTTATTAGGCAGATGATAGATGAAGCCTATGGCCTTACTTTGCCGGAGCTAGCCGAACTCTGCACAACGCTATCAGGTTTGAAGAACTTCTACCAAAATGAAAAGGAAGGAGAAGATAGAATCGCCAACTTAGAGGAGTTGGTAACTGCTGCCGTCGCATTTTCTAATCGCGATTTAGGCAATCATAACAACGTAGATATTGACGGCGATAATGCCAATGAAAAAACAGATTTCCTTACCCAGTTTTTAAGTCATGCTAGCCTGGAATCCGGAGAACATCAGGCCGATGTCGGTCGCGAGGCGTTGCAACTAATGACCGTCCATGCCGCAAAAGGTTTAGAGTTTAATGCTGTATTTATTAGTGGTTTAGAAGAAGGTCTGTGCCCACATGAACAAAGCCTATACGAGAACAGTGGGTTAGAAGAAGAGCGACGCTTGATGTATGTGGCGGTTACTCGTGCGCGTCAGCGCTTGTATTTAAGTCATGCGCAGAGTCGCATGCTACATGGTCAAGTACGTTACGGTATTCCTTCACGCTTTTTAGATGAAATCCCTGAAGGACTATTAAAGCGCCTCAATTCACGTCAAGTTGCAAAACCGAGTATGATCAGCGGTCGCGATTACAATAAGCTACCAGCTTTAATGAGCAAACATCAAAGTGGTGCACAAAAGAATGCGATGCCTTGGAATATTGGACAGGCAGTAGGGCATAGAAAATTTGGCAATGGTATTGTAGTGAGCTATGAGGGCAACGCTAATGACATGCGTATACAAGTGAATTTTGGCCGAGAAGGCCTAAAATGGCTAGCTCTAGAATTTGCTAAACTAGAAGCTTTATAAGGTTTAATAGGGCAAACCCATAAAACCCCATTAAGTTTTTTCTACAAAAATATCTTGGTAGCTGGTGTATAGGCTGGTCATCATGGTTGGAATGACTATAAGCAAACCCAAACCAAATGGAATAATTGCAACTATCATTAAGCCAACAATAATCACGCTGTAAGCCAACATAGGCAACATATTGCGTAAACTCGCTTTAAAACTTAACTTCATCGCATCAGCTGCACTTAAACCATTTAATCCCACTAACACAGGAGCGAACCAATAAGCCATAAGTAGTGGCATTAGTAATAGCAAGGCAAATAACAACGGTAACATCACGCTACTGGCTTGCTCTGGCGTGAGTGTTTGGCCAACAACTACCGCACTCATGACTGTTTTATCAACAATCATCGACACTAGTAGTGCAATTGCCAGCAAACCCAACATATAAATAGCACCAGTTAAAACTAGCTGCTTAGTATTGTGCTTAAAACCAGCAAATAAATGATTAATTTCTAGATCTTGATTTTCACTGATTGCTTTACAACCCCACATAAGACCTGCAGAAAATATTGGGGCTAACAAGGTGGCGGCTACGCTACCAACACCTGGAACTAAAGACACTGGTACGATAATCAGCAAGTAGATCGCGAACAAAACGAACCACATTAGAGGGTTTTTCCAAAATATTTTAAAGCCATCTACTAGCCATTGCCATGCGTTTGCCGATGCTACATTACGAACTTCTATGATTTTATTGGTTGAATCTACATTCATTTTTTAGCCTTTAATTACTGATATTTATAACTACTAATACTAAATGCTCTAATTTTGATGTGCATTAATGTACGTTGTGAGTATATTTTTAAAATGCGTGGGGTCTTTGGCATGAGTAAGTTCACCCGCCTGTGGGTAATACCAATCAAACAAGCGTGATAACCAAAAACGTAACGCAGCAATGCGCAACAAACCGCGCCAAGCCTGCTGTTCTATCTCGTTAAAAGGTCGCAAAGCGGTGTATGCAATCATAAATGCATTGAGACGTGGCTCATCAAATTTTCCAGTTTCTAACATGCACCAATCATTCACGGCAATCGCCACATCGTAAGCTAATATATCGTTGCAGGCATAGTAGAAGTCAATAAAGCCCCCTATTTGATTACCTTCAAACAAAACATTATCACGGAACAAATCTCCATGAATCACACCTCGCGGTAAGTCAGTTAAATCAAGCCTTGCTTGAAAAGCCAATTCTTGCGTAAGTAACTTTTGATCTTCGACTGATAATTTATCCATTACTTTTTTAGATGTTGCAATACGCCAATCTGCATCACGTTGGTTTTTAGATATGGTAGTGAATGATTGCCCAGCCAGATGCATTTCTGCTAAAACATGCCCTACTTGTCCGCACTGTGCAGCTGTAGGCTGTTCAATATCACTGCCTTTTAAGCAACTCACCAATAATGCTGGTTTAGCTTGCAACTCAGCTAGAGCCTGGCCATTTTTATTAACAACAGGCGTTGGACAAAGCACGCTATGTGCCGCCAAATGCGCCATCAAATCTACAAAATATGGTAATTCATCAAACGCGTTTTTCTCAAAAATGGTAAGTACATAACGATTTTTTTGACCACTTGCTATTTGATTATGGCGTTGCGTAGTAACGAAATAGTTTGTATTTGTTATACCCGCGGCAATCCCTTTTAATTCGATCAAATCACCTATACTGTCAGTAAAGTCGTTATGTTGCAGCCAAAGATTTAATTCAGAAAATTCAACGTGGGTAAATACGGACATAAAATGGCTTAATTAGAGGCTATTAAAGCCATTTAAAAGTAGAGAGAACTTCTGTAAATCCACATTTCTTTACAATAATGCGCTACATGCAACAATAAATTCTTATATATCATTTGTGTGCCATGTTAGTTTTTTTTGTTAGCGCTTTATCTTACTTGAAAAATATTAATGTATGGCAGCCATCTAAAGTTAAAAGTAATGGCGCAGCATAATTTCCAATCTACAACTAGAATCTAAAAAGCACCCATTTTGGTATGACTAATGGTGGAGTTGGGCCATCTAAACGTGACCAGCCTCCTTCTTGATCTTGCTTTTGTAGGTAATACGAAACCCCATGTGCCGGGGTAATTTTCATTAAATAAAGCTCACCGTTAATGCGATACTCCTCTACAGTATCTGTACCTTTTTTAACAATCGTGATTTGTGGTTCGTCCATCGTTTCATCTAATGTTTTAGGTGGCTGCGAAAGGTCTTCTAAAACCTCTAAATTTTTAGATGGGGGTTTAGCAGTAACTTCTGCGGCTAAGCTTAGATTAGTCAGCGTAAGGCCAGCCAGTAATAGGCAACCCGTAGCAAAGTGTAATAGCTTATATTGGCGTAAAAAAAACATAGTGCCTCGCGCTTTTTTATTAATAATGAATAAATACTAATTTTAGCAAAAATCTATCACAATTGCGTGAATTGCTTGCAAATATAGCTTGTAAGTTTAGATTATAAGTACAGTTGCTTTTTGCGCTCAGCTGGGGTTAATCCAAAGCCGCTAGATTCATAATATTTAAAAATGGCCTCTACAATATCTTTGGGTTCATCAATCACTTGAAATAGATTCATATCGGTAGGCGATGCCATACCTCCTGTAATTAACGTGTTTTCAATCCACTTAATTAATCCACCCCAAAATTCAGTACCCACTAAAATAATAGGAATTTTGCGCGCTTTGCCTGTTTGCACTAGTGTAATTGCTTCCATCAATTCATCTAACGTACCAAACCCACCGGGCATTACCACGTAAGCATTGGCGTATTTGACAAACATCACTTTACGCATAAAAAAGTATTTAAAACTAAGTGCAATATCTTGAAAGTCATTACCGCCTTGCTCAAATGGAAGCTCAATATTCAGCCCGATACTAGGTGCCACACCGGCAAATGCACCTTTATTGGCAGCTTCCATAATGCCTGGTCCACCGCCAGAAATCACACTAAAACCGGCATCTGATAACTGCTTAGCAATTTCTTCAGCAAGTATGTAATGTGGATGATCTGGCTTGGTACGTGCACTACCAAATATAGAAACTGCCGGAGTAATTTCCTTCAATCGCTCGGTAGCACCGACGAATTCTGCCATAATCTCAAATGCGTGCCACGACTCACCACCTGAACTTGCTCCGTTGAGCAATTCCGCCTCAGTGATTTGTGGTAATTTTCTTGTTGTCATTAAAGCACCTTAAATTCATATGAAAACTCTGTTATTAGTTGATGGTTCATCTTACCTATATCGTGCGTTTCATGCCTTACCTGATTTACGCAGTCCAGCCAATGAACCGACAGGCGCCATTTATGGCGTTCTCAATATGCTGCGCCGTTTGCACAAAGATTATCCTGCAGATTATAGCGCGTGTGTCTTCGATGCAAAAGGTAAAACGTTTCGTGATGATCTTTACCCTGAATATAAAGCTAATCGGGCGAGTATGCCAGATGATTTACGCCCACAGGTTGCTCCGCTACACGAAGCCATAATCGCTATGGGTTGGCCGCTGATTGTTGAAGAGGGTGTAGAGGCCGATGATGTTATTGGTGCACTAGCCAGACAAGCTGCCAGTGAAGGCATGCGCGTTATCATCTCAACTGGAGATAAGGACATTGCTCAGCTAGTCGGTGAAAACATCACACTAGTAAACACGATGCCAAATGCCTTTAGAAAAGGCGATGAAATATTAGATATTGCAGGTGTTGAAGAGAAGTTTGGCATTCCCCCAAACTTAATTGTGGATTATCTTACTCTGATTGGTGACACTTCGGACAATGTGCCCGGAGTTGAAAAGGTAGGGCCAAAAACCGCCATTAAATGGCTTAAAGAATATGGCAGCCTCGATAACATCGTAGCTCATGCAGATGAAATAAAAGGCGTAGTGGGTGAAAACTTGCGCAAGGCTTTAGATTGGCTACCGATAGGGCGCAAATTAATCACAATACGTTGCGATGTTGGTATACAAGACAACTTAACTGACCTAGCACCACAAACGCAAGATAAAGCGAAGTTAGTAGAATTATATCAGCGGTTTAATTTTAGAACATGGCTAAAAGAAATACAAAGCGGCGCATCTACGCCAAATCCTTTATCCAATAAATTAGACCAACTTAGCAGCACCAATAACAAAAATAATCAAACAGATTTGTTTGCTGTTACACAGCATGAAGCCAATACCAGTCGCCATTACGAAACCATTCTAACTGAGGTTGATTTAGATCGCTGGCTGCATAAAATCAGTAATGCAGAATTAGTATGTTTTGATAGTGAAACCACCAGTCTAGATCCACTCACAGCCAAATTAGTGGGCATGTCTTTTTCTATAAAAGCTGGCGAAGCCGCCTATTTGCCGCTGACCCACGATTACTTTGATGCACCAGTTCAATTGCCATTTGAAGCTACTTTGGCACGAATTAAACCCTTGCTAGAAAATATGTCTATTAAAAAAGTGGGGCAAAATCTAAAATACGATAAACATGTATTAGCCAATCACGGCATTGCACTAAATGGCATTGCACATGACACCATGCTGCAATCCTATGTACTAGAAAGCCACCGTACACATGGAATGGATGACTTAGCACAGCGCCATTTAGGTTTAACTGCTATTAGCTTTGAAGAAGTCGCAGGTAAAGGTACAAAACAAGTGGGTTTTAATCAAGTGACAGTAGAAGTTGCCAGTGAATACGCGGCTGAAGATGCTGATATTTCACTGCAATTACATGATGCTTTTTATCCAAAGATTTCTACTGATAGCAAATTAGACTTCATTTACAGCCAAATTGAAATGCCATCAATGGAGATTTTATATACGATTGAGCGCAATGGCGTACTCATTGATGCAAGCATGCTAAATCGTCAAAGTAATGAAATTGGTTTAAAACTTGTTGCGTTGGAAACTGAAGCTTATGCACTGGCCGGCCAGCCATTTAACCTAAGCTCGCCAAAGCAATTACAAGAAATTCTATTCGTTAAACTTGGCATTAAACCCACAAAAAAAACACCAAGCGGAGCGCCATCAACCGATGAAGATGTACTGCAAGAGCTGGCGCTAGACCACTCTTTACCCAAAGTCTTACTGGAATATCGTGGACTCGCAAAGCTTAAATCCACCTACAGCGATAAGCTGCCTAAGATGATTAACCCTTCTACTGGGCGCGTACATACAAGCTACAACCAAGCAGTTGCCATCACAGGTCGTTTAGCTAGTTCAGATCCTAACTTACAAAATATTCCGGTACGTACCGCAGAAGGCCGCCGCATACGTGAGGCGTTTATTGCCCCAGCTGGCTCAGTCATTGTATCTGCCGACTATTCACAAATTGAGTTACGCATCATGGCGCATCTCTCTCAAGATGAGGGCTTGCTGACGGCATTTGCCAATAACGAAGATATTCACCGCGCCACTGCAGCCGAGATTTTTGGTGTTGAACACAACGCAGTAGACAACGAACAGCGCCGTTATGCCAAAGTTATTAACTTTGGTTTAATTTATGGCATGAGCGCATTTGGCCTCGCACAGAATTTAAATATTGAACGTAGCGCCGCTGCCACTTATATCGAACGTTACTTTTCACGTTACCCTGGCGTTCGAGAATATATGCAAAACACACGTGAGTTCGCTAAAGAACAAGGTTATGTAGAAACCTATTTCGGTCGCAGATTATGGGTACCAGAAATCAACAGTGCAAATGGTATACGTCGTGCAGGTGCAGAACGCGCTGCCATCAATGCGCCAATGCAAGGCACTGCGGCAGATTTGATTAAACTCGCAATGATTGCAGTGCAAAACTGGTTGTCAAAAGAGAAACTACAAACTAAGCTAATCATGCAAGTACACGATGAACTGGTATTAGAGGTGCCAAAAACTGAATTGGAATTAATAA
>JAYVTW010000048.1:0-8511 GCA_043788445.1 Methylophilaceae bacterium
AATTGCACAGCTGCAACTAGCAGCCGGACTAGGCAAGTCTGCTACTGAATCCGCGCCTATTTATATCCGCAATAAAGTTGCGTTAAAAACCACTGAGCGTGCCTTAGGTTTAAAATTTAATTGAGCGCTTTGTTAAAACCAATACAAGTTAGCTTACGCCCAATGAGTATGGATGACTTGGATGCTATCATGCGCATCGAACCCACTATTTACTCACACCCGTGGACGCGTGGTAACTTTAGTGATTCGCTTAACTCAGGTTATAGTGCGTGGGTGCTTTATAATAGTAATAATCAAGATGACATTATTGGCTATTCACTGATGATGATGGTGATAGATGAAGCGCATTTACTAAACATCAGTGTGGCTAAACCTAGTCAAAATCGTGGTTTTGGTAAGTTACTGTTGAATCATATGATGGGTAAGGCGCGGGCTTACGGGGCAACTAATATGTTCTTAGAAGTACGTTTATCAAATACTTCTGCAATTAGCTTGTATGAAGCGATAGGATTTAATGAGATGGCAATTCGCCGTGCTTATTATCCAACAAGCTCGCCTGAAAAAAATGGTCGTGAAGATGCCTTATTAATGGGCATTGCACTATGATGACAAGAGAAGACATGCTGCGCGAACTTGAATTGCTACCCTTATGGCGTCTACGTAAGACATCAACAGAGCTTGAATTTGCTAAGTCAGTTGTTGCTAATAGTAAGGATGTAAAAGAAACAGCTACTATTCTTCCCTCAAATATCAAAGTTGATGAGGTGATAGTTGAGACTGCCACTGAGCTAAAATCAATTAATGAACCAGAATTAATGTTACGTTTGTTGGTAAGTGCAGATGCAAACTGGGTGTTTTTACTGGAGTATTCCATAGACAGTTTTGAGGAAGAAACGCTGTTGCAAAATATGTTACGTGCAGTTTCTGTTATAACTAATGTTGATATTATGCTTATTGAACTCCAACAGCTTATTGTATACCAGCCTAAATTGATGGTTGTTTTTGGTGACGCATTAGTAAAAAGTCTACTCGGTGATGCTGAAAGTTTTGAAGATTTGCGCTTAAAACAGCATCAAAAACAACTGGTACAATATAATGCTATTCCTACAATTGTGACCTATCATCCACGTTATTTATTGCAACATTTAAATAGTAAAGCTAAGGCTTGGGATGATTTAAGTTTAGCTATACAGTATGTGCAGCAAACTTAAATACTAAAGAGCTAGTTTGCTATATTGCAGGATAGAATTTAATCAAATTAGCGTAATATTGATATAAAATTTGAAATTACTATAAGGAATTATAATGTATAAGCTTTTATTAAAATTACTAACTATTGCCTTGGTGTTAGGTTTAAGCGGTTGTGGCTACAATCAATTTCAAACTTTAGATGAAGAATCAAAAGCGAGCTGGGCTGAAGTGCTGAACCAATACCAACGCCGCGCTGATTTAGTACCAAACTTAGTCAGCACTGTTCAAGGCTACGCTAAACATGAAGAGAAAGTGTTTAAAGAAGTGGCTGATGCACGCGCAAAAGTTGGCAGTATTCAAGCCACACCAGAATTAATTAATGACCCAGCGGCTTTTGCTAAATTTCAGGCCGCACAGGGTGCAATGACATCAGCACTTTCACGTTTACTAGCTGTTTCTGAGAACTATCCTCAGCTTAAGGCAGATCAAGGTTTTAGGGACTTGCAAGCCCAATTAGAAGGCACTGAAAATCGCGTGACTGTTGCGCGTAATCGCTACATAGCTACTATCAAGGACTACAACATTGCGGTCCGCTCATTTCCTAACAATTTAACAGCCATGATGTTTGGGTATAAAACCAAACCATCATTCACGGTAGAAAATGAAAAAGCCATTTCAAGCGCCCCCAAAGTCAATTTTGAACAGTAAATACGAGCTTGTAATTGTTTATCAGAGCGTTATGAATGATTCGCCTTCAATATAGACTAATCAAGTTTTGTGCGGTTCTGGCTCTCCTCCCTGGGCTGTTATGCGCACAGTTCTTTCCTAGCGCCATCGCAGCGGCTAGGGATGAGGTGGCAATTCCTGCACTAACACAACGAATAACTGATTTAACCCATACTCTGGCAGCAGACCAAATCAGTACATTAGAAAGCAAACTTAGGGTTTTTGAGCAAACTAAAGGTAGCCAAATCGTCATTTTGATTTTGCCTACCACGCAGCCCGATGATATTGCTCAATATACAATTCGCCTTGCAGATGCATGGAAAATTGGTCGTAAAGGTGTGGGTGATGGTGTGATTATTGTTGTTGCTAAAAATGATCATAAGTTGCGCATCGAGGTAGGAAGAGGCTTAGAAGGGGTAATACCCGATATTTATGCCAAGCGTATTATTGCTGAAAATATTGCCCCACTATTTAAGCAAGGTGATATGAACGGTGGCCTAAACGCGGGTGTAGATAAAATTATTGGGTTGGTTTCAGGTGAAGCTTTACCCCCTGCGCCGAAGCAATCTGTTAAAAGTGGTATGAGCTTTGAAAGTCAATTGGTATTTTTTCTAGTAGCTTGTTTGTTGTTTGGCGGCTTTCTATCCTCAGTAATGGGGCGCTTTTTAGGTTCTGCTACGACGGGTGTAGCATTAGGCGGCATTAGTTGGTTGTTGGCTGGTGCGTTAGGTACATCGTTGTTGCTAGGTGTTTTGGGCTTTATTTTTACCTTACTCATACCAATTTTATCTACCGGTATTGGCTTTACTGGGGGTGGCGGATTTGGCGGTGGCATGAGCGGCGGTGGCATGAGTGGCGGTGGCATGAGTGGCGGTGGCTTTAGTGGAGGTGGCGGCGATTTCGGTGGCGGCGGAGCCTCTGGTGACTGGTAAAGAATTCATTAATACAGGGAAAATTAATGCGTGTATCTCATACTTATAAATGCATTAAACGCTTCCTTCGCCACCTATTTAGCATTCCTTGGCAGGTTGGTCGATACTTTCCAGCATCGTGCCTTAAAGAGATTGAGCTTGCGATTAAGGCAAGTGAAGTAAAGCACTTAGGTGAAATTAGATTTGTCATCGAAGCGAATTTGCACCCACGAGAGATTTTTCTTAATAAGACGCCTAAAAAACGTGCTTTAGAATTATTCTCGCAGTTGGGCATTTGGGATACAGAGCACAATAACGGCGTGTTAATTTATATCTGTTTAGCAGATCGTGGTGTGGAAATTGTGGCTGACAGAGGCGTACATCAACATGTTGGAAACGTTGGATGGGAGTCGATATGTCAGACTATGGAAAAGCATTTTCGCGCTGGCGAATTTAATACTGGAGCATTACAAGGAATTAACTTGGTTGGAGAATTGCTAGCAGAGCATTTTCCTGTGGAGGGTAACGTTAAAATACCACTTAATGAATTACCTAATGCGCCGCTTATAATCTAAATTGACTTTTAAATTGAGTTTCAAACTAGGTTTAACATTTGCTTTATTTGCTTGTAGCCAACATGCCTTTGCTGATTTATCCGCTATGTCCGCTATTTTTCATGAGACACCGAGCCTAGAACATTTTAATATTTGCTGGGGTGGTGGTTGTGAAACAGTCAGTCCAGTATCAATTAGTGCAGATGAATGGAAGCCTGTTGCCGATATTTTTACCGCGAGCTCTGATAGTTTTATTGCCGATGCGGCAGAGGAGGAACGCAGCCGTATTGCAGTTGCTATTGGAATGCTAGAAAGCATAGTAGGGGTAAAAACGGGTACGTCTGAAGATAAGGCAGGTACTTTTGATAATTCAGCTTATCCAGGGCAACTAGATTGTAATGATGAGGCGACTAATTCGACTACTTACATGCGTTTATTATTGCAAGCTGGCTTTATTAAATTGCATGCAATAGAAGATAGCCGAACGCGAAACTTCTTTTTTAATGGTTGGCCACACACTACTGCAGTAATCCGTGAGATTAAAACCGGTAAACGCTATGCGGTAGATTCTTGGTTTTATGATAATGGTCATCCCGCAACCATAGTGCCGTTTGCATTATGGAAGTCAGGCTTTAAGCCAGCAGACAGTCCAATTGGGAAGTCACATCCATATAAAAAGTAGGACTATCATATAATGTGGTTAATTGGTTAAGCCCAGCTAGTACTTTACTTATAATTTTATCCGCTTAAAATTCACCCCTTAAATTATTTACCTCATAGGTTATAAGCCGTTATGCGCACCTCACAATTTTTTATTATTACCCAAAAAGAAGCTCCGATAGACGCTGAACTTCCTAGTCATATTCTGATGGTGCGAGCAGGCTTGATTAAGCGCTTAGGTGCGGGTTTATATAGCTGGATGCCTCTAGGGTTGCGTGTTTTGCGCAAAGTGGAGGCGATTGTGCGCGATGAAATGAATAAAGCGGGCGCACTAGAGTTATTGATGCCGGCGGTACAACCTAAAGAGCTTTGGGAAGAAACTGGCCGTTGGGCAGTTTTTGGCCCACAAATGCTTAAAATTAGTGATAGGCATGAGCGCGATTTTTGTTTCGGTCCTACGCATGAGGAAGTGATTACGGATATTGCGCGTAAAGAAATTCGAAGCTATAAGCAATTGCCACTTAATTTTTACCAGATCCAAACTAAGTTCCGCGATGAAATTCGTCCACGTTTTGGTGTGATGCGCGCGCGCGAATTTATGATGAAAGACGCATACTCATTTCATACGAGTAAAAAATCGTTGGAAATCACTTACCAAAACATGTACCAAGCCTATCAAAAAATATTCAATCGTTTGGGATTGAAATTTCGTGCTGTGCGAGCAGATACTGGCCCAATCGGAGGTGATGGCTCGCATGAGTTTCATGTATTGGCCGATAGTGGTGAAGATGCGTTAGCTTATTGTGAAAACTCTGATTACGCGGCGAATGTCGAATTAGCTGAAGCGGTTGCGCCAGCGCAAGCTCGTTCAGCACCAACAGAAAAAATGCGTGATATCGAAACGCCAAAACAAACAACTTGTGAGCAAGTGGCGGCATTGTTAAGCGTACCTTTAAGTCGTACCATGAAGTTACTCGCGATAATGGCTAAAGATCAGTCGGGTGATGAAATATTGACTATTTTATTGCTACGCGGTGACCATACTCTAAACGAAATTAAAACCAATAAAATATCAGGTTTAGCGGATTTTAGATTTGCTAATGCGGATGAAATTAAGGATTACTTTAATTGCCCAGCAGGCTTTTTAGGCCCGGTTGGTTTAAAACCAGAAACTCGGGTGATTGCAGACCGTTCAGTAGTAGCATCAAGCGATTTTATTTGTGGTGCAAATAAGCCTAAATACCATTTAGCAGGTGTGAATTTTGGCCGTGATTTACCTGAGCCACATTTGGTGGCAGATATTCGCAATGTAGTAGATGGCGATATTAGTCCGGATGGTCAGGGTTCGATTTCGCTTTGTCGTGGTATCGAAGTAGGACATATTTTCCAACTACGCACTAAATATTCAGAGACGATGAACGCGACTTATTTGGATGAAAATGGTGCTTCTCAGTTCATGGAAATGGGTTGTTATGGTATTGGTGTGTCGCGTATTGTTGGTGCAGCGATTGAGCAAGGCAACGATGAAAGAGGTATTATTTTTCCGATGAGTATGGCGCCATTCAGTATAGTGATTTGTCCTATTGGAATGGATAAATCAGAAACAGTGCAAGCGGCAGCAGCGACTCTTTACCAAACGTTGCAAGCTGCTGGTATAGAGGTTCTATTAGACGATCGTGGTGAGCGTCCTGGGGTCATGTTTGCTGAAATGGATTTAATTGGTATTCCACATCGGCTTGTGATTGGTGAGCGTGGTTTAGCCGAAGGTTATGTGGAATACAAAGGCCGAACTGATGTAACACCACAAAATATTGCTCTGGAAGATGTTTCAGCATTGATTGAAAGGCTATTAAAATAAAATTCTTATGGCAAAAAGCAGTTTTTTTAATGATAGGTTAAAATTTTTAAGCGTACTCATTATATTGTGGGCAAGCCTTAGCTATGTGCAAATTGGGGTTGCTGGGGCACAAAAAGAAGAACCACTTTCCAATAGTGTCAAAGCGCTAATGCAAAAATCTATTAGCGATAGAGTGGCACCACGCCTTATTTTTTCTGCTGAGGCAGATGCTGAGGCTTGGTTATATGATATGTCTGGCCGCCTAAAGTATAGAATTCCAAACGATAATTACCGAATTGAGTTTTTACAAAGTGTGCAATATGAAGCATCTCGTGCCGGATTAGATCCGCAATTGGTATTGGGTTTAATTCAAGTGGAAAGTGGCTTTAATAAATATGCCGTTTCATCAGTAGGCGCACGAGGTTATATGCAAGTGATGCCTTTTTGGGTGCGAAGTATTGGAACAGAAGACCACAACTTATTTTACCTTCGACTTAATTTGCGCTATGGCTGTACTATTTTAAGGCACTATTTAGATATTGAGCATGGGGATTTATATCGAGCCTTGGGACGTTACAATGGTAGCTTAGGTCAGCCACAGTACCCAAAACTAGTCGTGGGAGCATGGCGTAAAAATTGGCAATATCCAGCAAAAAAATTCTAAATATATATCAAAAACCCTTTTATTTACCCCCTCTTTTAGTGCATAAGCTTGTCATAACTCACAAAATAGTAATATTATGCGTTTAGCAAGACCTTTTTAGTTGGTAAAAGCAACTGAAATAGAACGCTGCTTTGACTTACTGAAATGCTTTTGTATTACAAAAAAAGCTTTATTCACTATTATTCAGGGAGAAATAAGTATGTCGAAGTTACTTGCGTTAGCTTTAAGTATTGCTGTACTGGGTGGTATCTGGGCATTTTTAGCTTTAGGGCCATTGGCTGGTATGGTGTTGGTATGGGCAGGCTTCATTGCGTGGGGTTGTTATTTCCATACTGGTGGGGACAGTGCAGCTTTGCAAAAAACTATAGTTGGTATGGTTTATGGGGCAATAGTTGCAGGTGTTGCTTTGGCACTAGTGGTTCATAACCCAGCTGGATTGCCTGCTGCTGCTGCTGCTCCAATTTATGTGGGTGTGACAGTGTTCTTTTTAGTGATTGTGGCTAGTTTACCTTTATTATCAGTAGTACCAGCTAATGTATACGGTTACGCAGCCACTGCAGGATATGCTTTAAGTACCAACACCGCTAACCTTACAACCACAGGCAATTTTACTAATCCAGTATTGTTAGTGATTCTATCTGTAATATTAGGTACTATATTTGCCATGGTTTCTGGAAAAGTGGCTAGTGCGCTAGGTAAATAGTAACCAATAAAAAGCTGAATATACAGCTTGATGGCTTAATCATTCAACTAAAAAACCGCTATTGCTGGCGGTTTTTTTTTAACACATTTAGATAGTAATAAATTCAATTTTTTATTTCAATATATTAAATCCGTAATAAGTACCAAATTCACCTTCATTTTCGTTGTACACAAATAGCATATCGTTGGCATATCCTAGGCCGCTATAGTGGTTTTGAGAGTGTAGTTTTAAAGTTTTTGGCAGTGCACTTTTACCTACAAATTTACCACTTAAATCAAACACTAATGCGGCTTTGTGGTCGATATCTAACAACACCAGTTCTTCGCCTTTTTTGCCTGAATAAGCAATATACAAATCACTTACATCATCATAAGCTGCGCCCGCTTTGGCTAAATCCAATGGGATTTCAGCTACTTTCTCACGATTCTTGATATCTACGACAAACACTAAATTGCTGCGGCCTTGTTTTGCGTAATAATGATTGGTATCTGCATCGTAAGAGGGCATGGTGCCAGAGTGACCAAACGCAGGGTTAAAGCCATAAACGTCTTTGGAGGTATCTTTCAAGCTACCATCTTCAGTTAAGTCGATGGAAAAAATACCTGTATTCGGCGAAAACCCAGCATCACTCGATATGTTATAGGTTACTGTTTCTAGCTGATGGCTATTAGTGTTGTAATAGATGGAACGATTATCGTAACCAGCTTTAACAGATTGTAAGTATTTGCCATCATCGCTGTACGCATGAATCAGTGATTTAGATGTGGCTGTTTCAAACTCAGATGCTTGCGGTGCTAACCCACCATCTGCTATGTAATAGCGCTTGAATTGCGGAATGTAGGCCAACGTCATCGGGCGAGTAGTTGGCTTGTTTATTAGCGGAATTTTCACACCGACTGTTGCTTCAGGTAAGACTTCTGCCTGAGCTGTTGCTAAGTTAAATGTTTGTGCTGAAAGAAGAGCAAAGCTAATGATTAATAATTTTGTAGAGCGTTCTTTTGTAAATGGCATATTAAGTTCTATCTAAATTTTAAGTGAGTGCAAGTTACGGTTATCGTACATTAAACAATACAATTTTAAAGACTCTATAAAGTTTAAATTCGTTCACTTTCTGCTTTTTCAATTAACATTGCATCGCCATAACTAAAGAAGCGGTAACTTTGTTTAATCGCATGTTGGTAAGCATGTTTGATATGATTAAATCCAGCAAACGCAGATACCAACATTAATAGCGTGCTTTTTGGTAGATGGAAGTTGGTAAACAA
>JAYVTW010000049.1:0-14009 GCA_043788445.1 Methylophilaceae bacterium
GAATTAAATCCAACGGTAGCAATAAATACCCTACTGCCAACCCTAAAAATATTTTCGCAATAATTGCTGTGTCAGAATCTATAACTACAAAGTAATAAACTGTGAACTCATTCTTCAGATGTTTAGATAGTGATTTAAGCTTTTTAAGCCCAGTGATTTAAATAAACTAAATAGACTTAATATCAACTAATTGATAGCCTGTTAATATTTCAAAAGCCTCCATATATTTTTCACTGGTTTTTTCAGCAATAGCATCCGGCAATAAAGGCGCAGGTGGGGTTTTATCCCAACCAGTTGATTCTAACCAGTCACGGACATATTGTTTATCATAGCTTGGCGGGTTTTTACCGACCACATAGCTAGCTGCTGGCCAAAAACGCGACGAATCTGGTGTCAGCACTTCATCCATCACATGCAACACACCATTTGCATCTAAACCAAATTCAAACTTAGTATCGGCAATAATAATGCCACGAGTGAGCGCATACTCTGCAGCCTGCTGATAAAGTGCAATGGCGACTTTTGCTATTTGCGCTGTCATTTCTTTACCAATTAAAGCCTCTACTTGAGCGACAGTAATATTCTCATCATGCTCGCCCACTTTGGCTTTGCTAGAAGGCGTAAAAATTGGCTCAGGTAGTTTTGATGCCTCTTGCAAACCTGCAGGTAATTGAATGCCGCAAACCGTGCCTTGTGCTTTATATTCCTTCCAGCCACTGCCGACCAAATAGCCACGGACAATCGCTTCTAAAGGTAACGCTTTAAGCTTTTTTACGACCACAGCTCGACTTAAAACCCCTTTTCCTAATTGAATTTTCTCTTCTGTGGTTTTCACTACAGATTGCGGGTTAATGCCCGTCAAATGATTTGGAACCACATTTTTTAACTTCTCAAACCAAAAATTAGCCATCTGTGTCAGCATCGCACCTTTATTAGCGATGCCAGTAGGCAAAATCACATCAAAAGCTGACAATCTATCGGTGCTCACTAATAACATGGTACTAGCATCAATATCATAAATATCACGTACTTTGCCTTGATGAATCAAAGGCAAACTAGTGATAGTAGTTTTGAGTAATGGCTGATTTAACAATGCTGAGCTCATAAAGATAGCTTAAATAATTGAGTAAAACATTATTATAAGGTCACACTACAAGTTTGACTATTTTGCTAGCTGAATTTTGAGTGCGCATCATAAGTATACTGTTATTTGATATTTACAACCTTCAAGGTATTGGTGCCTCCTGGGCTACCAATCGGCTCCCCAAAAGTGAATAGCACCGCATCTCCTGCAGTGACTACACCTTGTTTGAGCAAAATTTGCTCCATTTCTTGCAGCACGTCATCTCGATTTTTACCTTCCTGCTCAATTGGAAAAGGGTAGACACCACGATGCAAAGTCAATTTCCGACGCGCAACTTTATCTGGCGATAACGCATAAATTGGCACAGTGGTATCAGCACGAGACAACCATTGCGCGGCATTACCAGATTGAGTTAATGCTGCGATGGCTTTAATATCAAAATTATCGGCAATATAAATTGCTGCCATTGCAGTCGCTTCATCGGTACGCGCAAAACGACGCGCACGTCTTTCACTCAGTTTATGTTGTGAGTTATATTCTTTTTCAGCTTCTATACACACTCTGTGCACTGCTTGCACTGTTTCTAAAGGGAATTTACCTGCTGCAGTTTCTGCTGACAACATCACGGCATCAGTCCCATCCAGTACCGCATTAGCAACATCTGAAACTTCAGCACGTGTAGGAATTGGGCTAGAAATCATGGATTCCATCATTTGCGTAGCGGTAATCACAAGTTTATTTTGCGCACGAGCCATACGGATCATACGTTTTTGCAAACCAGGCACTGCAGCATCACCGACTTCAACGCCTAAATCACCGCGTGCAACCATAATAGCATCTGAGGCTTCAATAATTTCCTCCAAGTGATCAATCGCCTCTGCGCGCTCAATCTTGGCGATAATACTTGCTGTACCACCAGATGCTCTTACTAAACTACGCGCTAACTCTACATCGGCTCCTGTTTTAGGGAAAGAAATCGCAATATAGTCTGCCTCTAACGCGACTGCAGTTTTAATGTCTGCACGATCTTTTTCTGTAAGTGCCTCAGCGGACAAGCCTCCACCCTGACGATTAATTCCTTTGTTATTCGACAATATGCCACCAGTGTTTACCACACAATGAATCTGATTGCCTTTAATACGATCTACTGTCATGACGATACGCCCGTCATCCAACAAAAGTACTGTACCGGCGTCGACCTCGTTGACTAACTCCTTATAATCTAGGCCAACATGATATTGGTCCCCTAAATTGCAATCTGCATCCAACACAAATAAATCACCCATTTTGAGTTCGACTTTACCAAGCTCAAATTTACCAATACGGATTTTAGGTCCTTGCATATCGCACAATACACCAACCGGATGACCCAGCTTGAGCGCGATTCTACGCACAATTTCAGCACGTGCAATATGGTCTGCCGCTTTACCATGTGAGAAATTAAGCCGCACCACGTTCACACCCGCAGTAATAAGTCGCGCCAACATCTCTTCACTGGTTGAAGAAGGACCAAGTGTGGCAACTATTTTAGTTTTACGAGGCATCAAATTATTAAGGCTCAAGTTGTTTTTTCCAATTTCTAAATTATTGCATTCTGACAATGCATTTAAGCGAGCAGCTCAAATAATTGCATATTAATTTCTTGCCTAACATCATCAATCAATAAAGGGGCACAAAGCCCCTTTATTGATTTACCAAATAAGAGCCATTATTTTATTAATTTCCACGTTGTTCTAAAATTTCAACTGCCGGCAAAGTCTTGCCTTCTAGAAATTCTAAAAATGCACCGCCGGCCGTTGATATATATGATACTTTGTCAAAAATATCGTATTTTTGAATCGCAGCAATTGTATCGCCGCCACCTGCAAGGGTAAATGCTTTAGTGTTTGCAATTGCATGGGCAATAGTTTCAGTACCTGTACCAAACTGGTCAAACTCAAATACACCGACAGGACCATTCCAAACAACTGTACCAGCATTCTTAATGATCTCTGCTAATTCATTAGCAGATTTTGGGCCAATATCAAAAATCATGTCGTCAGTTGCCACTGCATCCGCGTCTTTTAAGACCGCAGACTCATTAGCATCAAATTTCTTACCACATACCACATCTACTGCAATAGGAACTGCCGCACCACGAGCTGACATTTTCATCATCAATGCACGTGCTGTGGGAACTAAATCATCTTCGCAAAGTGACTTACCTATTTCGTATCCAGCCGCCTTCAAAAAAGTATTGGCAATCCCACCACCTACTACCATCTGGTCGACTTTTTCTGATAAGCTTTCTAGTACTGTGAGTTTAGTCGACACTTTAGAACCACCGACAATCGCAACCATTGGTCGCGCTGGGCTTAATAAAGCCTTAGTCAAGGCATCTAGTTCATTCACTAACAATATGCCAGCTGCCGCTACAGGTGCAAATTTTGCAACGCCGTGGGTTGAAGCCTCTGCACGATGTGCTGTACCAAATGCATCCATGACAAATACGTCACATAGCTTGGCATATTTTTGCGACAATTCATCGGTACTTTTTTTCTCACCTTGATTAAAGCGACAGTTCTCCAGCACAACCAACTCACCATTAGCCACTTCAAAATCACCATTAACCCAGTCCTTAATTAAACGTACTGGCTTGCTTAGTTTTGCACTGATAATATCAACGACTGGTTTTAATGAGTTTTCTACTGAATATACACCTTCTTCCGGGCGGCCAAGATGTGAGGTTACCATTACCTTTGCACCCGCTTTGAGTGCAAATTCTATCGTCGCCATTGATGCGCTTATGCGCGCATCCGAGGTGACTTTACCATTTGAAACAGGAACGTTAAGGTCTGCACGAATCAAGACACGTTTGCCTTGCAAATCTAAGTCGGTCATTTTAATAATAGACATGGGATTTAATCTTTCAAAGTTACTTGGCGATATGCTGCACTAAGCGCATCAGATTACAGGTATAGCCATATTCGTTGTCATACCAAGCCACTACTTTAACGAAAGTTGGGTCTAGCTGAATACCTGCATCGGCATCAAATACAGAGGGACATGTCTCGCCACGAAAATCGGTCGATACAACTTTTTCATTGGTATAACCTAATACACCTTTAAGCGGTCCACTCTCTGATGCGGCTTTCATTACCTCACAAATTTGCTCGTAAGTGGCTTCTCTTTCTAGTTCTACAGTTAAATCTACAACTGATACATCAGAAGTTGGAATACGAAACGCCATACCAGTCAATTTTTTATTCAGTGATGGAATCACTTTACCTACGGCTTTTGCAGCACCGGTAGAAGAAGGAATAATATTTTCTAAAATGCCGCGACCACCTCGCCAATCCTTATTGGATGGACCATCAACCGTTTTCTGTGTTGCTGTTGCCGCATGCACAGTGGTCATTAATCCACGCTTAATACCAAAATGATCGTTCAGCACTTTAGCCACTGGCGCCAAGCCGTTAGTGGTACATGAAGCCGCTGAAACAATCGCTTCACCTTTGTAAGTATCGTGATTAACGCCATAAACAAACATGGGTGTATCATCTTTAGAAGGGGCCGATTGCACCACTTTTTTAGCACCTGCATCTATATGTTTCTGGCAAGTGTCTTCTGTTAAGAAGAAGCCAGTGCACTCCACAATAATATCGGCTCCGACTTCATTCCATTTTAGATTCTCTGGATCTCTTTCTGCGGTTAAACGAATAGTTTCACCATTAACTACTAAATGATTATCAACCACTTGAACATCGCCATCAAAACGACCATGCACTGAATCATGTTTCAGCATATAGGCAAGATAGTCTGGTTCTAACAAGTCGTTAATTGCCACAACTTTAATATCTTTAAAATCTTTCATTGCAGCACGAAATACCATGCGACCGATACGGCCAAAACCGTTAATTCCTATCTTAATTGCCATTTTACTCACCCTGAAATTTAATATTAATCTGAAAAAAACAAAAAAGGGAGCCAACAAACGCGGCTCCCTTTTTCTATTTTATATCCTTTAAAACAGGACTAAATATCAGAGCACTGATTTAACAGTTGCAACTACATTTTCAACTGTAAAGCCAAAGTGCTTCATCAATACGCAACCTGGTGCAGATTCACCAAAGCTAGCAATCCCAACTACAGCGCCGTCTAAACCAACATATTTACGCCAGAAATCTGGGTGAGCCGCTTCAACTGCTACACGTTTAATACCAGGCGTCAATACACTGTCCCGATACGCTTGGTCTTGGCGATCAAATACGTTAGTGCTAGGCATAGAAACTACGCGCACTTTCGTACCTGCTGCGTTTAACTCAGCTGCTGCTTTAATCGCTAAATCTAACTCTGATCCATTAGCAATTATAATAACGTCTGCTTTACCAGCAACATCAGAGAACACATAACCACCCTTGCGGATTAAGTCAAAGTCTTTAACATCGTGTTTAATACCAGGCACGTTTTGACGGCTTAATACCAAGCTTGATGGGCCTGTGCTACGTTCAGCAGCAGCCACCCATGAAACTGCAGTTTCAACAGAATCAGCAGGACGCCATACATCCATGTTAGGAATGTAACGTAAACCAGATGTGTTTTCTACTGGCTGGTGTGTAGGACCATCTTCACCTTGACCAATAGAATCATGTGTTAATACATACACTACGCGTTGATGCATTAATGCAGACATACGCATTCCATTTTTCATATAGTCAGAGAACATATGAAAAGTTCCGCCAAATGGCAAGAAACCACCATGCAACGCCATCCCGTTCATGATTGCGGCCATTCCAAACTCACGTACACCATAAGAGATATAATTACCTGGGTTTTTCGCATTAACGTGTACGAAACTACCTGTTGAAGTTAAGTTAGAACCAGTTAAGTCAGCAGAACCGCCTAAGAACTCTGGCAAGATTGGAGCTAATGCACCGATCATATTTTGTGAAGCTTTACGGGTTGCAACACCTTCTGCTTTTTCGTTAGTTGCCGCGATAATCGCATCAGTCGCTTCTTTCCAATTGGCTGGCAATTCTTTTGCCATACGGCGTTTGAATTCAGCTGCTTCAGCTGGGTAAGCTTTTGCGTAAGCTGCAAATTTATCGTTCCAAGCAGCTTCAGCAGCTGCGCCCTTAGCTTTTGCATCCCAACCCGCATAAACGTCAGCGGGAATTACAAATGGTTCGTGGTTCCAACCAATGTTAGCCCGAGTTGCAGCGACCTCATCTAAACCCAATGCAGATCCATGGCAGTCATGTGAGCCAGATTTGTTTGGTGAACCTTGACCGATAACAGTTTTACAGCAAATCAATGATGGCTTGTCAGTTACTTTTTTAGCCGCATCAATTGCAGCGCCAATAGCAGCTACATCATGACCATCTACTTTTTGTACATGCCAGCCGTAAGCTTCAAAACGTTTAGCGGTATCGTCTGTGTACCAAGCTTCAATGTGACCGTCGATCGAAATACCATTGTCATCCCAGAAAGCCACTAAGTTACCCAGACCCCAAGTACCGGCTAGCGCACAAGATTCATGTGAAACACCCTCCATCATACAGCCGTCACCCAGGAATACATAAGTATGGTGGTCAACGATTTTGTGGTCTGGTTTGTTAAATTGGCTAGCCAATAGCTTTTCAGCCATGGCGAAACCAACACCATTGGCAATGCCTTGACCTAATGGACCCGTCGTTGTTTCTATGCCTGGCGCATAACTATATTCTGGGTGGCCAGCACATTTAGAATGTAATTGGCGGAAAGTTTGCAACTCGCTCATCGGCAAATCGTAACCTGTAAGGTGCAATAATGAATAAATCAACATCGAGCCATGACCATTTGAAAGCACAAATCGATCACGATTTGCCCAGTTTGGATTTGTTGGATTATGACTTAAATGGTTATTCCATAACTCTTCTGCGATTTCTGCCATGCCCATAGGCGCGCCAGGGTGGCCAGAATTTGCTTTTTGCACTGCATCCATCGCTAGCGCACGAATTGCGTTAGCGAGGTCTTTACGAGTTGCCATTATGTCTTCTCCCTAAAATGATCTTAAACTAAGAGTTTTGTTTTGAATAACGATGATACTTTTTATGCTACTCACCAAAACCTTTATTGACCTTAACTGTTGATGTTGGTACTTAAAAAAACAAACGCGGCAAATTCATATAAAAGCAATAAAACTGCACAGCATTTTGTAAACCTAAATTATTGCTTAAATAGCCTTTTTCAGCAAGATACTATTTGTTAATTGTTTTTTAACTAAGCACTAATTTTGTAGTTTTATACGTTAAAAAAGTTAAATTACAGCCTGACTTTCTGATATGTGTAAATTGTTATGTTAAATAAAACAATAGACTAATTATGCTTGCATACGCCACTTAATACTGCAACCTATGCTAGCTGTTTGCTGACGTGGCCCTAGCCCAGTTTCAGCAATTAACTTCATTGCATTAAATAAATCGCGGGCACTATGTGATGTAGCTTCTTTACGTGACTCATCAAAACGCCCACGATACTGCAACTCTAACTGAGCATTAAACCCAAAAAAATCTGGCGTACACACAGCACCATAGGCCTTGGCTACCTCTTGAGTTTCATCTAAAACATAGGGAAAACTAAAATTAAATGATTTTGCCATTTGTTGCATATGCCAAAAATCATCTTCTGGATAAGTAATGACATCATTAGAGGAAATGGCGATTGCATTTATGCCATATTGTTGCAATTCGCGAATATCAGCCACTAAACGAGGGCGAATCGCTTGCACATAAGGGCAATGATTACAGATAAACATCACCAATAAACCATTAATACCTATGCTACTTTGCAAATTGTAGTGTCTGTTATCCACACCAATTAAATCAAAATCCGGTGCCTTCCAGCCAAAATCACATATAGGCGGATTCAAACTTGCCATAGTATTTTCCTCAAAATAATTAATTAAGTTATTATCACATTTAAACAGAATAAGATTCAGGTTAATCAATGCTAATAATTTATGTCAAATCCACGTTTCTATATTTCAGAAAACCTTGAACTAGGTACTATTACCACCTTACCTAGCAATGCTGCAATCCATGCCAGCCGTGTACTTCGCTTAACAGTTGGCGATTATGCAACACTGTTCAGCGGTGATGGATATGATTATCTATGCGAGCTAATCACCTTAACAAAATCTACTGTCACTGCTCAAGTGATATCAAAAACTGACGTTGACAGTGAATCACCGCTTAACATCACCTTGTTACAGGCGATTTCAAGCGGTGATCGTATGGATTACACCATTCAAAAAGCAGTTGAATTGGGTGTCAATCAGATTCAACCAATCAACAGCCAAAGAAGCTTAGTTAAACTATCAGGTGAGCGCGCTGAAAAACGAAAAGAACATTGGCAGAATGTGGTGATTTCAGCTTGTGAGCAATCAGGTCGGGCAATCGTGCCTAAAGTGAATAGCCCAATAACACTGGCGAACTGGCTGAGCCATAATCCGCTACAAGCAGAATCCACTCGCATCACACTATCACCAATCGCCACTCAAACTTTACAAGATTTACCAACGCCAACTGGCGATATTTACTTATTAATCGGTGCAGAGGGCGGATTAACACAAGACGAGATTGATCTAGCTAATTCGCAAGGATTTAAGCCTGTGCAATTGGGAAAGCGTATATTACGCACAGAAACAGCAGCTTTGGCAGCAGTTTCTGCTATGCAATTCATATGGGGTGATTTCTAACAAATGGTTTTTTGGAATTAGTTTAGTACTAGCGGCGCCAGCTTAGTTAAAAAAATCCAATAATTAACCAAGTGTTTAGCGATGAAATGAGCACAAAAATAGCCCAAGCAATGATGGTTGATATCCAACCTGTTGCAAACTCACCCATCAATGTTTTGTTACCTGTAAGCTTTAATAACGGATAAATAGCAAACGGCAATTGCATACTTAATACCACTTGGCTAAGTACTAGTAACTTGCCCAAAGCACCATCACCCCAAACCATAATACCAATGAGCGCAGGGATTAATGCCAACATACGCGTCATTAATCGGCGTTGCCAACAAGGTATTTTTAAATTCAAAAAACCTTCCATAATTACTTGACCTGCTATGGTGCCTGTCAAAGTTGAACTTTGACCTGCTGCCAATAATGCTACGCCAAATAATACAGCGGCGAATGCAGACCCCATTACAGGTTCTAGCAAATGGTAAGCATCTTCAATATCAGCAACACCAGTATGGCCGGTATTATGGAAGGCTGATGCAGCCAGCATCAAAATAGCCGCATTAATGAAAAATGCTAAGCTTAACGAGACCACTATATCAATGGTAGAAAACTTAATAGCCTCGCGCTTATCTTCTATACGATTACTTACTACCCTTGTTTGCACAATAGATGAATGTAAATACAAGTTATGTGGCATCACAGTAGCGCCCAATATGCCAATTGCAAGGTAGAGTGCATGTGTATCAGAAAAAACGCTTAAAGATGGCATTAAATTTTTTGCAGCTAACGCATAGTCTGGCTGTACTAATACCAATTCAATCAAAAAACATAAGCCTATCGTGAAAATAAGACCAAGTACAATTGCCTCTACCTGACGAAATCCTTTACCTTTAAGCGCTAGCACAATCAGCGTATCAAATGCCGTGAGCAAAACACCCACCAATATGCTACAACCAAACAACAAATGAAAAGCCAATGCCGTACCTAACACTTCAGCCAAATCACACGCAATGATGGCAAACTCAGCCATCAGCCATAAAAACTTGACTGTAAATGGGCTATAGTGATCGCGACACAATCTGGCTAAATCTTTTCTGGTCACTATCCCTAGTTTTAGGCAAAGTGTTTGCAGAAAGATGGCGATTAAACTTGAAAATAAAATCACAAACAATAAAGCATAGCCGTAGCGTGAGCCTGACTCAATATCAGTCGCCCAATTGCCTGGATCCATATATCCAACTGAAATCAGCAGGCCAGGGCCAACAAATTTGAGTAGCTTTTTCCAGAATGGCAGCCCTGCTGGAATACTGATTGTACCACTCACTTCTGAAGGGCAAAATGGCGCTGTTGCTGTACGAGGTAATTTATTTAAAAGTGTTTGAAGCATTTCATTTATCTATCTGTTCATCTATTAGCAAGTTGGTGTAAGTAATCAATTGGTCTTAGCAAATGTATATGATTAATTAAATTAAAACAGCTTAAAATTTATTTTTTATAACTAATGCTTCTTAAACAATTCAAAAAAGTATAATTTAATTTGCGTTTTTTACATATTTTTGTTAGTTTAATGTTTTTATAAACATTAATATCTAAAAAATCATGTCCCTCGGTAATGCTATTCGCCAAAGGCGCAAATTTCTCAATATTACACTTCAAACCCTAGCCAATGCTGTAGGAGCTGATAGTGGGAACTTATCGCGTATCGAGCGCGGTAGTCAAGGTGTGACTGAAACCATGTTACGCAAATTGTGCATGGCACTAGATTGCACGCCCGGCTATCTTTATGCACAAAGTGATTTTGCAACAATATTACCTACCAATAACCCCGAGTCAATAAGCAATAAAAATCAAGCAAGCCCGCGCGAATTTGTGCGCTGGTTTCGATCCGCAACACCCTATATTCATGCTTTTGGTGGCCGCACCTTTGTTATCGCATTCGGCGGTGAGGTAGTAAATGATAAACAATTTGTTGCGTTATCGCATGACTTAAATTTACTCGCCAGCCTAGAAGTGAGGCTGGTATTGGTGCATGGTGCAAGACCCCAAATTGAGCAACGTCTAAAACGTGCCAAACTCACCCCTAAATTTGTCGGCGGCTTACGCGTTACTGATGACGAGGCAATGGAAGCGGTAAAAGAAGCCAATGGTGTTATCCGTGTGGAAATTGAAGCGCTACTTTCTATGGGTTTGGTCAATTCACCCATGGCAGGTAGTGATATTCGTATCGCTAGCGGTAACTTTGTCACAGCAAAACCTATGGGTGTTCGAGATGGAATTGATTTACAGCACACCGGCGAAGTTCGCAAAGTGGATGCAGTTGGCATACAAAAACGTCTAGATGACGGGGAGTTGGTTATGCTTTCTCCTCTTGGTTATTCACCTACAGGCGAAGCGTTCAATTTAAGTTTAGAAGATGTAGCGGTGAGTGCTGCCATTGCGTTAGACGCAGATAAATTGATTTTTCTTATGGATAGCGCTGGTGTCACCAATATTCGTGGTGAGTTATTGCGCGAAATGACTTCAGAAAAAGCTAGCAACTTACTCAAACATGTCAACACCAAAATGGCTGGCACTATCACAGAAGATGAGCGCTATTACTTGCCCGCTGCCATTCGTGCCTGCGAAGGTGGCGTGGCACGTACGCACCTGATAAGTCGACATGTCGACGGTGCAATTATTCAAGAATTATTTACGCATGATGGTATTGGCACCATGATTACTGAACGGTCTTTAGAGACTATGCGGCAGGCTGACATTGAGGATGTTGGTAGCATTCTTAAACTGATTGAGCCTCTAGAAAACGAAGGTTACCTGGTACGCCGTGGTCGAGAGCGTATTGAGATGGAAATCAACCATTTTTATGTGATGGAACATGACAACCGAATCATTGGTTGTGCGGCGTTATATCCGTTTTTTTCGGAAAAACAAGCCGAATTTTCCTGTCTTGCAATCGACACTGCTTACCGCGGTGGTGGCCGTGGTGACAGGCTTTTTCATTACTGTGAAGTACGTGCACGCGAACTCGGTTTCAAATCACTGTTCTGTTTAACGACACGTACTGAGCACTGGTTTTTAGAACGTGGTTTTATTGAAAATAATGTTGCTAGCTTGCCTACTGGAAAACAGGAAATTTATAACTACCAGAGGCAATCAAAAGTATTTAGCAAAGTGCTTTAGCTTTAAAACCTGCAATAGCCCGTTTTTAGTTACAATATGGATGACTATTTAAAAACATCTTATAAAAGCTATCATCTATGATTAAACCCACAACCGCTGCAAAAAAAGCACAAACACTAGCGGAAGCATTACCTTACATCAAACGTTTCTTTGATAAAACCATCGTCATTAAATATGGTGGTAACGCCATGACTGATGAGCATCTTAAGCAATGTTTTGCACAAGATGTAGTTCTACTTAAACTTGTTGGCATGAACCCAGTGGTTGTGCACGGGGGTGGCCCACAAATTAACGAGATGCTAGATAAGCTAGGTAAAAAAGGCGAGTTTATTCAAGGTATGCGTGTGACCGATGCTGAGACTATGGATGTTGTTGAAATGGTCTTGGGTGGTCAAGTCAATAAAGAAATCGTTAACCTGATTAATCGGCATGGTGGTAAAGCGGTTGGTTTAACGGGGCAAGACGGTAACTTTATTCATGCACAGAAATTACTCATGGAAGATATAAATGACCCATCAAAAATGATTGATATTGGTCAGGTTGGTCAAATAACAGCGATAGACCCCAGTATTATCAACTTTTTAGATGGGGGTGACTTTATTCCTGTTGTTGCGCCGATTGGCGTAGGCGTCGATGGCGAAACTTACAACATTAATGCCGATTTGGTTGCTGGAAAATTAGCAGAGATTTTAGGCGCAGAAAAGTTAATTTTGCTGACAAATACGCCTGGCGTACTAGATAAAAAAGGTGAGTTGCTCACAGGCCTAACTCCAAAACAGATTGATGATCTAGTCACTGATGGCACATTATCTGGAGGCATGCTGCCAAAAATCAGTTCTGCCTTAGACGCTGCCCGCAGCGGTGTAAAGTCTGTACACATTATTGATGGTCGCGTAGAACATGCGTTGCTGTTAGAAGTGCTAACAGATGAAGGTGTTGGCACGTTGATTAAAGCTAAGTAAGTAAGATTTAATACACTAATGAGTCGTGTTTGGATTTTTGATTTAGACGACACCCTACATGACGCGTCATCGCACATTTTTCCAGTCATGAACCGTGCAATGACGCAATACATAGTGGACCATTTAGGTTTTAATGAACCCGATGCATTTGCTCTTAGGCAACATTATTGGCGTGTTTATGGCGCAACACTTAAAGGCTTGATGCGTCATCATAGTACAAATCCACATCATTTTCTGCACGAAACACACGCACTACTAAATCTAGAAAGTATGGTGAAAACCACCAAGGGTTTACGCCATTTTTTAATGCGCATAAATGGTAGAAAAGTGATTTTTACAAACGCCCCGCAAAGCTATGCCATGCGTGTTTTGCAATTACTAGGTATCGCTGACTTATTTGAATTAGTCTTTAGTGTGGAATCATCAGGCTTGCACCCTAAGCCTGCAGTGCGCGGGTTTAGGCGATTATTGCGCACGATTAAAGCTAAACCTAGCGATTGCGTTATGCTAGAAGATAGCAAGCAAGCGTTGATGACAGCAAAACGCTTAGGCATGAAAACAGTATTGATTACCAAGTTACTACGGAGACCAATCTTTGTAGATGTTAGAGCTAACTCAATGTTAGCGCTCACTCACAAAATTATTTAGAATTCAGTTATAATTCAAGCTCCATAAAATAACCAATAAGCACTTAACAAATTAGGGGAAGTGGTATGGCTGGCGAACGTAAACAACAAATTTTAGAAACGCTAGCCAAGATGCTAGAAAATCCTAAACGAGAAAAAATCACCACGGCTGGACTCGCAGCAAAATTAGAAGTTAGCGAGGCAGCGTTATATCGTCACTTTGCCAATAAGGCGCAAATGTTTGAAGGCTTGATTGAGTTTATTGAAGCCTCTCTTTTTGGGGTGGTTAACAAAATTACGACGGATGAAACTGATGGTACAAAACAAATTAAGTTAATCACCATCATGTTGCTTAAATTTGCCGAAAAGAATCCCGGTATGACACGTGTGTTGATTGGCGATGCGCTAGTCAATGAAGATGAAAAGTTACAAACACGTATTAACCAACTATATGA
>JAYVTW010000050.1:0-2910 GCA_043788445.1 Methylophilaceae bacterium
TCAGATGCTAAATTGCGTGTTTTAAAGAAGCGCGCCGCCCATAGCCATTTATCTAGACGACATTTATTATCGGTAGTAATTTCATTTTTCATTTAATAGGGAGATTCAATTATAGAAACCCAGAATGGCAATTAAATAGCTTGTTTATCACTTAGATTAAGTCGGTTACTTTCTAAAGTTTTCCTGTAATTCGACAACATATTCTGTGCATAACCCATCACAGTACCTTGTGCATAATTACCTAAACTATCAGCAGTTCCGGCATCTGTATCAGTAAGATGCGCAATACCTTCTAACACATGGTCTATCATGTAAATATGAAACATACCTCCTCTGACAGCTTCAACCACTTCGTCATCCAGCAATAAATGATTTTGGTTACGCTTAGGAATAATCACACCCTGCTTACCATCTAAGCCAATTGCTCGACAAACGCGAAAATAACCTTCAATTTTTTCATTAACACCACCAATTGGCATTACTTCACCAAATTGATTAAGCGCACCAGTAACCGCAATACCCTGTTTAATAGCTTTACCAGATAAGGCAGAAAGTAATGCAAACAACTCTGCACATGAAGCAGAATCACCTTCTACACCATTATATTCTTGCTCAAACACTAGTGAGGCATTGAGGCTTAAAGGCGCAAGTGAAAAAAAACTTGCGCTGAGCCAGCTTTGCAAAATAAATATACCTTTGTCATGATTCGGGCCACTCATTTGCACTTCGCGGTCGATATTAATCACACCTTTGCTGCCTGCGTAACAACGTGCTGTGATACGCACTGGCGAACCAAAACTTGCATCACCCAGTTCAATATGCGTCAAACCATTGACTTGCCCTACTACTTTATCGTGTACCTGTATCATCAACTCATTATCAATAATGGAGTCACGGATTTGTTCTTCTACATAATGATGGCGTGCTTGTTTAGCGGCTATTGCAGCTTTAACATCTTGCGCAGATATCAGCATAGCGCCATTTGAAATGGCTGCACTTTCTAAAATTAATCGCTCTAAACGGGCAAAATTAGTACTGATACGAGTTTGATCTTCTTCCATACGCTGCATTGCACTAATTAATATGGTGACCGCTTCTGCCGTAAAATGTGGGCAATTGAATTGCTCACATTTTTGCGCAACAAAACCAGCGATCGCTGCGTAATTTGCTGAATTTGCTTCAATGCGTTCTGCAAATTCAACTTTAATAGGAAAGTAATTAAAGAAATCTGGTTTTTCATCAAGCATCTGATAAAAGTCATCGCGCGTAGCAATTAGCACCAGTTTCACGTGTACCGGCAATACTGTATCAGCATTAGCAAAGCTAGTACTTTGCGTAGCACTGCCACCTAAATCTTCAATTTTCAAATTACCATTACGTAAAAAACGGTGTAGTTTTTCTAACATCTGACTACCATTTTGCTGGTCTTCCAACATATCGCGTAGATGTAACATCAACATGCCACCATCTGCACGCAACAAATTACCCGCACGCAAGCGCATAAAATCAGGAATGTTAGAACTTTCTGATGCACTTTCTATACCACCAAATAATGATTGTAAACTGGGATCGTTATCGTAAATAACCGGCACTGCAGAATTCAATGCCAAACAACTATTTGCGTCAGTATTATTATCATTATTCACTAAGACATTCACACGATATCGACCCAAGAAGCTTTCGTTTACTAATCCTTCTAACAAATTATCGGTTTCTTTTTCACCGTCTACGCCAACAGTTGGCTGCCATGCTTCTAGATATTCCAACACATCCAGTTGTAATTGGTGTAGGTAATGGGCAAATACGGGATATTTTTCTTTGGTTAAGTCAAGTTCTTGCTGCATTACAGCAAAGTGTTCCGCGATAAAGCTGGTGATTGTGCTGAGAAACTGCGATTTATCAGCATCGTTATTGCTGTTTTCATCTTTATGATCACTTCTACTTTCAATAGTAGCAATTGATAATTGTTTCACTAAGTGACGAATGAAGTTATCCATCGCCAAACGTAATTTAATTGCAGAGCCTGCTAGCAAGCGCATGAATAAGGGTTTTTCAACTACTTCAAAATTGAATAATGCCACTAAGTCGTGAGATTTACTCTGTTGATTCTTAAGCTTGGTAGCTGACTCATGCATGGCGCTTAACATTAAAGAAGTGCGGCCTGTGCCCTGCTCACCTAACACCAACAAATTGAAACCTGGTTGTTGTAAATCCAAACCAAATGTAGCTGCTTTTTTGGCGTCTGATTGCGCAATCCAACCATGGACTTGTTCAGAATTGACTAATTCTGACGTATCAGAAAAAGCCAAATCATCAAGCGTGATGTGTGCGTTAAGGTGATGTGGTGCTAATGTTTGCAACATAATGTCTTCTTAATATAATTTACAACAATGCTTTAGCTTGTGATTGAGCTAACTTTTTTACTTATTTTTCCAACGGTCACGGGCTTTATCATCGGTGCTTTTGGCTTCTACCCAATTTGCACCAAGTTCTGTCTGTTCCTTTTTCCAAAATGGTGCTTCAGTTTTAAGATAGTCCATCATAAATTCACAGGCAGCAAACGCATCAGCCCGATGTTGACTAGTCACAGCTACAAATACAATCTGCTCCCCTAGTTGCAACAAACCCACCCGATGGATAATCAAAGCATCCGTTACACTCCAACGTGATTTAGCCTCCTCAACAATCGCTTCTAAAGCTTTTTCTGTCATGCCTGGATAGTGCTCAAGTGTCATATTTAAAACGATTGGTGAATCGCTGTTGATGACCGAACTGGAATCTCGTACCAAGCCAACAAAACTTGTGATTGCGCCTATATCTGAACGACCTTTGCGCAATAATGCAAGCTCATCACTGACATCAAAATCATTTTCCTGGACACGCACTGTCATTCTCGAACCAACACTTATC
>JAYVTW010000051.1:0-14375 GCA_043788445.1 Methylophilaceae bacterium
GATGGAGCTAAGTGATGGGCAGCTGCGTTTCATGGGTTTAATGTCTTTGGTCGGTGGCTTGTTGATGATGTATTTTTTCGGGAATTAAGCCCATTTAAGTCATTTTAAGAGTTATCTTCAAGATTGCAATGTTCCATGAGTTGGATACCAACTCAGTTAGTGAATTTGCAATTCAACGTTATAATCTTATTATTGAAAAATTTAAAACTCTAAAAGAACAGCCCAAGCATGCGTAATTGGTTACTCCCAGAATATATTGAAGATGTGTTGCCCGCGGAAGCTGCGCGCATTGAGCAATTAAGACGTCGCTTACTTGATTTGTTTACTTGCCACGGTTATCAGTATGTAATTCCGCCGATGTTAGAGTATTTGGAGTCACTTATTACGGGTACTGGTCACGATTTAGACATTGCAACTTTTAAAGTAGTCGACCAGTTAACTGGCAGACTGATGGGGGTGCGTGCCGACATGACCCCGCAAACTGCCCGCATCGATGCGCATATGCTAAATAACCAAGGTGTCACACGTCTTTGTTATGCAGCCAGCGTGCTTCGTACTAAACCCGATGGACTTGCTCAAACACGTGAGCCATTACAAGTAGGAGCTGAGTTATATGGGCATGCAGGTGTCGAAAGCGATATTGAAATTCAGCGCTTAATGATAAAAGCCTTGCAATCCGCTGATGTGAAAGATTTGCATATTGATTTTAGTCATGTGGGCATTTTTGGCAGTTTAGTAAAAGAAAATAACCTAAGTTTTGCATTAGAGCAGGCTTTGCATGCCGCCCTCCAAAGTAAAGATAAATCGGCTGTTAGTCATTTAGCAAAAAGTTTGGATAAGGCTACACATGATGCCTTGGTTAGTTTGACAGATTTAAATGGCGATGTAACTATTTTGGCTACTGCAGAAAAGGTTTTACCAGCTACTGCTGTCATTAAACAGGCTTTGCAAGATTTACGTAATGTCAACGAGAAACTTGCGGACTTAGGTGTTAAAGTTGGCTTCGATTTGAGTGAGTTGCGAGGTTATCATTATCACAGTGGTATGGTGTTTGCCGCCTATGCGCATGGTTATTCAGGCCCATTAGCTTTAGGTGGTCGTTATGATGAAGTAGGTTTGGTTTTTGGCCGTGCACGCCCTGCCACGGGATTTAGTTTGGATTTGCGTGGTGTCTTGATGGCATTGCCATCAGCAATTTTATCTAAGGCGATATTTGCGCCTGCTGCAGCTAACGATGAGCATGAGCAAGCAGATTTAATAGCGAAAATTGAAGCCCTACGCAATGATGGTCAAATCGTGATTCAAGAATTATCCGGCCAAGAAGCGCATCGCCATGAGCTTAATTGCGATCGTAAATTAGAGCGCACTAATTCCAGAAACAATCCTGGTTGGCAAGTAGTAAAATATTAGCTTCAACACTAAACAATTCCAAGTATAAAGATTAAGTAAATTATGGCAAAAAACGTAGTGGTCATTGGTACACAATGGGGAGATGAAGGTAAAGGTAAAATAGTCGACTGGCTGACTGATCATGCGCAAGGCGTGGTGCGCTTTCAAGGGGGTCACAACGCAGGCCATACATTGGTTGTAGGTCAAAATGATGCGCAACGTGTTTACAAGCTAAATCTAGTGCCATCAGGCATCGTGCGTCCTGGTATTAATTGCTATATCGGTAATGGCGTAGTGCTAGATGCCGGGCATTTACTTGGGGAAATTACTGCGCTGGAAAAAGATGGCTTAGAAGTAAAAAACCGCTTAAAAGTAAGTCCAGGCTGTCCATTGATTTTAAGCTATCACGTGGCAGTAGATGTTGCACGTGAAGCAAAGCGAAGCGCTGATAAAAAAATCGGAACTACTGGCAAGGGCATAGGCCCCACTTATGAAGATAAAGTGGCACGCCGTGCTTTACGCGTTTATGATTTATTTTATCCAGAGCGATTTGCTGAAAAATTACGCGACGTGATGGATTACCATAACTTTGTACTAACTCAGTATTTGGGGGCAAAAGCGGTTGACTTTAACCAGCAATATGATGCAAGTATGCAACATGCCATTGCCCTTAACCCCATGGTTGCCGATATTTCTGCCGAGCTTTATGCTGCTAATGATAGAGGCGACAATTTACTATTTGAAGGTGCACAAGGCACTTTGCTAGATATCGATCACGGCACTTATCCCTACGTCACATCAAGCAATTGTATTGCAGGACAAGCCTCTGCGGGTGCCGGCGTCGGTGCCAATATGCTGCATTACGTGTTGGGTATTACTAAAGCTTATACTACACGTGTAGGCGGTGGCCCTTTCCCTAGTGAGTTGGATATTGAAACTGCCGGCTGTGCTGGCTATCAGATGTCTACTAAAGGTCAAGAAATTGGTACCGTGACTAAGCGTAAACGTCGCTGTGGTTGGTTTGATGCTGCGGCATTGCGCCGTTCTGCACGTATTAACGGTCTTACCGGCCTATGTATTACCAAGCTGGATGTATTAGACGGAATTGACACTCTTCAAATTTGTACGGGTTATGAATTGGATGGCAAAGTGGTGGATATGTTGCCCGTTGGTGCAGATGATGTCGCGCGTTGCAACCCAATTTATGAAACGATTGCAGGCTGGCATGACAATACATTTGGCGTAAAAAACTGGGATGACTTACCAAAAAATGCGCAGAACTATCTTAGACGTTTAGAGTTTTTATGTGACGTGCCTATCGCGATTGTCTCAACAGGGCCAGAGCGCGATGAAACGATAGTGCTGAAACATCCTTTTGCTGCTTAAAGCTTGTATTCAAATATTGTTACGACATGAAAAACGATGCGACAATTAAACGCCTTGCATGGGCTATTACAGGGTCTGGGCATTATCTGCGTGAATCACTAGCCTTGCTACATACCTTAGAAAATGTCGATATTTTCTTAAGTAAGGCCGCAGCAGAAATAATTAGGCAATATGGTTTTCAAGCGCAGCTCGATGCTACGGGACATAAAGTGTATCAAGATAAAACAGCTAGCAGCATTCCAGTGGAGTTGTTTTATGAAGGCAAATATCATACGCTGGTAATCGCGCCAGCTACTTCTAATAGCGTTGCTAAAATGGCTTATGGATTTTCTGATAGTTTAATTACTAACCTATACGCTCAGGCCGGAAAAACCAGAATTCCAAGCATTATATTTGCTTGCGATACTGCACCAGAACTAGAGTCTGAAGCGCCACGAGATAACGTCGTTAAAGTTTATCCACGGCAAATTGACTTGGATAATGTACAAAAGCTTGCAACATTTGAAGTGACTACTGTGGTAGCTGATATGCAAAGTCTAGCCACTGCGGTTTATACATGTTTACATGATCTAAGCTGATATGGCTAAAAAGTCGGCTGAAAAATTAAAAGTAAAGCCATCAAAGGAAGTAATAAAGTCAACTGCTGTCCCTAAAAACTTATTGTTTGTTACAGGCAAGCTTGCCGAAAAAAGCCTGAATAAAGTTTTAATAGAAGTACAAAACAATCCTAAAACAGAGCCGTTTAATTATCGGGTAGAGCAAGTTGGCGTGTCTGTTGCCGCATTGATGACCCCCCAGTTAATTGCGAGAAGACTCGACAATATCAATAATGCCGATAAGATTATTTTGCCAGGTTTGTGCCAGGGTGACTTAGCTCCTTTACAAGCAAAATATGGCGTGCCTATAGAGCGTGGCCCAAACGATTTAAAAGATTTACCACAGTATTTCGGGCATGGTGCAAAGGTACCTGATTTAACCCGATATAGCGTAGAAATTTTTGCAGAAATTGTTGACGCACCTTATTTGAGTGTTGCTGGTATACTCAATAAAGCCTATAGATTTGCGGCGCAAGGTGCTAATGTGATTGATTTAGGCTGTTTGCCCAATACACCTTTTTCACATTTAGCTGAAACGATTCAAGCATTAAAAGCGTGTGGTTTTAAAGTCAGTGTTGATTCACTTAATACGGATGACTTGTTACTGGCTGGTAAGTCTGGCGCAGACTACCTACTTAGTTTAACTGAAAAAACCCTGTGGATTGCAGACGAAGTTGCTGCCACGCCTATCCTTATTCCAGAAGCTAACCGTGGTAAACGCGGTGGTTTAGCTTCACTGTATCGTGCAATTGAACATTGCTTGGCTCATAGTAAGCCTTTTATTGCCGATGCTATTCTAGACCCGATACATTTTGGTTTTACTAACTCAATTGTGCGTTATCAAAAGATACGTAAAAAATATCCAGATATTTTAATTATGATGGGCATTGGTAATTTAACTGAGTTGACTGATGCAGATACTACGGGCATTAACGCCTTGCTATTTGGTATTATCAGCGAGCTGAAAATTAATGCGGTATTAGCAACGTCAGTCAGCCCGCATACAATTAATGCCATTGCTGAGGCTGATATAGCACGGCGCATAATGAATGCGGCGGCTGAAGACAATCGCTTGCCGCGTGGTTATGGGGATGGTTTGCTCGGCCTGCATGATAGGCGACCTTTTAGCTATAGTAGTGACGAGATTGCTGAGTTGGCGACCATGATCAAAGATCCTAGTTTTAGGATACAGGTTAGTGAAGATGGTCTGCACATATTTAACCGGGATGGTCTGTTTACTGAGCTGGATCCGTTTAAGTTGTATCCATTTTTGAAAGTAGAAAATGATGCTTCGCATGCGTTTTATTTAGGTGTAGAACTTGCCAGAGCACAAATTGCCTGGCAGCTTAAAAAACGTTACGTGCAAGATGAAGAACTGACTTGGGGTGTGTCTAGTGCGCATAAAGACAAAGCTGGCAGGGCCTCGCATCGCGAGGCGTCTAAACTAGAAAGAGCTTCGAAAGCTCAAGATAAAGTTAAGCCATGATTTTTGAAACAATAGTGATAACGACTGACATTGCAGGTAATCCGCATGTGACCCCATTCGGGGTGCAATATCAAGGCAATCTAGTGGTTATTAAACCCTTTCGTCCTTCAGCTACATTAGAAAACATACTCGTCACCAAATGCGCAGTTATTAACTCAACAGACGATGTATGTGTGTTTGCAGGGGCGTTAACAGGCAAAAAGGCTTGGCAGCTAAAGTCTGCTAGTTGCATACAAGGCTTTGTTTTAGATGGTGCATTAGCGCATCGCGAGCTTACATTGGTAGAAGTTAAAGAAGATGCTATTCGTCCAACTCTACATTTTGAAACGGTACATCAGGTTAATCATCAGCCTTTTCTAGGTTATAACCGTGCACAAGCGGCAGTGATTGAATTGGCGGTGCTAGCTAGTCGTCTACATAGCTTGCCTATAGAAAAAATTATAGCGGAAATGCAGTATTTACAAATTGCAATAAATAAAACAGCGGGTCAGCGTGAACTGCTAGCTTGGAGTTGGTTATCTGAGAAAATCGAAAATTATCAAGCTGAGAGTGTTGGCAATAATTTAGCGTAAAACGGATTTATTAATAATGCGCAATACAAAATTACTTGTCAGTGTAACTAATGTTGAAGAGGCGCTTTTGGCGCTATCAGCTGGCGTTGATATTATCGATTTAAAAGATCCAAATGTGGGTGCGCTAGGCGCCCTACCATTCAGTATCATTAGTGAAATTGTGCTAGCGGTAAACAAACGTGCTGTTATTAGTTCAACAGTGGGTGAGTCTCATCAAGATATTGCTAATTTAATAGAGGCTATACAACAGACATCAATGCTTGGTATTGATATTGTAAAAATTGCAATTAATCTTACGTTAGCTAATGATTTACTTCATGACGTAGATTTTTTGTACTTAGTTAGGCAGTTGGCAGAGAATAATATAAAACTGGTGGCTGTGTTGTTTGCAGAACACAATATAGACCTAAATGTACTCACAAAACTAAAACTATTAGGTTTTTATGGAGCTATGTTGGATACCGCACACAAAAATGGTAAAAGTTTGATTTATTATCATTCCGTGAATGAATTAAAAAACTTTATAAAACTTTGTCAAAAATATCAGATCGTAACAGGGTTAGCTGGTTCTTTGTATGCAGATTCTGTGATTAAATTAAGCAATCTAAAACCAAATTATTTGGGATTTAGAGGCGGGGTTTGTCACAATTTTAACAGGCAACATACTTTAGATAAAAACAAAGTATTAGAGATTCAAAATATGTTGCAAGAAAACAACAAATTGTGTGCGGTAATGTATTAAACATGGTAGGTAATATTGCAAACTTAAAAAACAGTGCGTAGAATTAATCAAGGTTATAAAAAATACATCAACTAGGAGTAAAAGAATGAAAAAAAATATTGTGAGTTTAGCTGTAGCTGCAACATTAGGCTTACTAACTTTATCAGCAGCAGCTGAAGACATGTATCGTGGTGCTTGGTATTTAGTACCAGGCGCAAGTTACTTACACGCAGACAACGACCTAAAAGCAAAAGATAGCGGCTACGGTGGTTTTATTCGTTTAGGTAAAGAATTAAGCGAAAGCTGGGATGTTCAAATTGGTGGTGGTTATGCTCGTGCTCGTCAAGATACTGGCGTTCCTGGCGTTGGTGGTGGTTTTAACCAAAAAATGTTGGGTGTTGATGCACTTTACATGTTCAGCCGTGACAAATTCCGTCCATTCTTGCTTGCGGGTGTTGGTGTAGCGCGTAATGACGTTGACTATACTAAATTTGGTACACTAAATGGTGAAAAAACATCAGCACTGCTTGATGCTGGTATTGGTGCACAATATCTGTTTACAGACAAAATTGGTTTGCAGGCTGATTTGCGTGAAGTATGGTCTAGAGCAAATTTTACACCTGTCTTTAGAAACAGTACAATTCACAATACATACTTAAACTTGGGCGGTATCTTCCGCTTTGGCGAACCAGCTCCAGTTGTAGCAACTGCACCAGAGCCAGCTCCAATTGTTGTTGCACCAGAGCCAGCTCCAGTTGTTGTTGCACCAGAGCCAGCTCCAATGCCAGCTTGCAAACCAACAATGGAAACAGTGACTCTTACTGCTGAAAGTTTGTTTAGTTTTGATAAAGCAAAACTTAGCGGAGTTGGTAAAACTGCTTTGGACGTTGCTGCTGCTAAAATTAAAGCTAATCCAGATGTTGAATTAGTGATGGTGAGTGGCTATACAGACCGTATTGGTTCTGATGCTTACAATCTAAAACTATCACAAAAACGCGCTAACGCAGTTAAAGCCTACTTAGTAACACAAGGTGTTGAAGCTAGTCGATTAGAAGCTGTTGGCAAAGGTAATTCTGACCCAGTTGTTACTTGTTCAGATAAAAACCGTAGTAAATTGATTGAGTGCTTAGCACCAAACCGCCGTGTTATTATTTCTGCACAGAAAGAACGCGAAACAGGTTGTAAATAAGTAATAAGTTAGTACTGTCAAAATAGTACAATTAAAGCCCCGCTTAATGCGGGGTTTTTTTATGGATTTAAATTTATAGCTTTTAATTATGTGAGATATGTTTTCATATGGCTGAAGATCGAAAAGATAATTTAATCTCAGTAGACATGTTGATAGAGGCGCGCTGGGTTTTGCCCATAATACCTAGTAACCTTCTGTTAGAGTATGCTGCTATCGTGGTAAATAAAGGTATTGTTATAGAAATCACTACTATTAACGAAGCACGACTAAAATACATTGCAATCGATATTATCTCTCTTGATGATCATGTCTTATTGCCTGGATTCATTAATTTACATACTCATGCTGGAATGACTTTGATGCGTGGTTTGGCAGATGACTTGCCATTGATGCCGTGGTTAAAGGACCATATCTGGCCTGCAGAACAACAAGTAGCTTCCGCTCGGTTTGTCTATGATGGCACGTTGCTGGCTTGCGCAGAAATGTTGCAAGGGGGCGTCACTACATTCAACGATATGTATTTTTATCCAGCAGCAGCAGCAGAGGCAGCTAGTAAGGCGGGTATGCGTGCGCAATTAGGTTTGGTTGTGCTAGAGTTTCCTACAAATTACGCCAATGATGCTGAAGATTACATCAGCCGAGGTTTAGATGCGCGTGATAGCTGGCGTGACAATCCCTTAATTAGCGCAAGTTTTGCACCACATGCGCCGTATTCTGTCACGAATCAAACTTTTGAATCAGTACTTACCTATGCTGAACAATTGGGCTTAGGCATTCACACTCATTTGCACGAAACTTTAGATGAGATTGCACAAAGCGAAGCGCAATATCGTCTGCGACCTTTAAAAAGATTCGTAGAGCTAGGTTTGCTAGGGCCAAATTTTACGGCAGCACATTGTGTGCATCTACAGCCAAATGAAATGGCACTATTGGCAGACTATGGTTGTCATGTTGCGCATTGCCCAACATCCAACCTTAAATTAGCAAGTGGAATTGCTAAAGTATCTGCACTTTTAGCTCATCAAGTTAACGTCGGTATAGGCACTGATAGCGCGGCAAGTAACAACCGTTTAGATATGTTTGCCGAGATACGTCTTGCGGCATTACTAGCTAAAGGTGAAAGCGGTGATGCTTTATCAGTTCCAGCTTTTAAAGCCTTAGAAATGGCGACTATAAATGGTGCCAAAGCCTTAGGATTAGATCATAAAATTGGCTCAATAGAAGTAGGTAAACTTGCAGATCTTAGCGCTGTCAGAATGGGTGCTATCAACACTCAACCTTGTTATGATCCAATTTCGCATTTGGTTTATGCATGTGGGTCTGAGCAAATAAGTCATGTTTGGGTGAACGGTGAGTTAAAGTATCAAAAGGTAGAGGGCCAGTCCGGAGTGTTTTCAGGTATTGAGCCACTAGAAATCAAAGAGGTTGTTGCCACTTGGCAGCCAAAACTAATTCAATTTAAATAGGTACACATGATGGCTAATGTTGATGCAGCAGAACTTAATAAATTTGCCGAACTAGCGCATAAGTGGTGGGACAAAAATAGCGAATTTAAACCACTACACGAGATTAATCCGCTTAGATTGAATTATATTGATCAAGCTATTCATTTGAGTGGTAAAACGATATTAGATGTAGGTTGCGGTGGTGGTATTCTTTCAGAGTCTATGGCTGTAAAAGGTGCTAGGGTTACTGGGATTGACCTAGGTGAGAAGGCACTTAAGGTTGCACAATTACATGGTTTGGAAACGGGTGTTGAAGTCAACTATCGCCTAATAGAGATTGAGCAACTGGCCCAAGAAATGCCTGAAAGTTTTGATGTGGTAACCTGTATGGAGATGTTGGAGCATGTGCCAAATCCAGCTTCTATAATTCTTGCTTGTTCACGCTTAGTAAAGCCGGGCGGTAGTGTATTTTTTTCAACTATTAATCGTAATCCTAAGGCCTATTTATTAGCCGTTATCGGTGCAGAATATATACTGAATATGTTGCCACGCGGTACGCATGATTATGCTAAATTTATTAAACCTTCGGAGCTTTCTAACTGGGCGCGTAATGCAGATTTAAGCTTAGTAGGCACCAAAGGTTTGGGTTATAACCCAGTGACTAAAGTCTTTAGCTTAAATGACGATATTTCGGTAAATTACATGATGCAAACTGTGAAGTCAATTTAGTTTATGCGCGACACTCATCACATAACAACGATACTATTTGATCTTGATGGAACATTGGTTGATACAGCGCCAGACTTGGCTTACGCACTTAATCTGCAGTTAGAACATCATGGTGAAAAGCCTTTACCGCTAGAGAAAATTCGGCCAGTAGCTTCACATGGTTCACGTGGTTTGCTAGAGCTTGGGTTCGGTATCACGCCAAAAGATACCCATTTTATGACAATGCGTGATGAGTATTTGAATCTTTATAATCAGGTTTTTACGCGCTCTCCAGTTTTGTTTGATGGCGTTGCTGACTTGTTGGAATATATTGAGGGTAAAGGTTTGCAATGGGGAGTGGTTACCAATAAGCCTGCGCGGTTTACCCAACCTTTAATGCAATCAATTGATCTACATCAACGTGCAGTTTGTATAGTAAGTGGCGACGATGCACTACGCGCTAAACCGTATCCAGATACTTTGTTGTTGGCCTGTTCACAAGCAAAGGTGACTCCAGCAAGTTGTATTTATGTTGGTGATGCAGAGCGTGATATTAAAGCAGGCAATATTGCAGGAATGAAAACTGTGATAGCACTATGGGGCTATATTGCTGAAACTGACAAACCCAGAGAGTGGGGTGCAGATGTGTTGATTGAAATGCCAGGGCAAGTATTAAATTTGCTTAATGACGTTGAAATTACTTTGCCAATTTAGCGTTTATTATCTAAAGTTGACTATTGTATACTTGCTTAATTTTTTGGATATTTATTGTTGATGCATGGCGCAGAATAGACATGTTTAGAAGTGTAATAGTTGGATGAAGCCATCAATTAACGACCTTTGGGCTAGACTTTCCAATAATTCAACCCAAATTTACACAGCCAATTTCTCAACATAGTGCTAAGTGAAATGAACGCAGAGTTAAGCAACATTCTTTCGCTCTAAAAGTGCTTGTGCAAGCGTACCGCTATCTACATACTCAATTTCACCGCCCATAGGTAAGCCGCGCGCTATACGACTAACTTTAAGGCTGCGGGCTTTTAGTAATTCACTTACATAATGTGCTGTCGCTTCGCCCTCGGAAGTGTAGTTAGTTGCTAATATAACCTCATTGACCACACCATCTTGTGCGCGTTTGATGAGCTTTTCTAGGTGAATCTCTTTCGGGCCAATGCCATCAAGTGGCGACAACCTACCCATCAACACAAAATACATTCCCGTATAGGACAACGTTTGTTCTAACATCATTAAATCAGTTGGCATTTCCACTACACAAAGCGTTGTAGCATCACGTAGTTCCGACGCGCATAAATTGCATATTTTCTCCTCACTAAAGTTGTTACATAACGTGCAATGCCCGACGACTTGAAGTGCAGTATCTAACGCAACCGCTAAATTATCTGCACCCTTACGATCACGCTGTAAAAGGTGATAGGCCATGCGCGTTGCAGATTTAGGACCCACCCCAGGCAGGCAACGTAGCGCATCAATAAGTTGGTATAGTGCGGCGGGGGATTTCATTGGACTTGAAATTTTTGCACTAAAACGGTAGCTTCATACCAGCAGGCATCATGCCGCTCATGCGTGCAGATGAAGTTGCTTCGACTTTTTGTGTCGCATCTTTTAAAGCAATCACAATCAAATCTTCCAGTGTTTCTTTGTCATCCATCACGCTATCATCAATGCTTATACGTTTCACTTCATTGCGGCAGGTCATTAGCACTTTGACTAAGCCATTGCTTGCAACACCTTCTACTTCAACGTTAGCAAGTTCTGCTTGTGCTTTTTGCATGTTGGCTTGCATTTGCTGAGCTTGCTTCATTAAATTGCCCATGCCACCTTTCATCATATTTTTCTCCTAAGGTTTATTAAGTAATGAATTAAATTATTAAATAGGTTTAATGCTGGAAGACACAATTTGTGCACCAAAATCACTTATTAAAGCTTGCACAAAGCTGTCTTCTAATATGGCAGTTTCTGCCTTCGATTGTAGTTCTGCTTTAGTGGTTGCATTAACTTGAGCTAGCGTGTTGCCAGAGCCGCCTGTAGAAAAGGATAACGCAATTTTTTTACTAAAATACTGGTTGATGGCTGTGCTTAATTTTTCTTGATAATTAGCATTTAGTAAATGCTTTTGTGCCTCGGGCACAGAAAGCTTGATGTGCGATTCATCAAAACTTACTAACTCACAGTTTTGGGCTAAAGTACGTGCTAAACCAAGCTTCAATTGTTCGACTAAGCCGAACCAATTACCGTCAAAGGAAGAAGGGTCGTTCGCTGATATATCTGGAACCGTGATAGATCTAGCTTGAAGACTTGATTTGCTGCTATCAATAGTGTTCTCAGGCAAATTTACAGTGACTTTACTAGTAGCTGTTTGCGGCTGTATTGGCGAAGCTTCAACAATGGGCACGAGGCTTGACTGACCGATTGTTTCCAGCTTGGCGGCATTAAGTACTTGAGTTGATGTTGCCAGCTTGACCGATGCGCCAACAGATGTCTGGTTTGCTTTATTGTTAGATAAATTAGGCGTGAAAGCCAGCATGCGCAATAAACTCATGGTAAAACCAGCATATTCATCAGGCGCTAAGCTTATATCACGACGACCTAATAGTGCGATTTGATAATAAAGCTGTAGTGTTTCCGCATTGATTTTTTCAGCTAAGCTAAGTAAAGCCAAGCGTTCAGGTAAATCTGCATCAATACTATTAGGTATGGTTTGTGCAACCACAATTTGATGAATGAGTTGTGCTAAATCACCTAACGCTGCTTCAAATGAAATACTACGCTGTTCCATTTGTTTGGCTTTAGCGAGAATTTCACCACCGTCTTGTTCAACTAACGCATTGAGTAAGTCGAATAGATAACTTTGGTCAATTGCACCTAGCATTGTCCGCACTTCTACTTCATTGACTATATTACTACCATAAGCAATCGCTTGGTCTGTCAGCGATAGCGCATCGCGCATACTGCCTTGTGCAGCACGGCTTATTAGATGCAGTGCAGGGATTTCAAAAGGGATATTTTCTTGGCTAAGTATATTCTTAAGGTGTTCAGTAATAGTCGTGCCCGCCATTTGGCGAAGATTGAACTGTAAGCAACGCGATAGCACGGTTACAGGGACTTTTTGTGGGTCAGTAGTGGCTAGTATGAATTTAACATGAGCTGGTGGTTCTTCTAGTGTTTTAAGCATGGCATTGAAGGCACTTTTAGACAGCATATGCACTTCATCTATGATATACACTTTAAAGCGACCAGCAGTTGGTGCATATTGTGCGTTATCCAGCAAATCACGCATGGCATCGACTTGCGTATTGGACGCCGCATCTACTTCTAGCATATCAACAAAACGTCCGCGATCAATTTCAGTACAAGCTGAACAAACACCGCAAGGAGTCGCGGTAATGCCTGCTTCACAATTTAATGATTTAGCCATGATACGAGCAATAGTGGTTTTACCTACACCGCGCGTGCCAGTAAACAGGTAAGCATGGTGTAGCCGTTGTTGCTTAAGCGCATTAGTTAACGCACGTACAACATGTTCTTGCCCAACAAGCGTATCAAACGATTTTGGTCGCCATTTTCGGGCTAAAACTTGGTAGCTCATTAGTGAATTATAGTTGACAAATTAAGGCTTAAACTTTATCTTAAAAGCACTTAATTAGCTAGATGTTTAGCCCAGTTCATGAGCTTTGCTAGATTAAGCTTGGTGGTAATATACAGTTTTAATACGAAAGGAGGCGAGCCTTGACTCCGGCACTTGCTTCAATAGTTGTGGCTGCTTGCTTCCGCATCTGACCAAGTTGGCTACTTTACAATGCGGAGGGGCCCGCCAAACATAATTTTACAATACTTTATGCTTTTCTTAGCAGTGTTAATTTAAGATTTTTTAGTTCGTAGCTAAATAACTCAGTAGCCATGCCTAATAACGGGCGGTAGCGAAGCTAACTCCTCATCGCTATACAAACGCCCACGGGTAATAAATGCCATTCCTGTGCCGCAATCCAAAGAAAACGAGCCACTAGAACCTGGTACTGCATCTAAAATGGTGTGCATATTTTCGGCAAATGTAAAATGGCTATCACCCATGTAAAAAGTGGCATTGTCATCCGGTCCAAAAGTACCTAGTTTTACGTCTGCAGCACTTGCATGAAATTCGTTAGCGGGCATACACAACGGTCCACTGCCTTCACAGCAGCCGCCCGATTGCAAAAATACGATAGGCCCGAATTGTGCCGTGAGTTGTTTGATGAGTTCTAGTGCAGAGGGTGTTGCTGATACGCGTTCCGCCATTATCATTCTCCAAATGCCTAAGATACAAAAACCAAGGGGCAAGTAAACTCGCCCCTTGATTTTACTTGCTTATATAATCAAATAGCTAACTAGAAAAAGCCTAATTTATTTGGGTTGTAGCTGACTAACAAGTTTTTAGTTTGTTGGTAGTGATCCAACATCATTTTATGATTTTCACGACCAATACCAGATTCTTTATAGCCACCAAACGCAGCATGGGCGGGGTAAGCATGGTAACAGTTAGTCCAAACACGCCCAGCTTTAATGCCACGACCCATACGATAAGCGGTAGTGCCATTACGGCTCCATACGCCAGCACCTAAACCAAAGATGGTATCGTTGGCAATCGCTAATGCATCAGCCTCATCTTTAAATGTAGTCACTGCTAATACTGGGCCAAAAATTTCTTCTTGGAACACACGCATTTTGTTGTGACCGCGTAAAAGAGTAGGTTTAACGTAATAACCATCAGCTAAATCGCCGCTTAACATATTACGCTCACCGCCGATTAGTACCTCGGCACCTTCTTGTTTACCAATATCAATGTAGCTCATAATTTTGTTAAGTTGATCTTGCGAAGCTTGAGCGCC
>JAYVTW010000052.1:0-12795 GCA_043788445.1 Methylophilaceae bacterium
TGTCGGAATCGAACTGACGACCTTCGCATTACAAGTGCGCTGCTCTACCAACTGAGCTAATTCGGCATTTTCTTGAAGGCGAAACTATATCACTTTTTAGGCTTTTGAAAATGTGTATTTGAAAAATAATTAACTAATTTAGAAAAAAACTTAACTTACTTAAGCCAGCGCTAATTTACAAGCGCTAGCTTAATGTTCCAACATTACTATATAACTATTTAACAATGGTTAACGTTGGCTTCTTCTTAGGTGCTAGAGAATCCGTAGACTTCATCTCTGCTATTTCATCAACTGCAGTTACTTGAGACATAGCCGGAATATCAATTTCTGGGCCAATCTCAAAAAACATACCCTGACCCGTTTCACGAGCAAAAATCCCTCGTACTGCGCCAATAGGTATATAAATATTTTGTGCCGCGCCACCAAAACGAGCGGAAAAACTAATCGCATTGTTATCGATTAGTAATTTTTTGGTAGCAGAGTAGTTGAGGTTTAGTACTATCTCACCATCTTTCACATAAGCCATTGGCACACGTGTTTGCGCACTAACTTCTACTAAAACATGTGGTGTACAACCTTTATCAACGCACCATTCATGAATGGCACGAATCATGTAGGGCTTAGTTGATGCTTGAAACTCCGATTGTTCGCTCATGATTTTAACTCAAGATTTATCAATTGAAATCTAGTCACAGTTCAGCTTATTTACGCATCGCTTTTTCTGATGGTGTCATTGCATCTGCATACAACGGACGTGAAAATAGACGCTCTGCATACTTAAGTAATGGTGAAGCCTGATTAGGCAACTCAATACCATAATGACCCAAACGCCATAATAGTGGAGCAATTGCCACATCTAGCATGGAGAAGTCATCACCCAATAAATATTGTTGACGACTAAGAATCGGCACAATTTGTGTCAGATTATCACGAATAGTTAAACGTGCTTTATCAGCTTTTACATCATCGCCAGATTCAATATCTTGGATATGATCAAATAATTGACGCTCAAAATCATACAAAAACAAACGCGCACGGGCTCGCATCACAGGATCAGGTGGCATCAACTGTGGGTGGGGGAAGCGCTCATCAATATATTCATTAATAATATTTGCCTCGGTCAGTACTAAATCACGCTCGACTAATACTGGTACAGCATTGTGTGGATTTAATACCGCCAAATCTTCGGGTTTATTAGCAAGATCAACATCAATCACTTCAAAGTCCATGCCTTTTTCAAACAGCACAATACGGCAACGGTGACTGTAAGGATCTACAGTGCCTGAATACAATTTCATCATAATTTCTTCCCTAATATTACAACGTACGACCTCAGTATTAAGGTAGACGCCTCATGTAATTTCTATGTAATTTTTATTTTATTTAATATCGTGCCAGAACTCTTTTTTGAGCTTGTAAGTTAATAATAATAAAATACTTAAGAACAACAAGACAAACCAGCCCATATGTTGACGATGTGTTTTTACTGGCTCAGCCATAAACGCCATGTAATTTACTAAATCAGCTATGGCTCTATCGTACTCTGCAACTGATAGCGTACCTGGTTTAACCAAATTTAGCTGATGCGTTTCATGATCATACGCTTGTTCACCTTGCAATTGCCAAAGCACATGCGGCATTGCCACTTTGTCGTACACCACGTTATTCCAACCTGTTGGACGTGTGTTGTCACGATAGAAACTACGCATATAACTGTATATCCAATCTACGCCCCGCGCGCGCACTTCTACCGATAAATCAGGTGGTGCTACGCCAAACCAGACTTTAGCTTCTTTTTTATCAATCGCAGATTTCATAGGGTCACCTACTTTATCTGTTGCAAATAATAAATTATCCTTAATTTGCTTTTCTGATAAACCAATATCAACCAAGCGGTTATAGCGCATATAATTCGCACTATGACAATTTAGGCAGTAATTAACAAAAGTACGTGCGCCACGTTGTAAAGACTCTTGATTCGACGGATCAATTGGCGCCTTATCTAATGTAGCTTCTTGATTTGCAGCGGCTAAACCTGGCAACAAAACTGCCAAAAAGCTCAGAGCATATAATAATTTTTTCATATTAACCTACCACTCTTTCTGGCACTGGCTTAGTTCTATCGATACGGGTATACCACGGCATCAAAATAAAGAATAAGAAATAAATAATTGTAAAAATACGTGCCACAACAGTGGCACGGTCCGCACCACCTAGCCAAGCACCAAACTGGCCCCAAACTGTTGAGGGTACTGTACCCAAATAACCTAGTATAAAAAAGCTCACCACAAAAGCCGCTAACCATCTTTTGTAAAGCGTGCCACGGTAACGAATTGACCTCACTTGCCCTTTATCCAGCCAAGGCAAGAAGGCAAATACAACTACTGACAGACCCATTGCCGCAACACCGGGGAACTGTGAGTTCATGATAGGTGGCACTGCACGTAAGATAGAGTAGTAAGGCGTGAAATACCAAACTGGAGCTATATGCGCTGGTGTTTTTAATGAATCTGCTGGAACAAAGTTGTTTGCTTCTAGAAAATAACCACCCATCTCCGGTGCGAAGAAAATAATGGAACTAAATACAATTAAAAACACTGCTACGCCCACTAAATCTTTGACTGTATAGTACGGATGGAATGGAATTCCATCTAATGGTATATGCGTTATTGGATCTTTATTGGCCTTAATTTCAACACCATCTGGGTTGTTAGAGCCAACTTCATGCAATGCGATTAAATGTGAAACGACTAAGCCTAACAATACTAGGGGTAACGCAATCACATGAAACGCAAAGAAGCGGTTTAAGGTAGCATCAGAAATCAGATAATCGCCACGCAACCATTCTGAGACATCAGGTCCAATAAATGGAATGCTGCTGAATAAATTTACAATTACTTGCGCACCCCAATATGACATCTGACCCCATGGTAATAGATATCCAAAGAACGCCTCACCCATCAACACTAAGAATATGGCCACACCAAATAGCCAAATTAACTCACGTGGATTACGGTATGACCCATAAATCACGCCGCGAAACATATGCAAATACACTACAACGAAAAACATTGAAGCTCCTGTTGAATGCATATAGCGTATTAACCACCCACCAGCAACATCTCGCATAATGTATTCTACCGAGGCAAATGCCAAATCTGCATCTGGTTTGTAGTTCATGGTTAAGAAAATACCAGTAACAATTTGAAGCACTAGCACTAACAAGGCCAATGAGCCAAAGAAATACCAGAAATTGAAATTTTTAGGTGCGTAGTACTCGGTTAAATGCGTCTTAATATTACTAGTTAATGGGAATCTATCATCCACCCAACCCAACAGGGCATTTGCATTTTTTTTCATATCAAAATTAGCCATTATGTAGATGCCTTTCCTGTATCAGCTGCATCTTCACCAATCAGCAATGTTTTATCATTAATATATTTATAAGGTGGTATTACCAAGTTGATCGGCGCAGGTGAGCCTTTAAGTACGCGGCCTGCCAAGTCGAATTTAGAACCATGGCATGGGCAGAAAAATCCGCCTGACCAGTTATCGCCCATATCGCCCTTCATGGCCATTTTAGAGGTTGGTGAACAGCCTAAATGGGTGCAGATGCCAACAATGACAGCAATGCTCTCTTTAATTGAACGACCAGTATTTTTACAATATGTAGGCTGTTGTGAAGTTACGTTTGACCCTGGATCAGACAACTGATCGTAATGTTTAGTTAATTCAGCTATCATTTCTGGTGTGCGGTTTATGATCCATACTGGCTTACCACGCCACTCGGCCGTCATCATTGTACCTGGTGCAACCTTACTGATATCAACTTCCACTGGTGCACCCGCAGCTTTTGCACGCTCACTAGGCAACATACTGCCAATAAATGGTACAGCTGTTGATGCCACACCGATGGCACCGACTGCTGAGGTTGCCATCACTAAGAATTTACGCTTATCTTGATCTACTTCGCTATGTTGAAATGCTAAATTTGCTTGCGAATCATCTTTTGAATTTTTTGCAGCTAATTTTTTGTCAATTGGTTTGTCTGACATTTTTATCCTGTGCTCTGCCTTGATTGGGGCGTATGTTTATTAATTGCTCTTAGAATTATTTACAAGAAAATGGTTTTTTCAAAACCGTGAATGATACAACTTTTAATAAAAAAAACAAAATATAATTGAATAAGTATTTGATAATAATGGGATTAAACTGGATTGTCGCAATCAATAAAGACATGCTCCAAACCAAAGTTACCCGATAAATATCGCCCTAATGCTTGTACACCATAGCGTTCTGTTGCGTGATGACCTGCTGCTATATAAGAGGTGTTTGATTCACGTGCTAAATGCGCGGTTTGTTCAGATATTTCACCGCTAATAAAGACATCTACATTGTTCGCGATGGCTATCTCCATACAACCTTGTGCAGCACCAGTGCACCATGCCACACGCTTAACTGACTGCGTTAAATCACCACCCATATTGCAAATAACTTGAGGTTTACGTTGTAAAGCAGTTTCAATGCTTTTTACGAAATCAGCCAAGGTTTTATTAGTGATTAGTGATCCGATAGCGACCATATTACCTTCTCCTGACCAGCTTTCTAACTTAAGGTTCAATACACGCGCCAGTTGTGCATTATTGCCAAATTCGGTATGTGCATCTAAAGGCAAGTGGTAAGCAATTAAATTAATGTCATTTTCTAGCAAAAACTTAATTCGCTTTTGCTTAATACCAACAATTTCAGATGCTTCTCCCCGCCAAAAATATCCATGATGGACCAAAATTGCATCTGCATTTTGCGCTTTTGCCGCTTCAAGCAATTCCATACTTGCAGTAACACCTGTCACAATTTTGTTTACTTCACTGCGCCCTTGAATTTGCAATCCATTAGGACAATAATCTTTGAATCGATCTGGTGTTAAAGTTGCGTTGATAGTTGCGACCAACTCATTTATTTTCATAGATTTTCACTTATACTTATGTTTCGATTAATTTAATTTAATTTTATTCATTTTATGCGTAAATTCTGGCTTATTTTTGCACAAACCGTGACTGTTTGTCTTGCCGCTCTATTTGTTATTCGATTTTTTTATCCACAATTTTTATCACCTAAAGACTCAATTGTAATAGTAAAACAAGAGTCAGCGAGCAACTCTTTACCCGGACAAAGCTCTTACAGTATTGCCGCTAAGAAAGCCATGCCAGCAGTGGTGAACGTATTTACCAGTAAAAAAGCACAGCCTAATCCGCATCAGCAATACTTGGAAGATCCGTTATTCAAAAAATTTTTTGAAGACCAACAAGATGATGGTGAATCTCAAGCCGAAAGCAGCTTAGGTTCTGGAGTTATTGTCAGTGAACAGGGTTTAATTTTAACCAATGACCATGTTGTTGCTTCTGCTGACGAAATTGAAATCGCTATGGCAGACGGTAGAAAAATGTCGGCTAAAGTAGTGGGCACTGACCCAGAAACCGATTTAGCAGTCATTAAAGTAGATGCGGATAATTTACCAGCCATTACATTTGCGAGCTCTGATAAGCTTAACGTTGGCGATGTAGTACTCGCTATTGGTAACCCGTTTGGCGTAGGTCAAACTGTAACTCAAGGTATTATCAGTGCATTAGGTCGCAATCATTTAGGCATCAACACCTTCGAGAATTTTATTCAAACTGACGCCTCTATAAACCCAGGCAATTCTGGTGGTGCTTTAATTAATACACAGGGTAATTTAGTGGGTATTAATAGCGCCATCTATTCGCGCAATGGCGGCTCTATGGGTATTGGTTTTGCAATACCCGCTAACCTTGCGCAACAGGTGATGAAACAAATTATTAGTGATGGTAGTGTCACACGAGGTTGGATAGGCATAGAAGCTCAAGATATAACGCCAGAATTAGCTGAATCATTTAAATTAAAACAAACGCATGGCTCTTTAATTGCTGGCATATTACGCAATAGTCCTGCAGAGAAAGCGGGCCTTAAAGCCGGTGATATTTTGTTAGCGATTGACGGTAAAGAAGTAACAGATAGCAATAGCATGCTCAACTTGATATCAGGTCTAAAGCCTAATAAGAATGCTTCATTGAAAATTGCACGAGCATCAGAAGAGTTTGATCTATCAGTACTAATAGGCAAACGCCCAAAAATTAATACACCAAAATAATAATGATTGATGCTGAGCTCGCTGTGATTTAACCGGCGATAGAATTTGCTTTGGGTTGCATAAACTGAGCGACTAAAATACCAATTTCAAATAGTAGCCACATCGGCACAGCTAACATAAATTGTGAAACAATATCGGGAGGGGTAAGAATTGCTCCGATAATAAATGCCGCCACAATCACGTAGGGGCGTGCTTCTCTAAGTGCCTTAATACTCAGCCAACCAAAGCGCACCACCAGTACCACGGCAATCGGCACTTCAAAAGCCAATCCAAATGCCATAAATATAGTAATTACAAAATCCAGATAACTGCCAATATCAGTCATCACTGCAACACCCTGTGGTGCAGTATTCACAATAAAACCAAAAATAACTGGGAATACTAGAAAATAGGCAAATGACATACCAGTTAAAAATAAAATAGTACTAAATACTACTAATGGCAACATGAATTTTTTTTCATGCAGATATAAGCCAGGGGCTACAAACGACCATATTTGATAAAGCGTGTTAGGCAATGAAATGACAAATGCTGCGAGCATTGCCACTTTCATTGGTATAAAGAAAGGAGTCGTTACGCCAGTGGCTATCATCTGCCCACCGACTGGCAGTTTGGCCAGAAGAGGGTGAGCAAGTAAAGCATAGATTTTATTAGCAAACGGGAATAATAAGATAAACGTAATTAGAAAACCAATCAATGCTTTTAACAAGCGATTGCGCAACTCTAATAAATGCGAAATAAAGGTATCGGTAGCGGTCACTATAATTAACTTAATGAGTTTACTTGTGGGTTAAGCTGACTATACTATTTATCTAGCGCTTTGCTTGATTCAGGCTTTATGTCAATTTGTGGTTTTTCTGTCATAATTTGTGCCACACTCTCTACTTGCTTATCCATACTTTGTTCAAAGCTTTGAACGGTTTGCACAATATTAACTTTAGTAGCTTGTACGCTGCGTTGAATTTCTTCTTGTAATTGCTGCAATTCAGCAAAACGCGTTTCACGATTGACTTCCTCTTTAACCGTAGCCACATAGCGCTGGATTCTTCCCACCAGCGCGCCCACAGTCCGCGCCACTTTAGGTAGCTTTTCTGGCCCAATCACAATCAACGCGACAACCGCGATGACCATTAGCTCTGAAAAAGAAACATCAAACATCGATATGTCCACTGGTTCGATAAGTTAAATGGTTAACTATCAAACTATTGTTTAGTCTTTTCTGTCACTTGACCTTCAACCGTGGTAGTGGTGCCAGAATCAGTTAATTCTGATTTTTTACCATCATTGACTGCTTCTTTAAACTCTTTCACTGCACCGCCTAAATCACTGCCAATATTACGCAATTTTTTAGTACCAAAAATCAATACAACAATCAATAAAACGATCAACCAATGCCAAATACTAAATGAACCCATGTTGCTCTCCTTAATTTTTGCCTATATTTCTTGGATTGCATTTCAAACTTAATCCAATCATGCCAATCCATAATGCTATGTTTTTGGTAAACTTTCACTACCGCCAAACACATGTATATGTAAATGAAAGACCTCTTGCCCACCTTCTCGACCAGTATTAATCATGGTACGAAAACCTTTCAAACCTAGTTCAGTAGACAACTTAGGTGCTAGCAATAACATTTTACCCAATAAAATTTGCTCACTTAATTGACACTCGGCCAAACTTACAATGTGCTGTTTGGGCACAATCATAAAATGTACTGGTGCAATCGGTTTAATATCATTAAATACAATCACATCATCATCTTCATAGATTTTTTTACTAGGAATCTCGTTAGCAATTATTTTACAAAAAATACAGGCTTCGCTCATGTCTCGGACCTCGAAGATTTTTCTACTATACCCGACAAGCCCTCACGACGTGCCAATTCATCCAATACATCTTGTGGCTTTAAACCGACTTTTGCCAGCATAACCAGCGTATGAAACCATAAATCAGCTGTTTCATAAATAATCTGTTCTTTGTCGTTGTCTTTAGCGGCAATAATGGTTTCCGTTGCTTCTTCACCGACTTTCTTCAATATACTATCCATGCCTTTGGCATACAATTTAGCAACGTAAGAGGTGCTAGGGTCAGCAGTTTTACGTTGCTCAAGCAAATCAGCTAATCTATCCAGAATATCGCTCATATGGTCTGTTTATAACTATTTTTATAAATGGCTTCAGGATTTTTAATAATAGGCTGATCAATTTTCCATACTGCACTACTAGAACCAGCATTTTCCAGTTTTTTGAAAAAGCAATTATGTCTCCCAGTATGGCAAGCAATTCCACCTATTTGTTCAACCTCCAACAAAATCACGTCTTCATCGCAGTCTAAGCGAATTTCATGCACCACCTGTTTGTGTCCAGATTCCTCACCTTTACGCCATAGCTTATTGCGCGAGCGTGACCAATACACCGCTTGTCTGGTTTCAGCAGTAAGCTTTAGCGCTTCGCGGTTCATCCAGGCGAACATCAATACTTTAAGACTCCCATACTCTTGTGCAATCACTGGCACTAGCCCATTGGCATCAAAATTAACTTCATTTAACCATGCATTCACATTCATAAACGAACCTCTATATTATGTTTGCGCATGTACGTTTTTGCCTGCTCTACTGTAAATTCACCGTAGTGGAAAATACTTGCGGCAAGCAAGGCATCTGCCCCACCCAACTTGACACCATCGACTAAATGCTGCAAATTACCTACACCGCCAGATGCAATAATTGGTACATCAACTGTATCTGAAATAGCTTTATTTAATGGGTTATTAAATCCAATTTTTGTGCCGTCACGATCCATACTGGTGACCAGCAACTCTCCCGCACCTAGTTCCACCATATACTTAGCCCATGCCACGGCTTCTAGCCCGGTAGCTATACGACCGCCATGGGTGAACACTTCCCACATGTCGCCAACTTGTTTGACATCAATCGCGACCACAATACACTGTGAACCAAAACGGCTAGCTGCATCTGCCACCATTTGTGGGTTAAGCACGGCTGTGGTATTTATGCTCACTTTGTCCGCACCTGCATTTAATAGACGGCGTACATCTTCAACCTCACGCACACCACCACCCACAGTGAGAGGAATAAAAACTTGCGAAGCAACCTGTTCGATAATACCTAAAATTAAGCCACGATTATCTGAGCTGGCCGTAATGTCCAGAAAGGTTAGCTCATCAGCACCCTGCTCGTCATAGCGTCGCGCAATCTCGACCGGGTCCCCTGCATCCCGTAGCTCTAAAAAATTAATGCCTTTTACAACGCGGCCATTTGTCACATCTAGACACGGAATAATACGCTTTGCTAAACTCATCTATTTGGTACTAAGTTCGTCGGCAAGTTTTTGAGCAGCGGCAAAATCTAAAGAGCCCTCATAAATCGCACGTCCGGTGATGGTTCCGATAATGCCCTCGTTTGCTACTGCGCATAAACGTCTAACATCATCTAGATTAGTGACACCGCCAGAGGCGATCACTGGAATTGTTAGCGCTTGCGCCAAGGCGACTGTCGCTTCAATATTCACGCCTGTTAGCATACCATCGCGACCAATATCAGTGTAAACAATTGCATTAACCCCATAGTCTTCAAACTTTTTAGCCAAATCAATCACATCATGGCCCGTTAATTTAGACCATCCATCAACTGCTACCCTGCCATCTTTTGCGTCTAAACCCACCATCACTTGACCTGGAAAAGCATCACATGCCTCGTGCAAAAATCCTGGATTTTTGACTGCAGCTGTGCCAATAATCACGTAACTAATGCCACTATCTAAATAACGCTCAATCGTATCTAAATCACGGATACCTCCACCCAGCTGAATGGGGATATCACCACCAATACTACTGACGATAGATTTAATCGCCGCTTCATTAATCGGTTTGCCAGCAAAAGCTCCGTTCAAATCTACCAAGTGTAAACGCTTACCTCCGCGCTCTACCCAATGCCGTGCCATTGCACCAGGATCTTCTGAAAATACCGTCGACTCTTCCATCAGACCTTGCTTAAGCCTGACACAATGGCCATCTTTTAAATCAATTGCTGGGATAATTAACATAGTTAAATTTGTTGTTTAATTTATAAAAAATAGAGCTTGATGAAAATATTAAAATTTACCATTCCAGCTTACAAAGTTGCTTAACAATTGCAAACCGGCACTTGCACTTTTCTCAGGATGAAACTGTACTGCAAACACGTTATTAGTTGCAATTGCACTAGTAAATTTTTGTGGATACTGACTATAAGCTGTAACAATATTGCTATCCTCTGGCAGCACATAGTAGCTATGTACATAGTAAAAGCGCGCATCATCAGCAATATTATGCCAAAGCGGATGACGAATTAAGCCATTTTGATGCAATTGATTGACTTGATTCCAACCCATATGTGGCACTTTAAGCTTATCGCCATGAACGTCAAACATACTGTCTGCGGCAAAGCGTTTAACATTACCTTTTAACAAGCCTAAACCAGCAGCGTTGCCTTCTTCGGACTGTTCAAAGAGCATTTGTAAACCGATACAAATGCCCAAAAATGGTTTGGTATTGTAAGATTCAATTACTGCATCGCGTAAACCGCGCGCATCAAGCTCACGAATACAATCAGGCATAGCACCCTGACCTGGGAACACTACGTGGTCTGCATTCAGTATCTGCTGCGGATCACTACTCACGACCACGTGTGCATTAGGTGCAACGTGCTCCAAGGCTTTGGATACGGAGCGCAAATTGCCCATACCATAATCAACAATTGCAATATCTACTTTTTTCATTAAATTACTTGTCAAACTTACTTGTTATCGAACTGACTAAACTGAGACCGTAGTGCGATTACAAACTACCTTTGGTTGAAGGCATGATGCCCAGCATGCGAGAGTCAAATTCAATCGCCATACGCAATGCACGGCCAAACGCCTTAAAGATAGTTTCAGCTTGGTGATGCGCGTTATGTCCTTTTAGGTTATCAATATGTAAACTCACATTTGCATGATTAACAAAACCTTGAAAAAACTCATGCACTAAATCTACATCAAATTCACCAATCATGGCGCGTGTGAACTCACAGCTAAACACCAATCCTGGGCGGCCTGAAATATCCAGTACTACCCGTGACAATGCCTCATCCAATGGCACATAAGCATGGCCATAACGACGAATCCCTTTTTTGTCACCAATTGCTTTTGCAAAAGCTTGGCCCAAGGTAATACCAATATCTTCAACCGTATGATGGGCGTCAATGTGCAAATCACCTTTCGCTACGACTGTAATATCCATCATACCGTGGCGAGCAATCTGGTCTAACATGTGATCAAGAAAACCCAAACCGCTATTAAAGCTTGCAGCTCCTGTGCCGTCTAAGTTGAGGCTCACGGTAATTTGGGTTTCTAAGGTGTTACGAGTAACTTCAGCGCTACGTGTCATATTTGTGGCTCTTGTGCCTATATTTAAAAAACTAAAATAATTTGCAAGTTGTTGCAAATCTTATACAACAAAAACAATATTTTAACTCATCTAGCGAAGACAATTCGCATGTCTATCAGTTAAAATTAATCTTTTAAAAAAACAAAACCCCAGTTTTAAGGCTGGGGTTTTTAGTCGTGGTGAGTAATTAAATTACCTACTTAACAAAGGTTTAAATTTAAAACTAGCTAAACAAACCTTTTAACCAACCGAACAAACCACCAGATTGACTACCATGAGCGATTGCAGTGATTTCAGCAGCAGAAGCGGCAGGATCAGCAGCACCGTAGATAGCAGCACCAGCTACAATGATAGTAGCTCCAGCATCACGTACTTGAGCAGCTGTTGCAGCTTTAACGCCACCAGCGACTGAGATATCAACACCAAGGTTTAAACCTGCAACCATTGCTAAGTCTGCAAACGGTGTCTGGCCAGCAGCTTGTTGATCTAGACCAGTATGTACACCAATGATATGTGCGCCTAGTTTTGCTACTTCTTTAGTACGTGCAGCTTTGTCAGTAACGTTGATTAAATCAACTTGTGCTTTTTTGCCGTATTTGTTTGCAACATCGATTACACCTTTGATAGTACCAATGTCAGCAGTACCAAGCACTGTACAAATATCAGCACCAGCTTTGTAGAATGGCTCAGCTTCGTAAAAGCCGGCATCCATTGTTTTTAAATCAACTAAGATTTTGTTATTTGGAAATTTCGCACGTAATGTTTTAAGTAGATCAATACCGTTGTGTTTAATGCAAGGTGTACCGATTTCTAAAATATCTACATGTGGAGCTACTTTAGTTGCTAATGCAACAGTTGCATCGAAATCTAATGAATCTAATGCCATTTGGGTTTGTGCCATTGTACTTCCTCCAACTTGCTTAACTTTTAATCATTAACTTTTACCCCAAGTTAACAACTTATTGTTAGGTTTATAATTAAATAGGGTTTTGCACTATTAGTACATATCAGCATAATAACCGGAGTTATGCAAAAAATTCAATTATTTCATACAAATTAATCGCTATTTAATGAAAATAGTTAATTAATTTTTAGCAATGTTGCCATAAAAGTCTTAGAAAACGGCATTTATACTCATGTTTTGAACGTTCTGAAGAAAATTTACGCTTAAGAACTAAGATAAGGGGATTATTGCA
>JAYVTW010000053.1:0-4063 GCA_043788445.1 Methylophilaceae bacterium
GCGCCTAATTGACTTTGCACCGATAAATAAACGCCATCTTTTCCGTTAATTGCCGCTGCGCCAATAGAGGGGGCAGCACCCTCTATTACTTGAGCTACATCAACTAAATGAATAGTTTGTCCATTTTTGTAGCTCACAGTAGCTTTTGCTAACACTGCAAGCGTAAGCGCTTGACCTTCAGTATTTATAATAATGCGTTGGTTATTATTCTCAATAAACCCTGCACCACGCACACCAGTTGCTTTGCTTGTGGCATCCACCACTTGTTGTAATGAAATACCAAAACGCACTAATTTGGTGGGGTCTACTTGAATTTGAAACTGCCGAACTTTACCGCCAAATACATTCACATCGGCTACGCCTGGAACGGCTAATAGGTGAGGTACCACCGTCCTATCTACTAAAGTACGCAGTTCCATGAGTGAGCGTGTGTCAGACGTTAAACCTATACCTAGCACAGTACTGGCAGAGGAGGTCAGTGGTGTAATATTAGGTGTAATGCCTTGTGGTAGGCGGTTGCTAATCCTACCAAGTCTTTCTGCAATCACTTGGCGGTTGCGGTAAATATCACTTTTTTCGTCAAAAATAACGTTAACAACAGAGAGGCCAGGGATGGATTGCGAGCGCATTGATACCATGCCAACCGTACCTACGATGCTAGTTTCTATAGGTTGGCTAACAAGAGATTCAACCAGTTCAGCAGATAATCCAGGTGATTCTGTTTGGATGATGATTTGAGTGGGAGAAAATTCAGGAAATACATCGAGATTACTTCTTGTCAGGCTATAAATGCCGTAGAAAACAACTAAGCACGCCAGCGCGATAATAATTCCGCTAAAGCGGATAGAGAACTTAACGATGAATGACATTATCATCTGTTATACCAATTTGATGACTAAATGGTATAGACATTGATCAGCTATCAATCTGTGTTCTCATTCTTAATTTCAGATTTAAATTCTTCTGACAATAAAAGCTGAGCGCCGCTAGTGACTACCTCATCATTGGCTTTTAGCTCGCTTTGATTAAACCAGCCACCACCTACTTCAACTTCTGTACTAATAGGCTTCCGTGTAAATTTATCTGCACTTAATTTTAAATAAACCCACGCTTTACCACCATACCAAACGACAGCAGTGTTTGGCACAATCGCGCCATTAGTTTGCTGTTTGTTTTCACTGCCTGTAGCAGGTATTGTTGTAATTACGCGCATGCCGATGCGTAAAGCATTATTGGTAGCTCGAAAGAAATAGGTTTTACCCTGTAAGTTGCTATCTATGTTAGGTGAGCGCGAAACAAATGTTGCGATTATGGCTTTGCTATTAGGCGTATCTGCAATTGAAATGGCGAGTGTGCTATTAAGTTTGGGTTCCACTGCGTCATAGGGTAAAAGAATCTGAATTAGCACTTCATTTTCGCTTAAAAAGGACTTATTTGCAGGGCTTTGCAGCGCTGTATTGGTTAATACAGCGCCCCATTGCTGACGCATAGCTTCACGGATGTTATTAGCCACGGACTCGCTTGCTAATACACGAGCTTGGTCACCTTTGATTGTAGCTTCAGCGACAGCAACAGTACGATCAGACACGTTTTTATCATCTGCATTTAGGGTCTTTAAACGATAATATTCTGCATTACTATTATTTGCAGACGCACGCGTGATGTTAGCTTCAGCTTTTGCTGTTTGATAACGTGACCGTAAATCCAGTAAACCATCGATACTGACTACAGTGCCATAACTGGTTATTTTATTTGTGTATTGGCTAGTTTGGAGTTTGCTAGTTTTGATATCGTTGTTTTTTTGCAAGGCTAATGGTAGGGTCACTACATTTACGCCTTGCTCAACTTTAACCAAAGCAGGGTTTGCAATTGCATCGTCTGTACCATGTTTGTAGGATTCATATTCATCTTTACCATAAAATACTAACATCCAAAAAAGGGCGATAATTAATAAGGTTTGCAGAGTAATGATGATGTTGAATTTACGGTTCATTATTAATTATTATCACTATTAACATTATGGCTATTATAAAGAGGATGTTGCATCACGTCTTCTAATCCATTAGCTGCACGTAAATTTTGAAATTTTACAGCAATTAGATTTTGTTCAGCAATTATTGCATTGAGCTTTTGGTTGGTGAGTTCTAGCCTATCTATATAGCCTTGATTAAACTGTTTTTGTACTTGTTGATTAATTTGTAATTGAGTAATTCTATTTAATTCTGCTTTTGATAGCGCTGCATTTGCAGCTAAATAAACTGTTTGCGCTTGACTTAAATCGCCAATAACTTTGGCTTGTAATGCTTCAAAATTAGCCGCCTCAACTTCACGTAAACTGGTGGCTTCAGCAACTAGACTGGCATTTTTGTTGAGTAGGCTGAGTAAAGATGAGATTCCTAGTGACCAAATATTATCGCCAAATTCAAAAGCAAAGATGGGACTAAGTGTGATATCAGGATATTGCTTAGCGATTTCTAACTTTAATTGACTTTCAGCAACTGCATAGCGTGCTAGTGAAGCACGAATATCCAAGCGGTTGAGTAGGGCCTTGTTCTGCAAAGATTTAAATTGGTCTGCACTATTTAAGTGCTCGGCAGAAATCTTTCTTATTGTTGCATCTAAATTTAGTGGACTTAATTGAAGTGTGTTAAATATTTCGCTAGTTAATCCTACACTTGCAGCTAATTTAGCACGCAACTCAGGTAAGCGCGCTTGCTCGGCAGTTAAACTTTGTAACGCTTTTAGTTGTTGTAGTTTTGCTGTGTTGATCTCAAAACTTGATAACATACCAAGTTTAAAGCGCTCATTCAGTATATTAAATAGTGTAGCTTGCAAGTCATATTGTTTTTCTAGCAAAGTTGAATTAGCAACGGACTCATGATAATCAATCAGTTGCAAGGCAATTTGATTACGTAATTTCCATTGTATTTGTGCCAATTCAATATGCGAGATTTCAGCTTCGTAGCTTGCGTGCTCAGTACGTATTTCACGTTTGTTAGCGGTTTCAATTGGAATATCCACCCCTAAACCATAAGCCCAAGGTGAGCTATCACCATTTTTGAGATTGCTATGTCCAAGTTTGCCATTAATAGTTGCGGTTTGCAGTTGATTAGCAGTATTGATTGCAGCTTCCGAAGCGTGCCACTTGGTTTTTGCCACATTAACGGTCGTGTTGAAAAATAATGCGCAGTAAGTAAGCTCATCTAAAGCCCATGATTGAATTGGTAAAGGTGTTATGCCTTGGCGCTTTAAATAGGCATTAAATGTTGGGCTACTGGGGTTTTTGTTAATTAGTTTTTCAGTAATGGCTTGTTGGTCTAAAGGGTTGGCTTTATAAGGAAGGTTGCTACAGCCGGCAATTAGGCCGCCAGATAACAAAAAAACCAGCAGTTTTGCTGGTTTAGTTAATAATAATAGATTTAAGTTGTTCAAACGGTTTTAAGCCTATTGTTCTGGCTGACAGTTTTTTACCAATTATTGCATGCTTACGCAATAGTGGCATGCACGGCTGAAAGCGCATCCTGGAGGGTTTCTTCGGATAATTTATTAATAGTCGTCGCTAGTAAATCTGCTGCCTCAATAGTGCTTATTGGTAAATCGTGGCTATTTAATTCTGCGATTAAGCCAGTAGCAGCCCCAGTTACAATAAGTAAATTTTCGCGTTCTTTCATTAATAATTCTAGCTCCGCGCGTAGCATATTTATTTCTTCATTGTGAATTGAATTTTGCATGAATAATAATCTTTTATTGTTTATTTAATTTCTAATCAATCATCTTGCTATTGCAAAGCTGGCATGTCAATAGTTAATATATGTTAGTAGATAAATTTCCTATATCAGTAACTTTCGTATAATTTTCATAACATGTTCTTCTCTTACTAGGCTTAGTTGAGATACAATATTGTTCTTGATTAATTAAACGTTTATCCAAAAAATATGTATTGAGATAAATGCATTAAGAAAAAGCAACCTGCGAGAGTGGCGGAATTGGTAGACGCACTGGATTTAGGTTCCAGCGCCGCAAGGCGTGAGAGTTCGAGTCTCTCCTTTCGCACCATCTTTTT
>JAYVTW010000054.1:0-2702 GCA_043788445.1 Methylophilaceae bacterium
AAAACTTTAGCGCAGTTAGCAGTAGATGAAATAGAACTGCATTATTCATTTGTCAGCTTAAAGAGTATTAATCATGACCTCGAAGTCAGTGAAAAGCAGTTTAGGTCCATATTTGATCAAGCAGGGGTAGGCGTTACAAGAGTTGATGTACAAACTGGCCAATTTCTTGAGACCAACCAAAAGTATTGCGAAATTGTCGGCTACACCCAGGACGAATTAAAAAAAATTGATATTCTGCACATCACCCATCCTGATGATATTGCGATGCAAAATGAGTATACCCAAGATTTGCTTACCAATAAGATTTCTGAATATCGTTTGCAAAAGAGGTATGTTAAAAAAGATAAGAGCATTGTATGGGTTGATATTACTTGCACAGCATTATGGGATAAAAATGCGACGCCTACTACACGGATCGCTGTTGTACAAGATATTACTGACAAGAAATATGCTGAACTCGCGTTGATAAAAAGTGAAGAACGCTGGAAATTTGCTCTTGAAGGTTCACATCAAGGCATATGGGATTGGGAAACCGATTCCTCAGAAATTTTTATCTCTTCACGGTGCAAGGATATACTTGGATATGCAGAGAACCAAATTTCCTCAAACTTGCATGAGTGGGACAAACTCACTCATCCCGACGATATTTCCAATTTTTTATCTGCAAGGTCTAACGCCTTGAAGCCTAGTGGAAAATTCTTTGAGAATGAGCACAGAAAACTTGCTCAAGATGGCAGTTGGAAATGGGTTCAAGTAAAAGGCATGGTGGTTGATCGTGATTCACATGGCATTGCTCGGCGACTAATTGGCACTTACACCGATATTACTGACAAGAAACAGGCTGCAGCTGAAGTGATCAGACTGGCACATTTTGATGGTATTACCAATTTACCTAATCGCGTTCTTTTTTTAGATCGATTGAACCAGGAACTCAAGAAGGCCAACCGTAGCAATAAACAGCTAGCGCTATTAATGCTTGATTTAGATAGATTCAAAGAGGTTAACGATACTTTGGGCCATATTCAGGGTGATCAAGTTATCAAACTTACCGCAGAGCGAATACTAGAATGTGTTCGAGATACGGACACAGTGGGAAGATTGGGTGGGGATGAATTTATGATAATTCTCTCAGATCTTGATAATCCTTTGGATGTAGAAAAGGTTGCCAGCAAAATTCTGCAAGCATTGGCATTGCCCTATGAATTAGAGGGTGAGCTTGCTTATGTAACCGCGAGTATCGGAATCACGCTCTACCCAGATGATGCAGATGAGATTGAGGAATTGCGAAAAAATGCGGATCAAGCCATGTATGCAGCGAAAGCGGAAGGTAGAAATAAGTACTGTTATTTTACGCCTATTATGCAAAAGTCTGCTAATGAGAGAGTAAGCCTTGCTAACGACCTACGTTTGGCTCTTAAAAGAAATGAGCTAGATGTCTTTTACCAGCCCATCATAAATATTGGCAATGGGGAAATTCATAAAGCTGAAGCTTTGATGCGCTGGAAACATCCCGTTAGAGGATGGGTAAGTCCTGCAACCTTTATTCCGATTGCGGAAGAAATTGGTGAAATTGTTGCGCTTGGAGATTGGATATTTCATCAGGCTGTGGATGCAGTCAAACTTTGCAGAAAAACGATCAATCCGGATTTTAAGATAAGTATTAATAAATCTCCTATTCAATTCAAGATTATTAGCGATTCCTGCAATACTTGGTTAAAGTATTTGTCATCACAGGGCTTGGGTGGTGATTGTGTTGTGGTAGAAATCACTGAAAGTTTGTTGCTTGAGAAATCTGAAAATTTAATTTGCCAATTTGCAGCCTTAAAGAAAGCCAATGTTCAAATTGCTCTAGATGACTTTGGTACCGGTTATTCATCTCTTTCTTACTTAAAAATTTTTGATATTGATTATCTTAAAATTGATCAGAGCTTTGTTAAAAATCTTGCTCCTGAGTCAGACGACATCGTTCTTTGTGAAGCCATCATAGTCATGGCTCATAAGTTAAAAATGCAAGTAATTGCTGAAGGTGTTGAGACTGAAGAACAGCTCAGTTTATTGAGAGATGTTGGCTGCGATTTCGCGCAAGGGTATTTTATTTCCAAGCCTATGCCGTTAGACCAATTTACTGTTTGGTCGAAGAATTATGATTATGCTTCTATCAATAACATAAAGAGGTAGTAAAAACTTTCTCTTACAGTTGTTCAGCGACTCAGAAATAATCAAACACTCTGGCACTATTAACTTAGTCTCGGCGTTAGTAAAAGTCGCCACCATGTTGGACTGGGGCTAATTCTGACGAATGCTATCCTTCCAGTATTGACTTAGTACAGCCTCTGACCTTGACAGAGGCTGCTTTGGTTATCAAAGCTACCCCACATACAACATTATAACGCGCCGTGAACTCAACGCCATTCTTGAAAGTGCTGCTTAAGCCTAATCCAAAGACGAAATAGCCATGCGCTCCTGTCTATTACGGTGGGCATAGTGTCGAGATGGGTGTTAAAACGCGTAGCAAATTAGTGATAATTTTCCTGAGTTGCCATGCGATCTGAACTAGATTGGCAATTGAATCCTAGATTCTATACTTATTCATTTACTGTTTAATTATATGTAAGTCATTGCGATTTTCACGAGGCTTAAAAAAGTAAATTTATATAAAAAATAGGCTTTAGCTATAATATTAAAAAAGGGATTAGTCATTC
>JAYVTW010000055.1:0-7826 GCA_043788445.1 Methylophilaceae bacterium
TGTCCGAATTGCGGGGCGCCTACACCAATACCTGAACCATCTCTTATTTCATAGGATTTATCGAACGCATTTATCAAAGCAATTTTCGCGTTTAGCTTACCTAAGCCGACAGCATCAAAATCTCTTGAGGCAGAAAAGTTAACTTGGGTATAAGCAGGAAGATGCTGGGTGTTTGCAAAGCCGGAACGCAATCCTGAACCGAATAGAACATTGGCTCCAATGATAGCTTTTTCTATCTGATAGGTCAGTCCAGCTGATGCCGTTAGGCTTTGGTCATGGTCAAGGTGTACCCAATGATTGGAAATATAGTCCAGTTGAACCTGTCCAAAATTGAATTGTGATGATTCAATGTTCTTGCCCAGCGCCCGCGTAGATGCGATGTTTAAATAACCACCAAGTTTACCTTGATGATAACTGTTAGTCAGTTCCACACCGTAGACTCGGCCCTCGCTATAATTATACGGATTAAAAACTAAGGCTCGTCCAAACTGACCTTCATCAAGTAGATGTCGTGAATCTTTATAGAAGGTATCTACGCCTAAAGTCCAACCCGGCAAAGGTGTATGCGTAATGCCTATGTCGTAATAATTAGCTCTTTCCGATTTGACTGTGTCATTTTGAGTATTCTGAGGCGCATTGGTAGTATTTTGAAATAAGGTGATACTAGAAGAGCTGATCAATTCAGTAGGTGGCGGTGTAAAGTAACGTGCATAACCCGCATGGACTGAAGTTTGCGGACTTAATTTGTAGACTGCGCCTATGCGCGGACTGATCTGTCCTTCATGTATATAGGCATCAACATGATCTGCCCGTAAACCATAGTTAACAGTGAAGGCATCCGATACTGACCACTCATCCTGAAGATATACACCTACTAGGGAGGCATTTTTGGCAGAGTTATCTACGATGCTGATAGGTCCACCAGGCAACTGATTGCCAGCAGCATCAGTTAGAAACACTGAAGACATGTTGCCGCTGATAGCGCGCTCCCTGCTCGCTGTTAGACCATATCGTAGAGTATGTTTATTATTAAGGTGGTAACTTAGGTCACTCTGGACCCCATTACTGAAATTACTACGCAATACTCTGGAAGAGGTACCGCTGTATATCAGATCGCCTATGCTATCTGGACTAAAGATTGTCTTTGTGTAGCGTGAAAATACACTGACCTGATAATCCACAGAGGAACCAAATTTACCCTGGTAGGATAATACAGAATAATCAGTAGCTTCCTTCTGGTTCTCATCCAATTTTGATGAGGGAAGATTGGGAAAAAGGCTAACGCCATCTAACGGAAATGTTGGTGTTTGTCCCGGGTTGTTGGGTATCTGAAAATGATTGATTGAGCTACCCAGCATCAGGGTAATTCGTGAACTATCGTCCAATTGATACGAAAGATAGCCGAAGCCTTTTGCCTGATCCGTTTTATCGTGCAACGGATTTCGTACAGACGTAGGCGCCTCGATGCCTAGACTGTTATGCAGAATCTGACCGGTAAAGTAATAGTCTAGTTTACCATTGGTGCCACCATATTCAAGGCTTGGGTTTACTGTGTTATGCTGGCCTATTAGCAGACTAATATTACCGCCTGGATTAATGTTACCGCTCTTGGTACGGATGTCGATAATCCCTGCAGTGCGATTGCCATATTCGGCTGGTAATGCCCCAGTCAACAAATTGACGCTATCGAAGAATCTACTGTCCAGTGATTGGCCGAATCCTGAAATGGACTCTGGAATAATCACTCCATTAATTCGATATTGTAGATTGCCATGATCACCACGGATGTGTAACTGGCCGTATGAGTCCTGAGCTACCCCTGGGGCTTGTAATAATACTTGATTAAGAGGTGTACTACTGCCCAAAGGAAAGTCTTGAATTGTAGCCTGGTCAAATCTATAAATGCTGCTGCCTGTTTCAGGCAATATGCCATTACGTGCTTCATCTAACCTCTTTGCCGTAGTTTCGATCGTTTGCAAAGTAATCGTCTGGTCTGGTAATGTTTGACCATCTGCATAAGCATATTGTGGGACTATCGTTGCAATAACATAAAGAGCCAGCGAAGATCTGTGTAGTTTGAGCTTTAAGAAGTCAGAGTTCATTTGTATTCTTTCTGAAGAGTAAACGACGAACATCAATCAGCTAATGATTGATGGCTGTATATGAGACTTCAGGAGAATACAGGTGGGGCGCGGGCGGAGTATGTGACTAGATAATAGCTGAGTTGGTTAATGCTTTTGAAATCATAATGTTCAAAATTTGTTACTAACAGCTTGGGCGTAAAGCAGCTGACTCCTAGCAAACTGACTAAACCGCTGTAGCTAAAGCATTTTTCGCACAACTGCGAGTGCGGCGCTTTATCCTGCTTGTGCGAAGTTGGGTTGATATCTGCAAAGTGCGAAATCTCGTGCACAACCGCACCCTGTTGACCGAGGCCAAACATGAAAACAAGTGCGAAGGTGAGAAGTAAACGCCTAAACATGTTGAATATTATAGCACCAAAATGAAGTCCATCAATTTCTAGTGATGGTTCTGAAGTTGCATATATGATCAGAAGATAGGAGCCTATTATTTAAATTCACAGCCCTATCGAAACTGTATGAATGAATATTTAAATAATAAAGCACTGGTATACGCAAAAAAGGTGGCCTACTGTTTTAAGTACCGTAACAGAAAAAGTCTAAGCATTTCAGTGAATTTTACCGAAAGATTTATATAGCAATTTCTTCTGATCAAAGTGTTTAAGACTTTAAATTGTTATTTAAGGATTTTAATTGTTTAGATTAAATAATCTGCATAATGAAACTTTTTACTACTAGCACTCTCTTACTCAGAGTGCTAAAATAGAATTTATTGAAAAGGAGCTTTATCATTAACGCTTTAACTATACCTAGCATTAGTTCATTAGACAGTTTTGATCAGTACATGCGTACTATCAAAACCTTTCCTGTTTTAACAGCGGAAGAAGAATATGATCTTGCTACAAAACTTAGAAAAAACAACGATTTAGAAGCTGCCAAAGGTTTAATCGTGTCGCATCTACGTCTCGTTGCAAGTATTGCTCGCGGTTATGCAGGCTATGGTTTACCGCAATCTGATTTAATTCAAGAAGGTAATATTGGCTTGATGAAAGCTGTTAAGCGCTTTGATCCAGAGCGTGGCGTGCGCTTAGTCTCGTTTGCTATGCATTGGATTAAAGCAGAAATTCATGAGTATATTGTACGAAACTGGCGTCTAGTTAAAACAGCGACAACCAAAGCACAGCGGAAGTTATTTTTTAATCTACGTAGTATGAAGGAAGGTTTAGGTACCCTGCAACCAGGCGAAGTAGCGCGTATTGCACGTGAGCTAAAAGTCAAACCTGAAGAAGTGCGTGAGATGGAATACCGCATGAACGGGCAAGAAATCGCGATGGACGCCCAATCTGATGATGATAATGAAGATAGCTTTAGTCCCATTGCTTATCTGCAAGATGAAAGCCCGGAGCCTTCAGAGTTCTTAGCCGCACAACAGGCTGAAAAAATGCAAACAGCTGGTTTAGCAAATGCATTAAACAGCTTGGATGATCGCAGTCGTCGTGTAGTTGAGGCGCGCTGGTTAACAGAAACTAGCGGCGCTACCTTACATGATTTAGCAGCAGAGTTTGGTGTGTCAGCTGAACGCATTCGCCAAATTGAACAAAAAGCTATGCAAAAAATGAAAGGCTTACTGTCAGAAAGTTATTAAGTTATAGCTTGAATTTAATTTACACATAATTAATACTTAATACTTAATACTTTAGTAAAAAAGCCAGATTTAATCTGGCTTTTTTTATCATTCTCTACCTTATATGCTAAATTAAGCCGCTTGTGCTTTAACCTCATCATCTGCTTCATAAGCTAGAGCATTACCCATATGTTGTTGCAATACATGCAAGTCAGTTAATTGAACATGTATGCTCTTCTCAATACTTTCCAGCTCGACGATTCGATCTTCTAATGTATCAGTTGCTTTATAGATACGTTTGATACTTTCTAACCGACGACGTAACTGTAATTGGTGTTCGCGCACCTGTGATTCCATCGGTGCAATCACTGCTTTCAACCAGCTTTCTACGTCTTGATTAGCCACTTCATACACATGAATTACACGGCTGGCTAAGGTTTCAAAAAACTTAGAAGTTAGCGTCATTTTTTCATTAGCAATCATATTAAAAGCAGTATTAAATTGCTCTTTATACGCACGCTGCAATTTTGCCAGCTCTTTTTGATAGCGCAAGGTAGAAAATAATGGCGGCTCCGATTTACGTATACCATGCTCTTTGGCAAATTTATCGTACATCACATCCATCATTTGCTTAATCTCATCAATTTGCGTATCGGATTCTATTAAGCGAGTCTTAAGGTCTGAGAAGAAGTGATCCATTGCTTCACGCAACGTTTTAGTGAAATTAGCTGCTATCATGTTTTCACGAGTAGTATGCACTTGGGTCTTCAATGCCTCCATACCCAACAAAGTAAAGAGCTTATTAGCCTGCTGTGAAAACACGCTACGCAAGGCTTGGAAACGTTGCAAACCTTTTTCAAAGTTTTCTTTATCCAACTTAACCTTACTCATCATGTGTTCTACCACATCTTCATTCTTACCACGTAGCCCACGCAACTCATCAAGCTGCTCTTTAATGCCTTCAATACGGGATTCAAGAATCAAATTGGTATTAGCAATTAAATCGCTAATCTCATTTTGAGTGTTATCACGAACAATCTCTTTTTTAGATGGAATCAACTCGTCTGACAAGGCTTTTTCAAGCGCTGGTAAACGACTTTGCATAAGCAAATCTTCATCGCCATTTACTTTAGCTAACAAGCCTTTTTGAGCAGAAGTCGGGTAAATTTGGTTGGGCTCTAAACCCAACAACTCCGCACTTGTATTAATTTGCTTAGTAATCTCGCGTTCAATTTCAGCTTCATCTTTCAGCGCATCCCACAAACCATCAATTTTGTTGAGAACAGCTAAACGACCTTTTTGTTTCCAGCGTGTGCCACTGATATATTGGCGCCATACATCAATCTCAGATTTAGTGACTCCTGTATCAGCCGCCAAAATAAATAACACTGCATGTGCATTAGGCAACATGTTTAAGGTTAATTCAGGTTCAGTACCAATCGCGTTTAAACCAGGCGTGTCTAAAATAACCAAGCCTTGTTCAAGTAACGGATGTGGGAAATTAATGACAGCATAGCGCCAACATGGAATATCAATCGTGCCGTCTTTGTTGACGCTTAAAGCATCATCACTGCTGTTAGGATCGTACAAGCCATACTTTTCTGCTTCATCTAACTTCACACGCCTAGTGTTACTTACTTCTTTAAACGCACTAATCATACTTTCTGATGAGTCAACAGTAAATTCTACAATTTTCCATTCTTCAGGATAACGTTTATATTCCGAGGTTGTGACATCAGACGCGCGTGTTTCGATAGGTAATAATTGTAATGAAGGTGGCTTGGATGGGTCATACAATAACTCGGTCGGGCACATCGTTGTACGGCCAGCACTCGATGGCAGTAAGCGCTGACCATAGCCTGCGAAAAAAATTGCGTTAATTAGCTCAGATTTACCACGCGAAAATTCTGCTACAAAGGCTACATTTAGTTTATCTTCTCGCAAACGTTCCAGCAATTGACCAATTCGTTGGTCTATTTGCGCATCATTAAGCTCTTGCTCATTGAGCCAGCTACGATAGTCACAAATACTATCAACGAGCGATTTGCGCCATTCTGAGTAAGCTGCAAACTGATGTGCTAATTTATTTTCCGCCATGTTTTATCCCAAGCTAAATTAATTGCAACCTCATATAATATTAACTTTAACATGCTCAGCTAATTAGTCAAACAAATCAGCAGACTAATCAAGTTTATTCAATTAATATTAAGACAAATGGTTGATTTACGGTAACAATCGGTACTTTGTAATTATTGTAGCTTAATATGCTGGCTATATTAGAGCCATCTTCTGCTATCATTTCAATACTTATTGTATCGTCTGATTATTAATTTATGAGTGGCTTAAGCCCAGGTTCACCTCGCCCTATTGATATACGTTTGCATCAAGCCTCTAAATTATTAGAAGTTAAATTTGATAATAATACTGAGTGTATGCTGTCGTGCGAGTTTTTGCGTGTTTATTCACCATCCGCTGAGGTACGTGGTCACGGTGCTGGTCAAGAGGTGCTGCAAGTAAATAAGGAAGATGTCAATATTGCTGGCATAGATCCTGTTGGAAATTATGCCGTTAAAATTACATTTACTGATGGTCATAATACTGGACTCTATTCGTGGGATTATCTCTACAATTTAGCCAGTAATTACGAAGCGTTATGGCTAGAGTACCTAGGAAAGCTAGCAGCAGCAGGACTAAAAAGAAATGCTTAGCTATAAAAAGGAATCATCATGATTGATACTCAAACAGAACAACAAAGTAATACACACTTTGGATTTAAAACTGTTGCTGAATCAGAAAAAGTCAAAAAAGTAGCTGACGTCTTTCATTCTGTTGCCACTAAATATGACTTGATGAATGACGTCATGTCAGTAGGCTTGCACCGCAGCTGGAAGAGATTTGCGGTGCATGTTAGCGGAGTAAAAAGTGGTGATAAAGTATTAGATATTGCTGGTGGTAGTGGTGATTTATCTAAATTATTCGCAAAAGCGGTAGGCTCTGCTGGTGAGGTCATACTCACAGATATCAATGCTTCAATGTTGGCAGTGGGCCGAGATCGCATGATAGATGCAGGCCTTAATGTGCCTGCAATGCAATGTGATGCTGAAAAACTGCCCTTCCCCGACCAGTATTTTGATTGTGTGATTGTGGCTTTTGGCTTACGCAATATGACGCACAAAAACAAAGCGATAGCTGAAATGCAACGCGTGCTTAAAGTGGGTGGGCGCTTGCTGATATTAGAATTCTCAAAAGTATGGGGACCTCTCTCTAAAGCTTACGATGTTTACTCATTTAAATTATTACCGTTAATGGGTAAATTATTTGCGAAAGACAGCGAGAGTTATCAATACCTAGCCGAATCTATTCGTATGCACCCAGATCAAGAAACCTTAAAAAAAATGATGATAGATGCGGGTTTAATCAAAGTAGATTACTATAACTTGGCAGCTGGCGTTGTGGCGTTGCACAAAGGCTATAAAATTTAATAGATGAGGAAGCCACGTGTTTAAGCCACTCACTACAAGATTACTGCAACACTTGTTCTCGCAAAACACATGGGCATATGCTGCATTGCAACCATTTGCAGGCAAGTCTGTGCGGTTCAACATCAAGCCAATAACCACTACGTTAGCGGTGTTAGAAAACGGTAATTTAGCACTAGCAGGGGAAGTCAATACTGCTGACGCAACGGTTAGTATGTCGCCCAGCGTAGCTTTACGTCTATTAGCAAACGATGACAGCGCTAAGATGCTTATTAATATTGAAGGCGATACGCATCTTGCGGCAGAGTTAAGTAAAGTGTTGCAAGGAATCTCTTGGGATTACGAAGAAGATTTAAGCAAACTCATAGGTGACATTACTGCAAATAAACTTGGGCAATGGGGTCGCGACACAAGCGCGGGGTTAAAGAAGCAAAGTATTAATATCGCTGAAATGGTCAGTGAATATTGGCAAGAAGAAATGCCGATGATTGCTAAAAAACGTCACGTAGAACAATTTATTTTTGATGTTGATGCGCTTCGCGCCGATGTTGACCGCACCGAGAAAAGACTCGATAAACTAGTCAAGAAAATTAATACTAAACTTAACACATAGCATGACTATGATGCCACCTACTGGCCACC
>JAYVTW010000056.1:0-3661 GCA_043788445.1 Methylophilaceae bacterium
TTGTTCGCCTTTGTTTTTAACGTATTCCGCATAAGCGATGACTTCTGCACGAATAAAGCCTCGTTCAAAGTCCGTATGAATCACACCAGCTGCTTGTGGCGCGGTAGCACCTTTTTTTACAGTCCACGCACGCACTTCTTGCACGCCAGCCGTAAAATAAGTTTGTAAGCCAAGCAAGTCGTAAGCTGCACGAATTACGCGATCTAAGCCCGGCTCATCAAGGCCCAGCTCTGATAAAAATAATATTTTATCTTCGTCTTCTAATTCAGCAATTTCAGATTCTATTTTTGCACAAATTGCTACAACAGGTGAGTTTTCGTTTTTAGCTCGTGATATAACAGAATTCAATAGAGGGTTGTTTTCAAACCCAGCTTCATCAACGTTAGCTAAATACATCACTGGTTTTACGGTAATAAGGCACAGCGGCTTTAATAGATTAAGTTCGTCGCTATCTAAGCCCAAAGTTCGCACTTGAAGACCTTGATCTAAATGTTTATCCACTTTGGTTAACACCGCCATTAGCGCGATAGCTTCTTTATCACCTGACTTCGCTTTTTTACCTTCGCGCTGCATGGTTTTTTCTACAGTTTCTATGTCGGCTAAAGCCAGTTCAGTATTAATTACTTCAATATCTGATAGCGGGTCAATCTTATTGGCGACATGAATAACATTGCCATCTTCAAAGCAGCGTACCACATGGGCAATGGCATCAGTTTCGCGTATATTCGCTAAAAACTTATTGCCCAAGCCTTCGCCTTTTGAGGCACCTGCTACTAGACCTGCAATATCTACAAACTCTACAATCGCTGGTTGTACTTTTTGCGGCTTAACAATATCAATCAAAGGTTGTATACGTGTATCAGGCACTTCAACGATACCAACGTTAGGTTCAATCGTGCAAAAGGGGTAGTTTTCAGCTGCAATTCCAGCTTTGGTGATTGCGTTAAATAGCGTTGACTTGCCAACATTTGGTAACCCTACGATGCCACACTTCATATTTTTTCCAATTCATCTTTAACGCAATTAGTGCGTTGTGCTTATTTCTTGGTGTGTAATTTTAACATTGCCGCTTCAAAATCGCCTGACTGCAATAAGGGTAAAATATTGATGCTATCGTCGATACAACGACTGATAGCCGTCATTTCATCCTTCAACGGCGCTTTAAGTACAAAGTTAATCACTTCATTACGGTCACCAGGGTGGCCAATACCAAGGCGTAAACGCCAAAAATTAGCAGTACCTAATGCAGCCGTAATATCTTTTAAGCCATTATGACCACCATGACCACCACCATTTTTTAGTTTAACACCGCCTGTGGGCAAATCTAACTCATCATGGATGACTAAAATTTGCTCAGGCAGAATATTATAATAATTGGCCAATGCTGCTACTGCTTTTCCACTGGCGTTCATAAAGGTTGTGGGCTTCAACAACCATATATCTGCGCTAGGGTTTAGCTTAGTTACAGTACCAAAGAATTTGGGTTCAATAACAAGTTTACTATTGGTAAATGCAGATACCTGATCTATCCACCAAAACCCAGCATTATGGCGCGTATGTTCATATTTTTCGCCGGGGTTTCCCAAACCTACAAATAATTTTATGCTGCTCATAATGTTTTATTTTATGGGTGTTTTAAATAAAAACGCGCGTTCTACTTTGCAATAGAACGCGCGATTATTTAGCACACCATTAATTACTCGGCTGCTGGCGTTTCTGTAACATCTGCATCATCTGAAACACCACCGCGTGTTTTAGTAATAGCTGCGACTGCTGCGTCATTCTCATGAGCTAATTGAACAAACTCAACGCCTTTTGGTAGTTTGATTTCTGATAAATGCACTGATTGACCCATTTCAAGCATAGCTAAGTCTACTTCAATGAATTCTGGTAAATCTTTAGGTAAACAGCTTACGTCTGCTTCAGTGAAAATATGCGCTACGATACCACCTCCAGTTTTAACACCAGGTGCTATATCGGCATTGATAAAGTGTAAAGGTACTTTAACGTGGATTTTTTCAGCTGCGCTAACACGTTGAAAATCGATATGTTGAATGGTATTACGCACAGGGTGCATTTGGTAATCACGTAATAAAACTGGCTCTTTTTTACCATCGACTACTAAACTTAAAATAGAGGAGTGGAATGCTTCATGACGGAACTCTAAAAATAATTCCTTGTGATTCAAGTCTAGGCTAACAGCATCTTTACCACCACCATATACAACGCCTGGCACATTGCCAGCACGACGTAGACGGCGGCTCGCACCCGTTCCTTTGACGTCTCTTTTTACTGCTTTAATTGAAATTTCCATGTTGTTGCTCCTATAATTTACTACACTCTCAAAATTTGAGAGTTACTGCACAATAAACTGTTATCCGCGACCAGATAACAGGGTTAAAATTTTTAAAATAATTCAATAAAATAACGGTAATTTAAAAGTGAGTCGCAGAAAGTGCGAAGCTGACAAAGTACGTGTTGTTTTTTATTTAGCTATTTAATCCATAAAGAGTGAAGACACTGAATCTTCACAACTAATTCTTCTGATAGTTTCTGCCATTAATTCAGCCGTACTTAATTGGCGAATTTTTTTGCAGTTACTATTGGTTTGGTTTAATGCAATGGTGTCAGTCACAACTAATTCATCTAGCTCAGAATTCATAATGCGCTCAGCTGCTGCACCAGATAAAACAGGATGAGTTGCATAAGCAACTACTTTAATAGCACCATTTTTCTTAAGTGCCGCCGCCGCCTCACATAAGGTGTTAGCAGTATCGACCATGTCATCCATAATCACACAGGTTCGGCCTGCAACATCACCGATGATGTTCATAACTTTAGCCACATTTGGCTTAGGTCGACGTTTATCAATAATCGCTAAATCTGAGTTTAATTGCTTAGCACAAGCACGTGCACGAACTACGCCGCCTACATCAGGTGAAACAATCACTAAATTTTCATAATTTTGTTTGATTAAATCAGCTAACAAAATCGGTGTTGCATAAATGTTATCTACAGGTATTTCAAAGAAACCTTGAATTTGATCAGAGTGTAAATCCATCGTTAATAAGCGATTTACACCAACACCGGTTAGCATGTTGGCTACTACCTTTGCCGTAATTGCTACGCGTGCAGAGCGCGGACGGCGATCTTGTCGTGAATAGCCAAAGTAGGGGATTGCAGCCGTAATACGTCCTGCAGATGAGCGGCGTAAAGCATCTACCATCACCATGACTTCCATTAAGCTATCATTGGTTGGCTGGCTGGTTGATTGCAATACAAAGACGTCTTTGCCACGAACGTTTTCCAGTAGTTCTACCATAATTTCACCATCAGAAAATCGACCAACATCTGCGCGTCCAAGGGCTGTGCCTAAATGTTTTGCCACATCTTGGGCTAGTTTTGGGTTTGCATTACCAGTAAACACCATTAAATTGCCGCTTTGAGTAGACACGCTAGTTTCCTAATTTAATCAGAAATTCTAAATTTAAAATTATAAAAAATTAAAGCGTGTAAATTTTTTAATCTACACGCTTTACATTTTAGCATTCGGAATATCTTCCAACTGCTTTAAATTTGGCTGGGGAAGAAGGACTCGAACCTTCGGATGCTGGGATCAAAACCCAGTGCCTTAACCAACTTGGCGACTCCCCAATTGATA
>JAYVTW010000057.1:0-4250 GCA_043788445.1 Methylophilaceae bacterium
TTAGCCAACGCTAAAAGTATCCCTATTGCAGAAGCGATTCAAATGCAATTTGATAACCTTGATTACTTACACGACATCGGTGAGATTGAGCTTAATATTTCTGGTTGCATGAATGCATGTGGGCATCACCATGTAGGCCATATTGGCATTTTAGGTGTGGATAAAGACGGCTCCGAATGGTATCAGGTTTCAATTGGCGGTAAACAAGGTAATGACGCAAGCCTTGGTACTGTAATCGGACCATCATTCTCAGCGGATGAAATGCCTGCTGTTGTACAAAAATTAATTGATGTTTATGTACAAGAACGCACCCCAGAAGAACGTTTTATTGACACCGTGCGCCGCTTAGGCATGGCGCCATTTAAGGCGCATGTATACGCTGATAAAACTGACAAGATAGGCCAAATAGCATGAGTAATTTAATTCAACTAAACTCGGATACTAGCAATGGAAAAGCAACTATTGTAGAAAATTTATGGACTTGCGTGAAGTTGCCGGCTACACGGGTTGAGGAGCGTAAACAAGCAGGGAAAATTGTACTATTCAAATTGACTGGTGAAAGCACCGTTAGTGATGAGCAAGTTGCTGGCACAGTCATACCAACAAACACCAAAATAATTGTGCCACTTGCGGTATTTATTAAGCGCAAAGCAGAGTTACAAACACGCATTAACCAAGGTGAAGTGGGTGTTTGGATTGAGACACATGAAATTTTAGAACATCTAACTGAAGCACAAGCTGACTTAAATACCCTGCCTATCATCGCAGTTCATGTAGAGCGTTTTGCTGATGGCCGTATCTTCTCACTCGGTACTTTATTGCGAACACGCTACGGCTTTAAAAACGAATTGCGTGCTTTTGGAGATGTGTTACGTGACCAATTATTTTTCTTAAAACGCTCTGGTTTTACTAGTTATCTTATTCGCGCAGACCGCAATGCAACTGAAGCGATCACTAGTTTGGAAGATTTTACAACACCTTATCAAGGGGCTGTTGATGAGCCGCGCCCTATATTTCAACGTTACAACCGAGCTGCCAAATAATGAATGTTGAAGTCAGTATGTTACGCCCTGCAGCAGGCAACCCTGAAGTTAGCCTTGAGCTAACTGAAGCCTTACGTGCGGCTGTTAAAAACAAACGTGTGGAGGTTCTAGCTCGTCTGCAGTTGGCTGCAGTTGAATTACCTGCTATTAGTTTCGCTAACAGCATGGGCGCAGAAGATATGGTGCTTACTGATATTATTATGCACGAACGACTAGCCATTACTATTTTTTCATTAGACACAGGTCGCTTACCGGTTGAAACCTACAATTTAATCGCAGAAACCGAACAACGTTATCACACCAAGTTAAATATTTATTTTCCTCAAGCGCAAGTCGTTGAATTTTATGTTAAAACCAATGGCATCAATGCGTTCTACGAAAGCATAGAATTACGTAAAGCATGCTGCCATATGCGTAAAGTTGAGCCATTACAACGTGCGTTAAAAGGTCAACAAGCTTGGATTACCGGCATGCGTGCAGAGCAATCAAGCACACGTATTGAGTTACCTTTCCGAGAGTTTGATGCGGGTAATAAACTGGAAAAATTCAATCCACTTAGCGATTGGACAGAACAAGAAGTTTGGGCTTACATCCGCATATTTGATGTGCCTTATAATAAACTGCACGATCAGTTTTACCCTAGCATTGGCTGTGCGCCCTGTACACGGGCAATTGCCATTGGTGAAGATGTGCGCGCCGGACGTTGGTGGTGGGAGGATCCCACTAACAAAGAGTGCGGCCTTCACATCAAAAAATGATTTCTTAAAAATTCAACATAAAGTTTTAACCTAAAATATCTATGTCACAAATTAAACAAACACCCAAAGAGACATTGAGCCACCTTGATTGGTTAGAGTCTGAAGCGATTCATATTCTGCGCGAAGTAGCTGGTCAATGTAGCAACCCAGTGCTGCTTTTTTCTGGCGGTAAAGATTCTTTATGCATCTTGCGCTTAGCTGAAAAAGCCTTTCGTCCAGGTCGCTTCCCCTTCCCGCTTATGCATATAGATACTGGTCACAACTATCCAGAAGTTGTTGCATTTCGTGACCAACGTGCAGCAGAATTAGGTGAGCGCCTGATTGTGCGCTCAGTGGAAGATTCTATGAAACGAGGTACTGTTGTGTTGAAATCTGAAGATGAATCACGCAACAAACATCAATCAGTGACCTTACTTGAAGCGATTGAAGAATTGGGTTTCGATTGTTGTATTGGTGGCGCCCGTCGCGACGAAGAAAAGGCTCGTGCTAAAGAACGTATTATGAGTTTCCGTGATGAGTTTGGTCAATGGGACCCAAAGAATCAACGTCCTGAATTGTGGAATTTGTATAATGCACGCTCACATAAAGGTGAAAATATCCGCGCTTTTCCGATTTCCAATTGGACAGAAATGGACGTTTGGCAATATATCGAACGTGAAAAGTTAGCGCTACCCAGCATCTATTTTGCTCATCAACGAGATGTGGTAATGCGTAATGGATCGATTTTTCCGGTTAATGTGCCACTTGCTAGCGGCCAAGTCATTAATCAACCAAAAGTTGGTGAAGAGATTATTAACATGCAGGTACGTTTTAGAACTGTAGGCGACATTACTTGTACCGCACCAGTAATTAGCGATGCCGATAATACGGCAAAAATCGTATTAGAAACTGCCACTACCAACATTACTGAGCGCGGGGCAACTCGCTTGGATGACCAAACTTCAGATGCCTCTATGGAACAACGTAAAAAAGAAGGCTATTTCTAATGAGCGCTTTAGATACAAACATTAAAAAACACAATGACAGCCTATTACGCTTTATGACCTGTGGCTCAGTAGATGACGGCAAGAGCACGCTTATCGGCCGCTTGTTATTTGATACCAAAACGATTCTTGCCGATACACTGACACAAATCACCCTCACTTCGCATAAACGCGGCCTTGAAGTTGTCGATTTATCTTTACTCACCGATGGCTTACAAGCTGAACGTGAGCAAGGTATCACCATTGATGTGGCTTATCGCTACTTTAGTACGGGTACACGTAAATATATCATTGCCGATGCACCAGGTCATGAGCAATATACACGCAACATGGTAACGGCGGCTTCAACGGCTAACTTGGCCATTATTTTGATTGATGCGCGTAAAGGTGTGCTGACTCAAACGCGTCGCCATAGCTACTTAGCGCATTTAGTTGGTATTCCGCACATTGTAGTAGCTATTAATAAAATGGATTTAGTCGATTTTGACCAAACTGTTTACGAAAAAATTAAAGCTGATTATTTAGCATTTGCGACAGAAATTGGCCTAGCTCAAACTAAAGCAGACGCGGGTCATGATATTCAGTTTGTACCAATGTCTGCACTCACTGGCGACATGCTGGTTGATCGTGGCGATGCAATGCCTTGGTTTACTGGCCCTACAATGCTCGAAATATTGGAAGATGCGCCAGCAGCACACACGGAAACTGATGAGCCATTTCGCTTTCCAGTGCAGTTTGTCTGCCGCCCGCATGCATCGGACAACCCTGAATTACATGATTTCCGCGGCTTTATGGGAAAAATTGAAAGTGGCGAAATTGCTGTTGGTGATGCAGTGACTGTGTTACCGAACGGTTATCAGTCTAAGGTTAAAGCCATTCAAATCGGCGATGAACAGTTACAAAATGCGATTACAGAACAATCTATCACCTTATTGCTTGAAGACGAAATCGACACCTCGCGTGGTGACATGATTATTAAATCTAACCAGCCTATTGAGCCGGTTAAGCAAATTACCGCATTTGTTTGCTGGCTTTCTGAAACGCCTCTCTCACCAGCTCGCACTTACGTAATTCGCCACACCACGCGTGAATCTAAGGCTAAACTCGGCGAAATCGCTTATAAAATTGATGTCAATACCTTAGAAGAATTAACTGCGCAAGGCTTGAGCATGAATGATATCGCGCGCGTTACGTTCAAGTTAGCACAACCACTCATGGTAGATAGCTACACAACCAATCGCGCCACTGGCGCCTTTATTATTATCGATGAATCAACTAATAATACCGTTGGTGCAGGCATGATAGTGTAGTTTTACCAGTCATTAAGATTTATAATAATCGAATAAATAAAAGGTTTAAAAGGAAATAAAGCCATGACTTATGTCGTTACCGAGAATTGTATTCAATGCAAGTTTACTGACTGTGTAGATGTATGCCCAGTAGATTGCTTTGTTGAAGGTCCGAAC
>JAYVTW010000058.1:0-3109 GCA_043788445.1 Methylophilaceae bacterium
CGTGTTGGCACGGAACATGGGGAACACGAAATCACGTACAAACTCTTCGCGCACGTCATCAATATAAATCTCTTTTACGCCCGCCGCTTTGGCTTTTACGCGTGCAGGCTCCAGTTCTTCACCCTGACCTAAATCTGCAGTAAATGTCACCACTTCACACTTATACTCATCTTGTAACCATTTCAAAATCACTGACGTGTCTAAACCGCCCGAGTAAGCCAATACAACTTTATTAATCTCTTTTTTCAAAGTGCTCATTACGTTAAACCTTTAATCTTTAAATAATTCAAATGCTAATAAAAACTTACAAAAACCATCATCCCTGTACCTGCCAAATCTTGGTAAAAAATCCAAGCAAATATAATTTGAAAGCTTAATCGTGTATTTTTCATAAAACAAATACAACAACTAAACTTTACCTAATAACAAATACTCCATCAGTGCTTTTTGCACATGCAGCCTGTTCTCTGCTTCATCCCATACCACACTATGTGCTCCATCAATCACATCAGCTGATACTTCTTCCCCGCGATGCGCTGGCAAGCAATGCATAAATAATGCATCTTTAGCTGCGACTTTCATCATGTCTGCATCCACTTGCCAATCAGCAAAGTCACGAAGGCGCTCTTCATTTTCCGCCTCAAATCCCATGCTCGTCCAAACATCCGTGGTAACTAAATCGGCATCCTGTGATGCTTCCATTGGATCAGAAAATTCCTCGTAGTGCGCATTTCCGTACAAGTTCGTCCGCTCTGGCTCTACTTCATAACCTGGCGGCGTAGATACATGTACATTAAAATCCAGCACTTCTGCCGCTTGCAACCAAGTATTACAGACATTATTACTATCGCCGATCCATGCGACAGTTTTACCTTTAATTGGCCCGCGATGTTCAATAAACGTAAAAATATCAGCTAGAATTTGGCATGGATGGTATTCGTTGGTTAATCCATTAATCACCGGCACACGTGAATTGGCGGCGAAACGTTCAATAATATCTTGCTCAAAGGTGCGAATCATCACAATGTCGCTCATGCGCGAAATGACTTGTGCCGCATCCTCCACCGGTTCTCCACGACCTAATTGCGAATCACGCGTATTAAGGTAAATTGCTGAGCCGCCTAATTGCTGCATCCCTGCCTCAAAAGACAAGCGTGTACGTGTACTGGCTTTTTCAAAAATCATCACCAACGTACGATCACTTAACGGCCAGTACTGTTGGTAAGCCTTAAATTGCTGCTTGATGATTTTGGTACGTGCAAAAATATGATTTAGCTCTTCTTTGCTTAAATCATTAAATTGTAGAAAGTGTTTTATTGTGTTTATAGTCGCCATAGTGGTTTTCTACAGTGTTAGTGGTTTTCTACAGTGTTACTTGCTGTCACTATTTCCTTTGAGTCACCAAATTAGTTTAAAAAGCTTTTAATTAGTACAGTCAAACGATTTACTAGCTCTGTCGCTTCCATTTTATTCATAATCAACGGCGGCAATAAACGAATCACTTTATCCGCAGTGACATTAATTAAGAGCTTGGCTTCCAAGCCCATTTTTACTAATTCGCTGCAAGATTTATTTAACTCAATACCAATCATCATGCCTGCATTGCGGATATTGACAACACCAGCTTGACCTTCCAATTGCTCTGTAAGTTGTGCATTAATAAAATTACCAATTTCCAGCGCATTTTCACGTATTTTTTCCTGCTCAATAATATTGAGTGTAGCTAACCCCGCCGCAGTGGCTAGCGGATTACCGCCAAAAGTCGAGCCATGCTTGCCGTAAGTAAACAGCTCTGCAGCTGCACCACGCGCCAAGCACGCGCCTATTGGCACGCCAGAACCCAAGCCTTTCGCCAAAGTCATCACATCAGGCATAATTTCCGTATGTTGAAAAGCAAACCATTCGCCAGTCCTTGCAACACCAGACTGTACTTCATCTACCATGAACAACCAGTTTTGTTGATCGCAAATTTCACGAATACCTTTAAAATAAGTATTCAGATTCTCAGGGATATGAATACCGCCCTCACCTTGCACAGGCTCAACAAGTATAGCCACAATATTTGGATGATAGCGCGCCAGTACTTTAATCACATCAATATCATCAAACTCAATACGAATAAAGCCTTTCATCAATGGCTCAAAACCTGCTTGCACCTTAGCATTACCAGTAGCTGATAAAGTAGCAAAAGTACGGCCATGAAAGCTTTGTTCCATAACAATAATTTCTGGATTTTCTATGCCTTTTTTGTGCGCATGTAAGCGTGCCAGCTTAATCGCCGCCTCATTCGCTTCACAACCTGAATTACAGAAAAACACTTTGTCCATACCAGAAATTTCGTGTAGCTTATCCGCCAATGCGGCTTGCTCGGCAATTTGATAAATGTTGGACACATGGATCATTTTAGAGGCTTGTTCGCTAATCGCTTTCACCAAGCCAGGATGTGCATGGCCCAAGCCATTAACAGCAACACCAGCTAATGCATCTAAATATTGATTACCTTCATCATCATACAGCCATACGCCCTGCCCATGAGTAAACGTCACTGCTTGACGGTTGTAGGTATTCATTAAGTGTTGTGACATAAATATGTGTGCTTTAAAATTTATTAATCAAAATTACTACTTTTATCTATTTAAATTTACCTGATTATTAAGCAAAAAGGCGGCAAACGCCGCCATCAAGCTTGCTAGTTTAGTGAAACTAGCGAATTAAATGATCAGACTTATGTATCAAAGCTCATATTAAAGCCCTATTAACGAACGATGCGAAAAACCATTTGCCATAAAAAATAACATAGGTATCGACAGCATCACATTGGTACGAGAAGCTAAAAAAGCGATACGTCGCGCAAGAGCTTTTGCTTCATCCGTGGCAGGTTTTAAACCTAATACTTTTTGCTGATTAGGCCAAATCAAAAACCACACATTAAATAACATAATAGTACCCAACCAGGCACCAATACCTATAGGTGCATACTCAGGCCGCAAGGTAAATGCCATGACAAAACCCTTTCCCAACAAAGCAGCACCTGCCAACCAAGTAATAACTGCCGCCCAGCGAAACCATAACAGTGCACGCGGTGCAATGTGTTTAGAAATAACAGCAG
>JAYVTW010000059.1:0-13337 GCA_043788445.1 Methylophilaceae bacterium
AGAAATTGCACGCTTTGGCTCAAAACCTTCAACTACTGCGGCTTCTAGTTTGTTGCCTGTGTATTGTTCAATTTTACGTAAAATATGGCGATCCATATTTGATGCAAAAGATATTGCAATACCAGATGCGCCAGCTCGGCCAGTGCGGCCAATACGGTGTACATAATCTTCAGCAAATTTAGGTAGATCGTAGTTAATTACGTGAGTAATGCCGTTGATGTCAATACCACGCGCAGCGACGTCAGTTGCTACTAATACTTTTACATCGCCATGACGTAGTTTAGTCAGTGTGCGGTTACGTGCGCCTTGGGTCATGTCGCCGTGAAGCGCTGCAGTTTTATGGCCAGCAGCATATAAATCCTCTGCTAATACATCTGCATGACGTTTAGTTGATGTGAAAATAATAGCTTGGTTAACGCCAGGTGCAATTAACAGATGCTCTAACAATTTGTTTTTGTGCGTCATGTCATCAACATAGTGCAAGCGTTGTTCGATGTTCGCGTGTTTTTCTTTTTGTTGTGCAACTTGAATTGTTTTTGGATTACGTAATATATCGCGCGCAATACGACCTATGTTGCCATCTAATGTTGCTGAGAATAACAATGTTTGTCGATCAACTGGCAACGCATTACAAATACGCTCAACATCAGGCATAAAGCCCATGTCTAACATACGGTCAGCTTCATCTAAAATCAGCATTTGTAAACGTGATACGTCAATACGACCACGCTCAAGGTGATCAATAAAACGCCCTGGCGTTGCCACTAAAATATCTAGTGGTTGTGATAATAGTTTGTTTTGTAGCGGATATGGCATACCACCAACGATACTTACTGTTCGTGCGCGGATGTGTTTGCCGTAGTTGCGAGCTGAGTCATTGACTTGGGCTGCAAGTTCGCGTGTTGGCACTAGTACTAAAATGCGTGGTCCACGGCTATTTGAAGTATGTGGAGTTGCTAATAAGTTAAGCGCTGGCAACATAAATGCTGCAGTTTTACCTGTACCAGTTTGAGCTGATGCCATGATGTCATTACCTGCTAATACTTCAGGAATGGCTTGCGCTTGAATAGGTGTAGGTATGGTATAACCAGAATCTTCGATAGCGCGTAAGATTGATGGATGTAGATTTAATGATGCAAATGTCAAGATAATTCCCTAATAAAAAAATAAAAGGGCGCAAGCAACGTGGTTATATGCAAAATACAATAAGTGTTCAACAAAATATTTTATTTAAAATGAAACTAAATTTTGTTTAAAACTTCGTAATAAAAGCATTATAAACGCAGAAGAAAAATCTAAATACTTAATGATTTGTGTAAAACTTCTTTACCGGCGCACGGGCATTGCCACTAACCGATAAAAAGATAAGTAACTTCAAAAATTCACGAGTTACTGAGTAGGTCAGGGCGATGAATCGAAAGGTCTTACTTCAAGTAACGAACCTAACGAAGCCCGTAGTATAACTATTTTGAATGTAAAGTCAAATTTATTTTGAATGTAAAGACGTTACTTTCAAAATTGAATCACATTATATTGCGCGAGCTTGTGATAAAACGAGTGATATAAATCGAACAAATGAGTTTTTTTGTTAACCTATTACTAGCTGCATCTGGTTATAAGGTTTACTCGTAAAAATAAAAAATCTAATTGAGAGAAACTAACTATGTTGAAAAATAAAAAAATCAAACAATTTTCACTTATTGTGACTTATGCTATAACCACACTATTTTCTGTCGCTTGCTCTCCGATCAAAACGCTGAATGCGCTTATTCCAGAAAATGGTTATGAACTTCGTTCAGGCGTTGCCTATGGTGATTTATCAAGACAAAAAATGGATATTTATCTGCCTAGAGATAACGCTCAAATTAAAAGAAAAGTGGTGGTATTCTTTTATGGGGGTAGCTGGGACTCAGGAGCGCGTGGTGATTACAAATTTGTCGCTGAGGCCTTAACTTCAAATGGATTTATTGTGGTGATTCCCGATTATCGTCTTTATCCAGAAGTTAAGTTCCCAGGTTTTATGGCCGACCCAGCCAAAGCTGCTGCTTGGGTAAAAGGGCACGCTGCTGAATTTGGCGGGGATGCAAGACATATTTTTTTAGCGGGGCATTCTGCAGGTGCGCATATAGCCGTAATGTTGAGTGTAAATTCAGAGTATTTGGCGCGAGAAAATCTTAAATGCACAGACTTTGCTGGGACTATAGGTTTGGCTGGACCTTATGATTTTTTACCATTGCGTACTCAGCATTTGAAAGATATTTTTGGCCCAGAGAGTGAGCGTTGGAAATCACAACCGATTGAGTTTGTAACGGGTCAAAACACACCTATACTGCTATTGGTGGGCCTAAAGGATAATACAGTGGCGACATACAACACATTTAATTTAGCTACTAAGATAAAGTCAAAGGATGGACCAGTGGAGGTGGTTGAATTTCCGACTTTTGGCCATGTCGATATGGCGGCAAGGTTGGCTAAACCCTTGCGCGGCAATGGAGAATTGTTAAAGCCTATTGTAGATTTTATTAATATGCACTAACCCACCCAGTGTGTAATAGTTTTGCTAAGCGCAGTATAAACTGACTAATTAAAATATTCATTTTGCCAAGCAATTCGGTAAGGTTCTTTTATGGTAAAATCGGCGCCTTTCAATGAATTGGCAGCGCAATATGTCCACTAATGTATCTCGCAATCTTCGTAACGTTGCAATTATCGCCCACGTTGACCATGGTAAAACCACTATGGTAGACAAACTTTTACAACAATCAGGCACATTTGCTGCATATCAAGCCATTACTGAGCGCGTAATGGATAGCAATGATCTTGAAAAAGAGCGTGGTATTACTATTTTGGCTAAAAATACTTCAGTGATTTATGAAGGCACCAAAATCAATATTGTAGATACGCCAGGTCATGCTGACTTCGGTGGTGAGGTAGAGCGCGTATTGGGCATGGTAGACGGTGTTGTGCTGTTAGTGGATGCTGTAGAAGGTCCAATGCCCCAAACACGTTTTGTCACCAAAAAAGCCTTAGCACTTGGTTTGAAGCCAATTGTAGTGATTAATAAAGTCGATCGACCAGGTGCTCGTACAGATTGGGTGATTAACCATACCTTTGATTTGTTTGCTAACTTAGGTGCAACCGATGAGCAATTAGATTTTCCAGTGGTTTATGCTTCTGCATTAAATGGTTTTGCAATGTTAGATATGAAAGACAAGTCTGACAATATGCGCCCATTGTTTGAAACTATTTTAAGCCATGTAGCACCACCAGCAGGTAATAGTGATGCACCATTACAAATGCAAATTTCTGCGCTTGATTATTCAACTTACACAGGTCGTTTAGGTGTTGGCCGTGTAGTGAATGGTCGTATTAAAACAGGTCAAGCTGTTGCGGTTATGAACGGCGATAAACAAGTTGGCCAAGGTAAAATCAACCAAGTACTGGGCTTTGTTGGCCTTGAACGCGTGCCAGTAGAACAAGCTGAAGCGGGAGATATTATCATTATTTCAGGTATCGATGATATCGGTATTGGCTTCACGATTGCAGATCGCGAAAACCCAGTAGGCCTGCCAGTGATGGGTGTTGATGAGCCCACACTGACAATGGACTTTATGGTGAACTCATCACCGCTTGCTGGTACAGAAGGTAAGTTTGTGACCTCACGTCAAATTAGAGACCGCTTAACTAAAGAGCTTTTAGTGAACGTAGCACTTCGCGTCGAAGATACTGAAGATACCGACGTATTCCGAGTTTCTGGACGTGGCGAACTACATTTGACTATTTTATTAGAAACGATGCGTCGTGAGGGTTTTGAGATGGCGGTTGGTAAGCCACGTGTGGTTTATCGTGAAATCAATGGTCAAAAATGTGAGCCATATGAAATCTTGACTGTCGACTTAGAAGATGACAATCAAGGAGTGGTGATGGAAGAGTTAGGCCGTCGCCGTGGTGAACTGCAAAATATGGAATCTGACGGTAATGGCCGTACACGTTTAGAGTACAAAATTCCGGCACGTGGCTTAATTGGATTTCAATCAGAGTTCTTAACAATGACGCGCGGCACTGGCTTAATGGCACACATTTTTGACGAATATGCTCCAGTAAAAGCCGATATGCCAGGTCGTCGTAACGGCGTGTTAATCTCTGCTGAGCATGGCGAGGCTGTGGCTTATGCACTTTGGAAACTGCAAGACCGTGGCCGCATGTTTTCAGTACCAGGTGATAAATTGTATGAGGGTATGGTGATTGGTATCCATAGTCGTGATAACGATTTGATTGTGAACCCGATTAAAGGTAAACAACTTACTAATGTGCGTTCATCAGGCACTGATGAAGCGGTGCGCTTGATTACCGCTGTGCAATTAACGTTAGAGTCAGCGGTGGAGTTTATTGATGATGATGAATTAGTTGAAATCACACCTAAGACAATTCGTATCCGTAAACGCTATTTGTTAGAGCATGAGCGTAAACGTGCAATTAAAGAATAATTCAGTTAAATAATAAACCCAGCATTGCTGGGTTTATTATTTTGTCTTAATTATTTGACGCTTTATTGTTTTCCAATTATTTAACAATATATAGATTAAAAAAAGTACCAATTGATATAGCCCCTTCATGGATTAGCATATAAGCAAATCCATGATGAGTCATATTGCTATCTGATATGTTGAAATCATGTATGTTTGGGTAGATTACTGTAAGACTAATTAAACGTAAATCAATCCCGTAACAATAGGAAAACGCTATTTATTAGTTGAAATAAGAGTGTTTTGCAATGGATTCAACTATGCAGGTATGTTGAACATTATTGTGTAGGTTTGTTTAATTCCGGAGTTAACAATATTGCTTATTACATCATTGATATCATGTTAGTTCTTATCTTATTGAACTTATTGATAGGCCATTTATTTTTGTTAGTAGGTTTTATTGAAAAACGACCAAGCTACAACACGACTTTTCTTTTGTCCTTGTGCCATATCAATGGTTTTTACTTTAAGCGCGTTTACGTTTTTAAGTGCGCGGTAGATAGCAGGCAGGCTTTCTGATTTAGAAACTAATGTAGTAAACCAGCCTATATTAGCTGAAAAGGTTGGGCTTTCGGCAATCATGCTGCATATAAAACTCTCTTCTCCCCCTAGGCATATTAATTCGTTAAACTGACCACCAAAATTATGGGTTGGTTTGATATAGCATTTAGTTTTATGAGCATTTAAGCCATGTAACTTATGGTAAGTTGCTGCATCAGCCTCATCCTGGGAGGCATAAAATGGTGGATTACACATGCTTATATCAAATATTTCACTTGAGTTTATGATGCCCTTAAAATATGCCGAAGCTGAGTTTTGTAGACGTAATTCAATAGCCTGTTTTAATTCTGCATTTGTATTTAATATGTTTGTGGCATTATTTAAAGCAACGATATCTATATCCACTCCAACAAATTGCCAACCATATTCACGCTGTCCAATTAAAGGGTAGACCATGTTAGCGCCGGTACCAATATCCAGCACACGAACATTACGGTTATGCGATATTTTTCTAGTGGGAAATTCATTTAATAAATCAGCCAAGTAATGAATATAATCAGCACGGCCAGGAATAGGCGGGCAAAGATAGCCTGCTGGAATTCCCCAGTTGAGAATATTATAATGCTGAATAAGCAATGCTTTATTGAGAGCAATAACAGCTTGCGGGTCAGAAAAATCTATCGAGGTGTCGCCATAAGCATTTGGTTTAACGAAATTGGTTAAGTCAGGTAATGCCAACATTAAAGTATCAAAATCATAGCGCGTACGGTGTTTGTTACGTGGGTGTAGCGCCATTTTTTCTGTAGACGACACGATTATCTTAGTGCTTTTACCAGCTTGTATTTTGTTTGATGGATATTTGGATTGCTCGCGTCGCATGGCTTATTATAGGGCCGAGCTTAGAAGTTTTTGTCAGAAGCGGCTTTTAGTAACACACAATCGATAGTTGCGGTTTCTTTTTCATCCATAAGCCAGACCTGGTCTTCTTGAATATTACACTGTAGTTGCATGCTCTTTTGTGCCATCGTTGCAATCGCGCGAGTACTTTCTTGCGGGATGTTGATGATGCTGAGGTTTTTTAACCGTTCAAATTGGTTGCTATTCTGGTCGTACCACATTTGTGCCGCCCGCCCGCCATAGCAATATACAATCACTTTTTTTGCACGGCCACATGCTTTACGTATCAGTTTTTCGTCTGGTAAACCAACATCTATCCATAACTCAATGGCGCCTGTTAGATCTTTTTGCCAGATGTCAGCAGAATCACCATCCGTTAAACCTTGGCCAAATTCTAAATATTCATGTGCATGCATAGCAAACGCTAACAGACGCACCATCATGCGTTCATCGGTTTCTGAAGGATGGCGAGAAAGTGTTAGTGCATGCTCTGCATAATAATGTCGTTGCATATCTGCAATTTGCAGGTTGACTTTGAATACTGTTGAATTAATTGCCATATTGCTCGTTCATGTATAGTTTAAGAGCAATTTTGTGGTTTCAATTAATTTGATATTAATCACTCAACACCTTGGCTAGCTAAATACTCTTCATAGTTACCGGAGTAATCGATAATCCCATCTGCTTTTACTTCTAAAATACGGGTGGCGATAGAGCTTACAAATTCGCGGTCATGGCTGACAAAAATCAATGTACCTTTGTATTTGTCTAGAGCGGTATTAAGTGCTTCAATTGATTCCATATCCATGTGGTTGGTTGGCTCATCCATTAGCAATACATTGGTTTTAGCTAGCATTAGCTTGCCGTAAAGCATGCGGCCTTTTTCACCACCAGATAGTACTTTTACAGATTTCTTGGTATCTTCACCAGAGAATAATAAGCGGCCTAACATGCTACGTACTACTTGGTCATCATCTGTTGGCTGACGGCACTGCGTCATCCACTCAAACAGATCTTCACCTAAATCAAATTCATATTCATGGTCTTGCGCAAAGTAACCAACATTGGCCTTTTCTGCCCATTTCACTTCACCATGTTTAGCCTGTAAATCGCGTGCTAAGCAGCGTAGCAAGGTGGTTTTGCCAATACCGTTTTCGCCAATAATTGCAACTTTTTCGCCAGCTTCAATCATTAAGTCTACATCGTTAAATAATGGTTTATCAAAACCATGTGAAAGCTTCTTAAGTTCAACCGCATTACGATGTAGTTTTTCGCGCTCGTCATATTCAAAGCGGATAAATGGAAACTGGCGGCTTGAAGGTTTAAATTCTTCAATCTTAATTTTATCGATTTGTTTAGCGCGGCTAGTGGCCTGTTTAGCTTTAGAAGCATTGGCAGAAAAGCGTCGCACAAAGTCTTGTAAATCGGCAACTTGTTGCTTGGCTTTTGCGTTGTCTTTGGCTTGCTGGGCTCGTGCTGCGGTGCTGGCTTCCATGTAATCATCATAATTGCCTGGATAAATCGTGAGTTTGCCGTAATCCATATCGCAAGTATGCGTGCAGACTTGATTTAGAAAGTGACGGTCATGAGAGATGATAATCATGGTGCAATCTCGGTTATTTAGTACATCTTCTAACCAGCGAATAGTGTTGATATCCAAGTTGTTGGTTGGCTCATCTAGCAATAAAATATCTGGGTTTGAGAATAGGGCTTGTACCAATAACACGCGCAACTTCCAGCCCGGTGCTACTGAACTCATTGGGCCATTATGTTGCTCAATTGGAATGCCTACACCTAATAATAACTCGCCTGCACGCGCTTCGGCAGTATAACCGTCATATTCAGCATAAACGCCTTCTAACTCTGCGGCGCGCATGTAATCTTCTTCTGTGGCCTCCATATTTTCGTAAATAGCATTTTTTTCGGCATTTGCTTTCCACATTTGCTCGTGCCCCATCATTACAACGTCTAATACGCGTATGTCTTCGTAAGCAAACTGGTCTTGACGTAAAAATGCCATGCGTTCGTTAGAATCAATAGAAATATTGCCTGAAGTAGGTTCAAGTACGCCTGCTAGAATCTTCATGTAAGTTGATTTTCCGCAACCGTTAGCACCGATTAAGCCATAGCGATTACCATCACCAAACTTAACTGAAACATTTTCAAATAGCGGTTTAGCGCCAAACTGCATCGTAATATTATTGCTAATTAACATAGTGTCTTCTTTAAATTAAATCTTATTTTCTAATTAAACTTGGTTTAACTAGAAGGTGTTCTTAATAACTACTTCGTGCATCTCCAACTGACCACTACGCGGTTTTGCTGGTTGTAATGCCTTGCCCACTGCCACAAACATGGCTGGAGTATGGTCTTCAGGCAGTTTAAGCAACTTGGCTACTGCCTCAAAATCAAAACCATCCATAGGGCATGTGTCATAGCCCATTTCTTTCGCAGCTAGCATAATTGTCATCGCTGCCATACCGCAAGAACGCATTGCCTCATCACGTTGCATCACTTCATTATCCGTATAAAAGTGCCCAATTGCGGGGACAAGCTGGTCTGCGACAACTTTTGGTGCATGGCGCCAATATCGCTCTGGCTCTTTAGCCCACGCTTGCAGGTCTGCAGTTAAAACAATCAGTAAAGAAGCTTCTTGTACTTGCGCCTGATTCCAGCTAACGGCACGTATCTGATGACGCAACACTGGATCCGAGACCACTACAAAACGCCAGTGTTGAATATTAAAGGCGGTGGGCGAGAGCATCGCTAAAGACATTAGCTGATTAATTTCAGTTTCTGTCATTTGATGTGTGTTGTCAAACGCCTTAACAGAGCGGCGTGATTCTATGGCTTGAATAACATTCATACTAAATTTTCTCTAAACTTTCATGACTAATTTTTATCGTTAATACTCTTAATTGTTAGTACTTAATAATGTATAGCAACAATCTCTAAATTTAAGTTGCCAGCAGGACGTTGCCAAATAACACTTTCACCTATTTTGTGTCCAATTAACGCTTTTGCTAGAGGTGAAATCCAACTTACTTTATTGGCGGCAATATTAGCCTCATCTTCGCCAACAATACTAAATTCATGCTGGTTACCTTCGCCATCTTCTACGCTTACTGTGGCGCCAAATAACACGAGTTCAGTGCTCTGCGATGCTGAGTTAGTTACAATTGCACTTACTTGCCGTGCCGATAAATAGCGCATATCACGTTCTAGCATGGCAATCTTTTGTTTAGCTAACGGATCTAAATCTAATATATCTTCTTGATTAGCCAATAATAGGCTGCGTTCTTTTTCTGCCGCGTCTAATTGCGCCTTTAATTGTTGCAAGCCATATGGAGTTACATAGTTGGGGTATTCACTTAATGCGCGATCTGGTAACTCAGTGCCCGCATCATCACTTTCTTTAGTAAACGCATGGCTCATGATTTTTTTGGCTCGTTATTCCCATTCAATCGTTGCTGGTGGTTTGCCAGATATGTCATACACAACGCGGTTAATGCCTCTGACCTCGTTAATTATTCGGTTAGAGACTTTGCTTAATAGTGCGTAAGGCAATTCCGCCCAATGTGCGGTCATAAAGTCACTAGTTACCACAGCGCGTAATGCTACAACGTAATCATAAGTGCGTCCATCACCCATTACACCAACAGATTTAACTGGTAAAAATACAGTAAAAGCTTGGCTTGTAAGTTGGTACCAAGATTTGCCTGTTTTCTCACAAAGGGTATTACGCAGTTCTTCAATAAAAATCGCATCTGCGCGCTGTAATAGGCTAGCAAATTCTCTTTTAACTTCGCCTAAAATACGCACCCCCAAACCTGGGCCTGGGAAAGGGTGGCGGTATACCATATTAGCAGGCAAGCCTAATGCCACGCCTAGTTCTCGCACTTCATCCTTGAATAAATCACGTAGTGGCTCTAATAGTTTTAGGCCTAATTTTTCAGGTAGTCCGCCTACATTATGGTGACTTTTAATGGTGACAGCTTTTTTTCTTCCGCTTTTATTATTAGTTCCGCCAGATTCAATCACATCGGGATAAATAGTGCCTTGTGCAAGCCACTTTGCATTGGCGAGTTTTTTAGCTTCAACTAAAAATACTTCAACAAACTCGCGACCGATGATTTTACGTTTAGCTTCTGGCTCAGAAACGCCCACTAAGTGGGCCATGAATTGATCAGCAGCGTTCACACGAATCACTTTTGTATGTAAGTGACCCACAAACATATCCATTACCATGTCGCCTTCGTCCAAACGTAGCAAGCCGTGGTCAACAAATACGCAGGTGAGTTGATTGCCAATAGCACGGTGAATCAATGCCGCTGCTACTGATGAATCCACACCGCCAGATAACCCTAAAATGACTTCTTCATCACCCACTTGTGCTTTAATTTTAGCAACGGCCTCAGTAATGTAATCACCCATAATCCAGTCAGGTTTTACTGCGCAAATATCAAGCACGAAGCGATTTAGAATCGCTTGACCAAGAGTTGTGTGGGTGACTTCTGGATGAAACTGCACTGCATAGAATTTGCGTGCTTCATCTGCCATGGCGGCAATAGGTGTTGTGTCGTTGCTGGCAATTACTTTAAAGCCGGTTGGTAATTCAGTGACTTTATCACCATGGCTCATCCATACATTGAGTAAGCCATGACCTTGTTCATTTATACGATCTTGTATGTTGTTAAATATAGCAGAGTGACCACGTGCGCGAACCTCTGCATAGCCAAACTCTCGTTTTATACCAGCTTCAACTTTTCCACCTAGTTGTTGTGCCATGATTTGCATGCCATAACAAATGCCTAATACCGGAACGCCTACTTCAAATACAGCTTGTGGCGCCTTGTCGGTTTCCTCTTCGTAAACGCTGGCGTGGCTACCAGACAGAATAATGCCTTGCGCGCTGAAGTTACGTACAAATTCATCCGATACATCACATGGATGAATCTCACAATAAACATGTGCCTCACGCACACGACGCGCGATAAGTTGAGTGACTTGAGAACCGAAGTCTAGAATTAGGATTTTAGAAGTAGACATTTATGGTATTGCCAAAATATAGGTGGTTATTAAATACAGTGTTATTAAAACACTTAGAGCAAACAGTTTTAATCAATTTTAAATTTGTTTGCTCCACTTAATGTTAAGTTAAACATCAGTCAACGCGATAGTTAGGCGCTTCTTTTGTAATTTGCACATCATGAACATGTGATTCGCGCATGCCAGCTGATGTGATTTGTACAAACTCAGCTTTTTCGCGCATTTCATAGATATTACATGCCCCCACATAACCCATAGAAGCGCGTAAGCCACCCATGAGTTGATGAATCACTGCTAGAACACTACCTTTATAAGGCACGCGACCTTCAATGCCTTCTGGGACTAATTTATCTGCATTGCCATTATTATCTTGGAAATAACGATCGCTAGACCCTTTTTGCATGGCGCCGATTGAGCCCATGCCGCGGTAAGATTTGTATGAACGTCCTTGAAACAGTTCGATTTCCCCAGGTGCTTCTTCAGTACCGGCAAACATGCCGCCGAGCATCACGCTGTAAGCACCAGCTGCAATAGCTTTTGAAATGTCACCAGAGAAGCGAATTCCACCATCAGCAATAAACGGTATGCCTGTGCCGCGTAATGCTTCTTCTACATTAGCAATCGCACTAATTTGTGGTACGCCAACACCTGCAACAATGCGCGTTGTACAAATGGAGCCAGGACCAATGCCGACTTTTACGCCATCAGCACCAGCATCCACCAATGCCAAAGCCGCTGAGGCTGTAGCAATATTTCCGCCAATAACCTGAATGTGTGGAAAATGTTTTTTAACCCAAGTCACGCGGTCAAGTACACCTTGTGAATGACCGTGTGCTGTATCTACCACGATAACATCTACACCTGCATCAGCTAATGCATATACACGGTCTTCAGTATCTGCACCAACACCAACTGCAGCACCTACGCGCAAGCGCCCTTTACTATCTTTACAGGCGAAGGGGTGGTCGCTGGATTTCTGGATGTCTTTAACAGTGATTAAGCCTTTAAGCGTGTCATGCTCATCAATCACTAATACACGCTCTAAGCGATGCTGATGTAACAGGGCTATGGCTTGCTCACGAGGTGCGCCTTCTTGTATCGTTACTAAACGATTACGCGGCGTCATAATATTCTGAATTGGTTGATCTAAATTTGTTTCAAACCTTAAATCACGGTTGGTGACTATGCCCACGACTTTGCCATTATCAACTACTGGTAAGCCAGAAATTTTATGCATTTGCGTGAGTTCAATCACATCACGTACTGTCATGTGACTTTGTATAGTAACAGGGTCGTGCACAATACCTGATTCAAAACGTTTAACACGTGAAACGTGTGCAGCCTGTTTAATCGGAGTCATGTTTTTATGGATGATGCCCATTCCACCTTCTTGAGCTAGTGCAATGGCCAAGGGTGCTTCGGTCACGGTATCCATCGCCGCAGATACTAAAGGGATATTGAGTTGAATGCCACGAGTAAGTTGAGTTGTGAGGCTAACTTCACGTGGTAGCACATTAGAATGAGCAGGTACTAATAAAACATCATCAAAAGTAAGAGCTTGTTGCAACAAACGCATTTTAATAACCTTTTCATGCAAAACGAGATTATACCGATTTGTAAGGCTTCTGGCTATTCAAGAGATGCAGTATTTACCAGCTTTAATATATTGTATTTTTAGGATAAATTAAGTTTAATAGGGTTATATATTCAGTATTATTTACCCCTCATGTTATCTTTAGATGATGGCACTAGGTCTGTCCATTGTGACAAAGGTATTTCTATAAATATGTTGTCATCGCTTAGACATATAAACCGTTAAAGAATCTATCAGTATATTTCTGACCTAAACAAATGATGGTTGTTAAGAAATAAGCTTTAATTATTGTAGATACACAACGTTAATTGTAGGATGTTATATCAATTTTTTTTGGAGTAATACTATGCAGTTTTCAATTTTAATCGCATTGTTAATCATTTTGCCCATTAGTGCAAATGCCGAGGTGCACAAGTATAAGGATGCAAATGGTAAATGGGTTTACTCAGATTTTGCGCCGCCGGCAAGTGTTAAGCAGGAAGTTTTTGGAAGAAAAACAGTTCAACCAACAGGAGTCGCACCTTTATCACCAGTTGTATCTCCTGTTGTATCTCCTGTTGTGACGCCTGTTACAGACAAGTCTCAATCAGGGCTAACAAAAGAGCAAGCTGCAGCTAAACGCCAGGAAGCGGCAGAGAAAGAAAAGAGAAATCATGAAGAAAAAGACGCCCAAAATAAACAAAAGGAAGCTAATTGCAAATCTGCAAAAGAAAATCTAGCCGCGTATACACAAGGGGGGCGAATTTATAAAATCAACGAAAATGGCGGCC
>JAYVTW010000060.1:0-36937 GCA_043788445.1 Methylophilaceae bacterium
TTTAATACATTAGATGAAGTGCTAGGGGACAATACTGGTGTAACTGGTATGCGCATCAAAAATACACAAACTGGCGACACTAAAGAAGTCACATTAAGTGGTGTATTTATTGCTATTGGTCATAAGCCTAATACTGATATTTTTGCAGATCAGCTAGAGATGGAAGGTGGCTATATTATTACGCAAGCAGGCCGTGCGGGCAATGCAACGGCTACCAACATCCCTGGTGTATTTGCTGCTGGTGATGTACAAGACCATGTCTATCGCCAAGCCGTTACTAGCGCTGGTACTGGGTGTATGGCTGCACTTGATGCGGAACGTTATTTAGCAAATCAATCTTAAAGAAGTGCCCAGTAATGGAAAATCCCCAAAGGGGATTTTCTATTACATAAACTTAATGAGCTAAACAAACCTCTGTTTAGCTCCTATAGCTTTATTGTTTAGCTACTTCTGGTTCTGCTACAAAAATCTCCACACGGCGATTTTTAGCCATATTAGCTTGCGTATCATTTGCTACTAATGGCTCATGTGATCCACGACCACTTACCGTAAAACGGTCAGAAGCAACACCACGTGCAGTTAAATAATTACGGGTATTAGCCGCACGACTCACCGAGAGTGGATCATTCACCGCATCGCTACCAGAGTTATCGGTATGTCCAACAATCGTGACTTTAGTCGCTGCATTGGATGTTAAGCTAGTCGCAAATTTGTCTAATACAGGTCTAAAATTAGATTTAATATCAGCGCGACCTTTATCAAAAGAAATATCACTTGGAATATCTAATTTAAGCCGATTATCAGCAGTCTGTGTGACCGCAACACCAGTCCCTGCTGTAGCTTGCTCCATCTCGCGTTTTTGTGCTTCCATTCTTTTGGACCATACGTTACCAGCTATTGCACCACCACCTGCACCAACTACCGCACCAATTATTGCACCTTTTTTACCATTGGCAAGTGCACCTACTACCGCACCAACACCGGCGCCGATACCAGCGCCTTCGGCTGTACCTTTTTGTGTTTCAGTCATATTGGCGCAACCAGCAAGCGACAAAGCAAGAACCAGCGCACTAATCGTGAATTTTTGAGAGAAATTGTTACTTTTAGAAATTGTTTTGACCATGATGGTCTCCTTTTTTTAATATTAGGTAATTACTTTGTGATAGCTCAAAGTTTAAGCTAATTTTTTTGCTATTTCACCATAACATCTTTCTTTGCTACTAGTCTGTGCGTTAGCTCAACTATAGACAAAAAATTTAATGAAAATATTTTATAAATGATGATTTTTATTTTGCATTGCTTATTTATGTCCTATGATAAGCAATGCTTAAAAATAAATACATGAAGAGTAACGTTCTGGCATGCAAGTTGGATGACGTGCGCGACAAAATACTAAAAGCAAAGCAACTTGAAGCTGATAGATTGACTATTGAGAAATTACAGGCTGAGAGCTTAATACTAAATAAGTCTGATAATGAGTCAAATTTGTTTCAACAAGCTATTAAAGGTGCCCGCCCGTTAACCTTCAATGTGCAAAAGGCACGTTCAGAACCAGAAACTAAAAAGCCAAAACCCATTCCCCTACAATTCTTACGTGACGAACACCAAGCTTTAATAGATTCACTCAGTGATAGCTATATTCCAGCCCATGAACTAGAAAGCGGTGAAGAGTTGCTATATTTACGTGAAGGCCACACGCCAGATATTTTAAGCAAATTACGTCGCGGATATTGGGTAATACAAGCTGCTATTGATTTACATGGCTTAGTTTCAGATGAAGCGCGTTTGTATGTAGCTCGGTTTTTAGGAGATTGCAAAAAAAAAGGTATTCGCTGTGTACGTATTGTGCACGGCAAGGGCTTAGGTTCCCCCAATCGCGAACCAGTACTTAAGCATAAATTACGTAATTGGTTGATACAAAAAGATGAAGTTATTGCCTATGCCGAAGCGCGCAAACAAGACGGGGGTAGCGGCGCCGTGATTGTATTACTTAAATCTTAAATTATCGTAGACTATTCATCGCCAAGAAAACCACCACTTTGGTGTGCCCATAACGTAGCATATAAGCCACGCGCTTTAAGCAAACTTGCATGGTCGCCCTCTTCGACAATACGGCCTTCATCCAATACAATCAGCCTATCCATGGCAGCAATCGTCGATAGTCTATGCGCGATGGCAACCACAGTTTTACCCTCCATCAAGTTATATAAACTTGCTTGAATGGCAATTTCCACTTCAGAATCTAGGGCACTAGTCGCTTCATCTAATAATAAAATCGGCGCATCTTTCAACATGACGCGTGCTATTGCAATGCGTTGACGCTGACCACCAGATAACTTTACCCCACGTTCACCGACATGTGCATCATAAGCTTTGCGCCCTTTGGCATCGCTCAAGCTCAAAATAAACTCATGCGCTTCTGCACGCTTCGCCGCGGCCATCATCTCTTCATCTGTCGCATCGGGCCTGCCATACAAAACATTGTCACGCACCGAGCGATGCAACAGAGAAGTATCTTGTGTCACCATGCCAATATGCTGACGTAAGCTATTTTGCGTAACCTTGTTAATATTTTGACCATCAATCAGAATTTGTCCAGCCTCCACCTCATAAAAGCGTAATAGCAGATTCACAATAGTTGATTTACCAGCACCAGAACGTCCAACTAAACCAACCTTCTCACCAGCTTTAATATGCAGATTAAGTCCGCTTAATACCCGTTTATGCTCGTTACCATAATTAAAGTTAACTGCTTTAAATTCTATTTCACCCCGTTGTACATTTAAGGTTTGCGCATCAGTAACATCACTGATGTTATTTTGCGTGGTGAGTGTATTGATACCATCTTGCACTGTCCCAATTTGCTCATAAAGTGAAGTCATTTCCCACATCACCCAATGCGATATTCCGTTTAACCTCAGCGACATGGCAGTCGCTGCGGCCACCCCACCTACCGTCACCTGCCCATTACTCCATAGCCATAAAGCCATTAAGCCTGTCGAAATAATCAGAGTCATATTCAGCAAATGATTACTCACTTCCACCTGCGTAACCATACGCATTTGCTGATTCACCGTGTTTAAGAACTCATGCATGGCAAACCTTGCATAACCAGCTTCTCGGCCGGCATGTGAAAATAGTTTAACCGTGCTGATATTAGTATAAGCATCAGTAATGCGGCCTGTCATCATAGACCGCGCATCTGCCTGACTTTGCGATACCTTACTTAGCCTGGGCACAAAATAACAAAGCGTTAATGAATAGGCGATTAGCCACACCAGAAATGGAATAGTAATTAATGGGTTAAAGTAGCCCACAATGGTGACCATGGTGCCAAAGTAAATCAGCACATAAATCAAAATATCCGCTAATGTAAACCATACATCACGGACAGCCAAAGCAGTTTGCATGACTTTTGTGGCAACTCTTCCAGCAAATTCATCCTGATAAAAAGTCATGCTTTGATTAAGCATTAGTCGGTGAAAATTCCAGCGTAAACGCATAGGAAAACTACCCGCAAGCGTTTGATGCTTAAATAAAGTTTGCATCAAAATAAACACCACACTCAACATCAAGGCAATAGATAACCAGATTAAATGTTGACCTTGGCGTACCCATAGTTCTGTTGGTGGAATAAGCGCCAGCCAATCAACCACTTTACCCATCATGGCGAATAATAATGCTTCAAAAGCCCCTGTCAGGCCTGTAAATACTGTAAGACATAACAAATAAGGACGCATACCTTTGGTACTTGCCCACAAAAACTGCCAAAGCGATTTTGGTGGTAGTGCGATTTCATTTGATGGAAATGCACTTAAAAGATTTTCAAACCAATTGAACATAAAAGGTATTTCTAGAATTTAGATAAGAAGTTCTGAATAAACTTTTTTTCGGCCTGCCAATTTATAGATAAATAATTAAGCAGTAGTTTTTTTAAGCATGCATACCACCTCAGCTGCAATACCCTCGCCGCGCCCGGTAAACCCGAGCTTTTCGGTGGTCGTTGCTTTAACATTGACGGTGTTAATATCCACAGCACAATCTTCAGCAATACACGTACGCATCATTTGAATATATGGGGACAGCTTTGGTTGCTCACAAATAACCGTCGCATCAATATTACTAACGACATAAGCTATATTTTTAAGCAAAGACACTACATGGCGCAACAACTCCCGAGAATCAATACCTTTGTAGCGACTATCATTGGGTGGGAAATGTTGTCCAATGTCACCCAGCGCTGCGGCTCCTAACAGGGCATCACAAATAGCATGTAGCAACACATCGGCGTCTGAGTGACCATCCAAGCCTTTGTCGTGCGGAATATCGACTCCACCGATGATACATTTGCGTCCTACTACCAACTGATGCACGTCAAAACCGTGACCTATTCTCATCATTATTTACTTTCTTTTTTCACGCCTAGTATTAAGTTTGAGCTGATAATGATCTCCGCCAGCTCTAAATCTTGTGGGTAAGTAATCTTAAGATTGCGTAAATCACCACGCACCAATGTTGGCGCATAACCAAATGCTTCAATTGCTTGTGCTTCATCTGTTGGCACTGCATTAATCTGGCTAAACCTTTGTAAAGCTTGCATTAGTAAACCATAGCGGAACATTTGAGGAGTTTGCGCTTGCCATAAACCATCACGCGATTCAGTCTTAGCAACTTTGTTATTGCTACCTGCCCGTTTTAAAGTTTCAGCTAACGGAATCGCTAGCAGGCCTCCTACGGCGTCATCTTGTAAAGTATCTAACAGATTATTTAATAATGCAGCGCTTAAACAAGGGCGAGCCGCATCATGTACTAATACCCAATCTTCTACTGATAATCTATTTTTTATGACTTGCAAGCCATTGAGTACCGTCTCGGCACGCGTCTTACCACCTGCATAATAAACATGTAACTTAGAATGGGTTGCACATTTAAGGGTTTTAAAAACGCTATCTTCCTTACTTAAAATTAAGTTAACCGATGCAATACGTGGACAATTTAAAAATATGTCTAACACATGTGCAATAACAGGCTTACCAGCCAACTCTAAATACTGCTTTGGGGTTGCAACCCCCATACGGCCACCAAAACCTGCAGCTGGAATAATAATATTAAAAAGCGCCATATCTTGATATTAACATGGCGCTCAAACAGACTTTTGAAAACTTTAAAAAATTATCTTAAGAGTATCTTAGATGACTCTAAACCAGCTTTAACAATAAGCTTTAAAAATCATTTTATCCTTTGCTAACCTGAATCAGGGAAATAGCACATGATCAGCAGTAGGCCACATTCCACCAAACGCGGCCTCAGGGTGGCGGTTAAGCAGAAAATCACGTATTTCTCGCACTCTATGGAAAGGCACAGATATCATCATCAATATTTGTCCTTGTGCAATTTGCTTTTCAAACATAGCCACTCTGTGGTGAGGAATAGTCGTCGCTAGAAGCCCACTCCATAACGCACTCGAAATAGCACCAATGACAACACAAATGGGAATCGCGATTAACGGTACGTGGCCAAACAAATATGAAAACGTTACAGTTGATGAAAACATGACAGCCAGAACGCCCGCAACAAAACCGAGCCCAGCCCCCAATACCAGACCAACCTCACCACAATAAACAACATCGGTTTTTTCTAAAACATTTGCCTCGGGAAGATCATCTAAGGGTAAATCAGGTTTAGCAAGGAAGTGAATGTGTTCTGAATCAATACGAGCCAGCAGCATTTCATTCATCGTGTCATGTGCACTTTTTATATCTGGTAATACGAAATAAAGTTTGCGTCTCATTTTGGCCTCCTATATTCCTAAGCTCACCAAAAGTCCTAGCACTCCCTGCAAGCTATCGGATTGTTAATATTATGCAATCTGATTGATTACAGTCTATTAAGAAAACGCCAAGATCACGCCAACAATTAAAAATTTTTACTTAACAGACACATTTGTAAGACATTGCAAAACTAGCTAAGTTCTAGGTGGGCAAAGGTCTTGTAAAAATTAGCTTTTATTGTTTTAAGAATCAAATGATTTAAAAAAATTGATCAGCTAAAGTATTTATTTCCAAATCTTTACCAAGTTAAAACTGTATTAGTATCAGAAGCATCACAGTAAAGGTTATGATGTTTGATTAATTAAAAATATTATAGGTGAGGCGTTGAAAGATAAAACTATTGCTATTTTAGAAAGCCGCTCTGGAGAGCAGTTGGCCGATATCGTCAAAAAATACGGTGGCAAACCCTTCTCAGCACCTGCCTTAGCAGAGATTCCAGATATTGATCCCATTCATATCACAGAATTAATCAATAGCTGGGATGTAAGCCCACCAGATATTTTTATATTTCAAACAGGAGTTGGCGTTAAAGCTTTATTTGCTACAACAGACCAACTACATCTAACTGGCAGATTATTTAGGTTTCTTGAACTTGCTAATGTAGTGGTACGTGGGCCTAAACCAACTGCAATTTTACGCTCAAGAGAGGTGCGTATTGATGTACGCGCCGGAGACCCCTACACCACTAAAGAAATACTAATTGCGCTTGATAATACCGACATCCGTGGCAAGAAAATCGTAGTGCAACGCTACGGCAATACCAATCTTGAGTTACAAGAAGCTTTGCTCGCAAAAGGTGCTCAAATTGCTGAGATTGCGACTTATCGTTGGAGCATGCCAGATACAAAACCTCTAATTAAGTTGATGGACGCGCTCGATAATAACAGTATTGATATGGTGTGCTTCACCAGCGCGTCACAAGCCGAAAATCTGTTTACCCTAGCGCAAAGCTTGGGTAGAACAGAACAATTTCTGACTAGCATCAACCGAAGTTTAATTGCTTCAATCGGCCCCGTATGCAGCAATACCCTACGAAAGCTTGGCGTCAGGATTGATGTTGAAGCATCACCACCAAAATTAGGACCATTTATAACTGCAATCAATGATAAATTTAGTCAGCATTAAAAAAGCTGCTGAAATACTTCATCAGCAGCTTCGAGGTAAGTTAGTCTTCAGCAGTCGCATTAATTTTATGGATAGTTAAATCAGCATCGTCAAACTCTTCATTTTGAGTAAGTTACTACTTATTAAAGTGCATTGCACAGAGATAGTGATTTTTACAACTCTATTTACTTCATGTAGTAAATATGCTGTTACTGTAATCCGATGTTATTGAATGGTGCGGCATTACTTTCTTGCAAAATATAATTTGCAGCATCTGGGTTGCCTGACCAAAAATGAAAAAACTCACGAACTACCACTAAAAAAAGGTGGCGATTTTGTCTCACATCAAATAATGATACAGTGGCATCTACCGATACACGGTATGCTTGATTATTTTTAATTGGCGCGTCTTTAAGCTGAATTAGCAAGATTTTTGCCAACTTAACTCGTGTTTCAATCAAGGTTTGAGGAGCATTTTCATCACGTAAAGCCTTGGTATAAGCTTTTAACGCCCAGCTTTCAGCAAGATCAAATTTAGCCTTATCAATAATATCCCATAGCATTTTTAGCGATGTGTCAACAGGTTGCCAACTAACAGGCTCTTCCGCGTAGCCTTGTGTCGCGCTATACGCCGCAATAGCTTTAATATCTCCCATCCAAAAAACATAGTATTCACGCGCCACCGCCAAATCATAGGGCCAATCAGTACTTTTAATACTATCCATATAAAGCTCTAAAGCCTCACGATAACCTGAAGCATTATTTGTAAGGCCAGCTAATAATGGCATTAACTTATGCAGAAAAGTTTCACGACGGTTAATGCTTTCTCTACCTACTCCTTTACCTTTCAGTAGCTTTAAGTAGACCTTTAACGCATTATGCTCACGGTTTTGACTCATATAAACTTAGATTGATTTATCATCAAATAGATTCTACTGCAATATTTCTTATAAAATCTATAACCCGCTAAACTATTAGATGATTGACCATTATTAACCTATTTAGAAAGTTTAATTTGGAACTCGCTTTATTATTTACACTTCTTGCCGGCGCATGGTTTTGGATGGATACAATTGGTAAACGTGAAGTTGCCATTAATTTTGGTCGTGAGCTAGTTTCTCGCATGCAACTGCAACTATTAGATGAAACTGTGGCTTGCCAGAAAATTAAACTGGCACGTGATAGTCGTGGGAAAATGCAGTTACAACGAACCTATGTCTTTGAAACCACAGCAAATGGTAGCGAGCGCATGCAATGCAGCTTGATATTACGAGGCAATTTACTGCTATCTTGGGATATTCCACCTTATGTGCAACCTGATTAGTTGATTTTCGATTGGTTTTTAATTGACTATGTACAAAGGGCGCTTTGCCCCATCTCCTACTGGGCCACTGCATTTTGGTTCGTTGATAGTAGCAACTGCCAGCTACTTAGAAGCAAAGGTAAATTTTGGTGACTGGATTATTCGACTTGAGGATTTAGACAAACCCCGTGAGGTTCCAGGTGCAACGACCAGTATTTTACAAACCTTAGAAGCATTTGGCTTTGAATGGAAATGTGAGATACTCTTCCAAAGCCAACGTTTAGAAGCCTACCAAGCAGCCCTAGATAATCTAAAAATACGTAATCTCGTTTATCCATGTTGTTGTAGTCGCAAAGAAATTGCTGACTCTGCTACTGGGGTGGGATCAGAAGGCTTGATTTACCCTGGAACTTGCCGAAATGGCTTATCTAAACGAAATATATTCAAGCGTAGTGATCACTTAGCTTACCGGATAAAGGTAGCGCAATTTGCTCTTGAATTTAACGATGCCATTCAAGGAAAAATAACTCAAAATTTAGCTACGGATATTGGTGACTTCGTCTTAAAACGTGCCGATGGTCTATTTGCTTATCAACTAGCCGTGGTGCTGGATGATGCTATGCAAGGTATTACCCATGTAGTTCGTGGTGCTGACTTGTTAGGGTCAACTCCAAGACAAATTTATTTACAGCAATTGCTTGACCTAACAACACCGCATTATTCTCACGTACCTATCGCTTGCAATGTCCGTGGCGAAAAGCTGAGCAAACAAACGCTGGCGCAAGCTGTAGATACCAAAAACACCAATCAACATCTATGGAAAGCCTTAACTTTTTTAGGTCAATCTCCATCACAAGATCTGCAACATGAACGGCTAGATGTAGTTTGGGAGTGGGCAAAAGCGCATTGGGCTTTATGCAACGTTCCCAAGCAACGCGCTATTATTGTTAATTAACATACACATATCTGCGTTAAATTTCGGCCAATCTGTATTGCCAAATCGCTATCTTTTATCAAAACTACTTTGCAAAACTATCAGCACGTCATGTTAAAATTAAATTTATGATTACCTCACAAAAAGATCTGCTCCACCGCTTTATTTTCGACAAAACCGCAGTGCGTGGAAACACCGTACAACTCAACAACACATTCACCACCTCATTACAACATCATAATTATCCACCTGTATTAAAACGGGCATTAGGCGAGTTAATGGCGGCTAGCGCACTGCTTGCAGCGACTTTAAAGATAGAAGGTGGTGCGTTGGTGTTACAGATTCAAGGCAAGGGTGCACTGAAATTATTAGTGGTGGAATGTAAATTAAAATCAAACTCTGAAGCTATTACGATGCGTGCCACCGCAACATTAGATAGCAAAGTCAATGTCGACACAATTGACAGCTTAAGCTTTAGCGATCTTATTGGTCAAGGCCAGTTTATTATCACCTTAGACTTGAAAAATAACCCCAAAGATGGCAATCAGGCCTACCAAGGCATTGTGCCGATTGAAGGTGACAGCATTGCTTCGATGTTAGAAAATTACATGCATCGTAGTGAACAAATTGAGACGCGTATCTGGCTCAGCTGCGACGATAAAGTTGCCTCCGGAATGCTGCTGCAAAAACTTCCAGACTTACCAGAGCAGGATGAAGACGCATGGAACAGACTTGGCTATTTAGCCAACACACTACGAGATGAAGAGTTGTTAAACTTATCCGCTGAAGATTTATTGCATCTAATGTTTAGCGAGGAAGATGTGCGTTTATTTGATGCACAAGCCATCAGCTTTAGCTGTAGTTGCTCACAAACCAGCGTTGGTAACATGCTACGTTTGTTGGGCGATGTGGAGATTAACAGTATTTTACAAGAACGTGACACAATTGATGTTAATTGTGATTTCTGTAACAAGCACTATATGTTTGACAAAATCGACGCTGAGCAACTATTTGCCGCAACAGTACCGGCACCAACTAGTAAAGCCAAACACTAATTGTTTAATCATTTTTTGGCCATCTGCCGCACCCGTTCAAAAAAACAAACAGTAGCTGCAGCAGTTGCATTAAGTGACTCTATTTTGCTACTCATTGGGATTGCCACACGATGATGTGCCGTACACAATAATTCAGGGCTTAAACCATTACCTTCATTACCAACAATAAAAGCAATAGCACCCGTTAAATCTTGATCAAATAAAGATTCACCATGCATTGTTGTGGCAAGCGTAACGCCTTTAAAGCTAGTGGCCAACTCAAATAAATCAGCGCGCTCCATCATTGGTAATGAAAACTGTGCACCCTGTCCGCCGCGTAGTGCTTTAGGTGACCAAACATCCGCAGAGCCTGTCGATAAATACACCGCCTCTATACCTGCTGCTGCTGCTGAACGTAGCATTGCACCAAGATTACCAGGATCTTGAATACCCTCTAACATTAGTACAAAGTTGGGTGATTCTGGCATTACAATTTCAGGGATGTTAACTAAAGCAAGAACTCCTGTTGGGCTAGCAACAGGAGTTAGCTCAGCAAACATTAAAGTAGTAAACATGACCGTTGGAATTTCATCGCCATCAGCTAAAGCTTGAATTAAACTTGTTGCTTCAGTTGAGCTTTGACCTTCGGGAATAATTAATAACTCTGGTAAGCCAAAGCTTGTGATAAAAGCTTCAATCAAATGAACGCCATCAAGTAAAGTTTTTCCTGCTTGACGGCGCTCACGTGTATTGTCAGCTAGTTTTTTGAGTTGCTTGAATACGCTGTTATCGCGCGAGATAATATGTTTAAACGTCATAAAGGAGATCTATCGCTATTAGAAGTAGCGATTGTGGAATAATTATTGTATTTTAACCGATGACACACTAGAGTAAAACTAATAAAATAATTAGGGTAATTTTGAACGCATCATATTGCTAACGATATAATGTCGAATGGTTAAAAAAACACTCACCCTAGAACGTATCCTGAATAACCAAGGTTTTGGTGTACGCAAACTTTGTCGCATGATGGTGCGGCATCATGAAGTAACAGTCAATGGATCACTCTGCGATGATCCTTTTGCAGAATTTGAATTAGAGGGTCTACAATTCACGGTTAAAGGTGCGGCTTGGACTTACCGAGAGCAAGCCTATCTTATGCTTAACAAACCTAGCAATTATGAATGCTCCCATAAAACCCAGCATCATCCGACCATTTACAGCCTGTTACCACATCCACTCGTAGAACGTGATGTGCAATGTATTGGTCGTCTAGATGAGGATACTACAGGATTGATATTGCTTTCTGACGATGGACAATTTATCCATAAAATGAGCTCACCAAAATGGAAAGTGCCCAAAATTTACGAAGTCTATTGCAAACATCCAGTAGACGATGCACAAATTGCGCATATTTTAAAAGGTGTGCAGCTAATAGATGAAGATGCACCAATAGCAGCACTTGCCTGCGAGCGTATTAGTGAAAATGTCATTAGCATGACACTAGCAGAAGGAAAGTATCACCAAGTAAAACGTATGATTGCCGCAATGAGTAACCGTGTAGAAGGCTTGAAACGCATACAAATTGGTAAGTTAAAATTGCCAGAAGGTTTAGCTGCAGGCGAATGGCGCTGGTTAACCGAAGAAGATTTAAGTAAACTTAGTCCGACTTAATATCAATCCAACCCATTATGCACATCACCCCTATTTATGCAGCATTACTAAGCTTAGTATTTATCCTACTCAGCATAAAAGTAATTAAAACACGCAGAATGGCAAAAGTAGCTATTGGTGATGGCAGAAATGCTCTACTACAGCGCGCTATAGCCGTACATAACAACTTTGCGCAATATGTACCTCTTAGCTTACTGCTCATCTACTTTTGCGAGCTAGACCATGCCCCACAACTGCTGATACATGCGCTAGGAGTTAGCTTACTGATTAGCCGCTTAGTACATGCATATGGTGTGAGTCAGCAAATAGAAAACTTTAGATTGCGCATTTTCGGCATGGTGACGAACTTTACGGTATTAGGAATTGCTGTACTATTCTTACTAAGCCATGCTGTATTAATAGTAGCCCATGCCTAAGTACCAAACCAAGTGATTGTTTGCAATACAATCTCCAGCCATTATTTTCCCAGTTATTTTCTTAATTACTCATTAATATTTAGTCGCTTTTGTCAAACTTATACGTATAATATATCCATATTGATACCAAATTGCCTTGCGCCATCCAATCTGCGCAACGGTCTATCATCAATTTAAGAGGTGGCTCAATAAGCCCTCCACACTCACCCTTATTTGTTTGTCCCGATTGGTGTTGCTTTAAAAGTAATAGACCAGCATCTAAATTCATTTGATTTTAATCAAGAAGCGGAATTTACATTGAACACAGAAGTTACAACACCTAGCCTAGCATTTACTGACTTAGGCTTATCTGAACCCATTTTGCGCGCGATTAGCGATGCAGGTTACACCACTCCAACCCCAATTCAAATAAAAGCTATACCACAAGTATTAAGTGGTGGCGATTTACTTGCTGGCGCGCAAACAGGTACGGGGAAAACTGCAGGATTTACCCTACCCTTGCTGCAATTACTGACAAGCAATCCTGCAAAATACCCATCAGCTAATGGCAAACATAGACCACGATGTTTGATTCTTACTCCGACGCGTGAGCTTGCCGCACAAGTAGAAGAATCTGTTAAAACATATGGTAGGTATCTACCATTAAAAAGCATTGTGATTTTTGGTGGCGTTAGTATTAACCCACAAATCCGTAGCCTAGCAAAACCCTTAGATATCATTGTTGCAACTCCAGGCCGCTTACTCGATCACGCCAGCCAAAAAACTGTAGACTTATCCAGCATAGAGATCTTAGTATTAGATGAAGCCGACCGCATGCTGGACATGGGCTTTATCCGCGACATTAAAAAAATACTCGCTATGTTGCCGAAGCAGCGTCAGAACTTGCTGTTTTCAGCCACTTTCTCAGATGAAATTAAAGAATTATCTGATGGCTTACTTAACAACCCATCGTTTGTGGAAGTCGCTCGACGTAATACGGCATCTGAACTAGTTGAGCAAACGGTGCATTTGGTAAGCCAAGCGCACAAGCGTGATTTAATGAGCTATCTCATTAAAAAGAATGACTGGAAGCAGGTCCTAATTTTTACCCGCACCAAACATGGCGCGAACCGATTAGCGGATAAACTGATTAAAGATGGCATTCCTGCGATGGCAATTCACGGTAACAAAAGCCAAAATGCGCGTACTAAAGCATTAGCAGATTTTAAAGATGGTATTATTCCCGTGTTAGTGGCAACAGACATCGCTGCACGCGGCTTGGATATAGACCAATTACCACAAGTCGTCAATTTTGAATTACCTAATGTACCTGAAGATTATGTACATCGTATCGGCCGTACAGGTCGGGCAGGCAGTACTGGTGCAGCTATTTCCTTAGTAGATGAAGAAGAAACCAAGTTTTTAAAAGATATCGAAAAACTAATTAAACGCGATATAAAAAAAGTAAAAGTAGAAGGCTTTGAGCCTCCTACTAAACTTGAGCCTGAGCCGCCAAGATTATTTCGTGGTCAGCAACCTAATCGTGGACAGAGTGGTGCAAAACCAGCAGGTCAAAATAATAGCAATGGTTCAAATAAAAACCGAAGCCAACAAGGCACTCAAGAGGGTCGTGCTAATATTCAGAATACTAGAAACGGTCAACGCCCTAGCAATCATCGAAATGGTGCGCAAGCCAACAACCAAGTAAACATGCAGCCAAATGGTCAAAGAACACAGACTAATAAGTCTGGCGGCAATAATGAGAGGAACAAACCTCAAAGCAATCAAAACCTTTCTGAGGCTGCGCGCCATCAAGCGCAGCCGCAACAGCCAATTTTCATGCCAAAAGCCCCAGCTCGCCATAGTGGCAATCGTGGACGCTAAAGCTAAATTAGCAACCTTTATCTTTTAGTATGAAAATTTGGGTAGATGCAGACGCTTGTCCCGTTGTTATTAAAGAAATTTTATTTCGAGCTGCAGACCGCACTAGCATCATTACCACCCTAGTTGCCAATCGACTGCTTAAAACCCCATCTTCAGCTTATATTCGTGCGATGCAAGTTGAAATGGGTTTTGATATGGCAGATAATAAAATTGTCGAAATATTAGAAGCGGGCGATTTAGTGATTACAGCAGATATTCCACTCGCCGCTCAAGTCGTGGTTAAGGGTGGCTTTGCACTGAATCCACGTGGCGAATTTTATACCACTGCCAATATTGCTGAGCGCTTAGCTATGCGTAATTTAATGGAGGAACTGCGTGGTAATGGTCTTGATCTATCCGGGCCTGCGGTATTCAATCAATCAGATAAACAGGCCTTTGCCGCGGAACTAGATAAGTTTTTAGCGAGTCGAACAAAGTTAATCTCTAACGCATTACACCATAAAAATGTCATTAAAAAATAGTTTGATTTTTATTCTACTGATTCTATTAACCAGTTGCATGGGCACACCAAGCAATATAACAGTCGTCAATAGTTTAGATGCAAATCAATATCTGGGAACTTGGTATGAAATAGCAAGGTTAGATCATTCATTCGAGCGAGGGCTAGACAACGTCACCGCAACTTATGCATTACGTGAGGATGGCGGCATTAAAGTTATCAACAAAGGGTTTAACATTGATACAAAAGAGTGGAAAGAAGTCACTGGCAAAGCTTATTTTGAAGAAAGTCCCCATACTGATGGGACACATTCTGGCAAACTTAAAGTGTCTTTCTTTGGGCCTTTTTACGCAGCCTATAACATCATTGCGTTGGATAAGGTTTACTACAACTACGCGATGATTTGCGGCCCAAACAGAGATTATTTCTGGATACTTTCACGTACACCTCAGCTTCCTTATCCCATAAAACAGCATTTAATAGCACAAGCTAAGGAATTAGGATTTCCAACTGATAAACTTATTTATGTGAATCAATCACCCAATTTACCCAGCTATGAGGCTGGTGGTCATATTGTAAAATAGCTGTTAATAGCAACTAATTATTAAATCAATAAAAAAACCACGCACACTAAACGAGTGGTTTTTTATTTAATTAAAAATCAAATTAATATCTTAGTTTTTAACTTCTAAGTTGTTTTTAACAGATTTAACACCCTGAATATTAGAAACAACTTCACCAGCTTTTGATTTTGCAGCTTCATTATCCACAAAACCACTCAACAAAACTACACCGTTGTGAGTTTTAACACTAATTTGCAAGCTTTTTAAATCTTCAGTAGCTAAAATTTGAGCTTTTGCTTTGGTAGTAATTACACTATCTTTGATCGCAACTTTGGCATTCTTTTGTTGTGAGGCAGATTTATAAGTACTATATTCATTTTGGTCTAAAGTACCATCATGGTCTACATCGGCCTTTTGAAAGTTACTATGTTTAGCAAAAGTCATATCTTTAGAGGCTTCAGAATAATTAAGTACCGCATTGCCATTAGTATCTAATTTTGTAAATTCACCAGATAGTGGTGCTTGATTATTTGGGTCACTTAGGTCTGCCGCAGTTACTGAAAAACTGGCAGTTCCGATTGTTAATGCTAAAACTAACGTAGATGTGTGTAATATTTTCATTTTTTTGCTCCATAAGTAATGTACAAGAAGAAACAAGTAGCAATCAGATCTCTTGATTCGTTGGAGCATATGATACGTAACTTATATCAACAAAAAAGTCATACGATTACTGATTATTCTGTCAGATAAAACCTACAACATTTAGTTGTTGCTATTATGGTTTAGTGATTGGAATCAAAGCCCGTGTTATAGTACCTTCACTTGGTGAGCTAGAAATTTCAAACTTTCCACCAATCGCTAAAACACGATGTCGCATTCCAGCCAAACCATGGGTGTTTCCATCAATCGCATTCAAATCAAAACCTACGCCGTTATCGTGAATTTCCAATTTCAAGAATTTATTATCTTCCATAATATGGATTGACATCATAGTAGCTTGAGCATATTTGTTGGCATTATTTAAAGTTTCTTGAACTACGCGATAGGCAATTAAACTAATAGTTTCATTGAGCTTAGTAGTATCTTCAGGCAAAGTTAGTGTTAACTTCCATTGATTACGCTCGGCAGCGCCCTCAATTAATGATGTCAGCGCTGGCCAAAAACCAAAGGTAGTCATAATAGAGGGGTGCAGTTCTTCTACTATCTGTCGCTTAAAGTTAATCCCTTGGTCTATATAGCTAATCGTCTTTTTAAGTTTTTCTATGACTTCTGGAAAGTCCACTTTAAGCTTTTTCATCACCCAAGCTATGTCCATTTTAGTAGCTGTAAGAATTGAGCCTAATTCGTCATGTAACTCTCTTGATAGCTTTTGTCGTTCACGCTCAACATCAGCTTGATAATCCAAAGCTAAACTACTTAATAGTAAAGACTGCTCAACTAGTTTTTGTTCATAAATTTCATTTTCTCTCACCAACCTAAGTTGTAATTCACTTTTAACCGAAATCTCACTAAGCAATTGTTTAATGACCAATACAACTAATATGATCAAAACCAAAGCACCAGCCAGCAATGATAAACGTGACAAAATAATAGTGTTTTTACGCTTTTCTAACATACGTTCTAAGTGTTGATTTTGTTTATCAATCATCAATTGTGTATGCTCCATAAACTTTTGCATCTCCACCATACCCTGATCAAGGTTTACCACTTGCTTAGACTTTTTAAGTTTTCCTTTTGTAGCCAAATCAATGGTCATCTTAATTTCCGTGGCTTTTGCTTCAACACTAGCGGAAATTGCTGCAATCCATACCAGCTCTTTTTGCATTATTTCGCTATCAGATGTTTCCATAACTAAGTCATTGATAGTTTCTATATTTTTGCGCGCTTCATTAAGCGCTGAATTATATTGGGCTGCATACTCTGAGCGATACATTAACAGGTAACCACGCTGTGCACTTTCCGCTCTATATAAAGATGTACGCAGGTTATAAAGCGTAATAATGTTAGTTCTAATTTGACCAATAATTGCATCTTGACGGGCAATTGAGAGTATCCAGTTATCGTTAAAGACAATAGACGTCATAGTAATCAGCAATGCTACAGCTAACATGGAAATGGTACGTCCACCTAAACTAGCAATTACTCTTTCGAACCAATACCAAGTCTTATTTGAAAACATACTGAATTGTTTCAATATTGGGTGTTTAAATAAATTAATCTTTTGTACTGGATTAATCATACCTGTAGGTGCTTTCTTACAAAAAAATCAGAGTATACCTGCTCATAAACTCTATGGAATTTTATAAAATTCATCATGACTACCTAAATTAAGTTTTTTTTATAAGGAATTTATTATGTTGCACTATTCAATTGTATTTTTTGTCATAGCTATTATTGCTGCGATATTTGGTTTTGGCGGTATTTCATCTGGTGCCACTGAGATTGCTAAAATTTTGTTTTTTGTATTTTTAGCATTTACTATTATTTCATTTTTATTTGGTAGAAAATAGTAGACTTACAAATCAAATGTCTTTGACAATCAATATACACTTTTTTGTATTAACTTTAAGGAGAGAAAAATGTTTAACATCAATAAAGATAATGAAGTGAAAACTTCAGAATTAAAGGAAAATGCTAACGATTTAATGAACACGGCACAAGAAAGCTTTACAGAAATTTCTGGTGATGTAAAGCAAGCCACAAGTAAGCTACAAGATAAAGCTCAAAGTAAAATAAAAGAAACTAAAGAAGATGCAATGACCTTAGTTAACAACTTAAAAACTCTTTTATCTGAAAATACAACTGCTAACAAAATCAATGAAGCTAAAGATCATGCTTTAGATAGAGCTGTTGAATGGAAAGGAATCGTGCAAGATGAAGTTGCCCGCGCTATTGAGGCTACTAATGCACAAACTAAAAAAGTGGTAACTGAAAAACCATTGCTGAGCTTAGCGGTAGCTTTGGCTGCTGGGGTTTTACTCGGATATGTTTTGGGAAACAAACAATCATCTAATAATTAGTCTATTATTGTTCAAGTTATAACGATATCAAGTGAGATGACTGTTGTACCATCTCACTTGATAATAATTAAAAATACGTAATAACCGAAGTTCAGTTATTACGCTATTATTAAACTATGATGAAAAATTGATACTTTAGGACTTCTCACCATGTGGAAAACTGCCATCAAGTTAGCAATGCTGTATATGCTGCGTAATCGCTTAACTGAAGCCAAAACCCGACTTAAAGGGGATTTATACAAAATTAAAGATAGCTTTGCAGACTTAACTGAAAGTCGTGTTGCTATATTCAAAAATAATTTCAACGATGAGCTAGAACGTATGATTCATAGCATGTTGGCCTTATTATTAATGTTTATAGCTATCATGTGTTCTACCATTACAGCAATTATTTGGCTTGCCGCAATCGCATTAAATAGCCCCCATCGCGATCTAATTTTTAGTATCACAATAATTTTACCGTTAATTTTAAGTCTAGTTATTTTTTTAGTCATCCGTCACTCTTGGACAAATGAATCTTTATTCCACAAATCTATTGTTCAAATTCAAAAAGATTGGCAGGCGTTTAGAGAAGTAGGTGAAGCAGATACAAAGATCGAACCTGGTTAATTCTTTAGGAAATACCAGTCAATAAATTATCAAGAAAATATGAAAAGAATTTTACTAGTTGATGACCATAGCATTGTTCGTCAAGGCTTAAAAAATTTAATCGAGCTAGAAAGTACGCTAGAAGTGACTGGTGAAGCTGCCTCTGGTGTTGAAGCCTTAAAGTTGGTGCGTAACAATCAATATGATATTGTGGTTTTAGACATCTCAATGCCAGATAAAAATGGGGTGGATACCTTACATGACTTAAAACATATTGCCCCAAATTTACCCGTGTTGATACTTAGTGGTTATGCAGAAGAACAATATGCTCTCAATTTGATGCGTAGCGGATGTAAAGGCTATTTATCTAAAGACAGCGATTCTGATGAAATTATTAGAGCGATTAAAGCTATCGCCAATGGCAAACGCTATATTTCATCGGAACTTGCTGATTTAATGAGCAATGAATTAAGCCACCCTTCTAACAAACAGTTGCATGAAACCTTATCTGATCGTGAATTTCAAGTGTTTTTTAAATTGGCAGGAGGTTTAAGCCCAACAGAAATTGCTACTGAGCTTAACATAAGCATTAAAACAGTAAGCACCTATCGCACACGTGTACTAGAAAAAATGAGCTTGAAAACTAATGCTGATCTCACCTACTATGCAATTAAAAATAGTTTAGTGAATTAAATTTGTTGATGTAGGCGCATGTAGGACAAAGCCTGATTTTAATAGCTCAATGCTTAGAATAAAATATGTATATGAAATCACAAATAGTAATGAAATTTTACACCCTCTTCAATTTACAGACAGATTAAAATATCCAATGAAAGTGCTGTTGGTTGAGGATTCTGCTCTGTTACGAGACGCAATTACAGAAAGCCTAGCTGACTTTAATGAAATTGATATTGTTAACTCTGCTGCTACGCAAACTAAAGCGATAGATCTTTTAAAGTTGCAGCAATTTGATATGTTATTAGTAGATATCGAGTTGGCTCAAGGTAACGGCTTTGAAGTCATCAAGCATACCCAATCAACTAACTATCTATTCCAGCCACCTGTACTCATCATGCTCACCAATCATGCATACCCCTACTATCGTTTAATGGCTAAACAACTTGGTGTTAACTATTTCTTTGATAAGTCTATGGACTTTGATCTGGTGATTGATACGATTGCGCATGAAGCCGAAAAATTTAAAGTCGAGCGTAACAAACATAATTAAGTAATTCATCTAATAAAGCTAAATTATTCAATCTAAATTCAGCTAATTTTCGTACAGTGATTTTGATCATAAATAAAGTCATATTATGAAGCGCCCACCCACTTTTAAATACAATCAAACTATAAACTGGCAGTTTGCAGCACGTATGTTTGTATTCGCTTGGTTTTTTATCGGTGGTATTGCACACTTTATCATCCCTAGACCTTTCGTTCGCATCATGCCGCCTTATATCCCATATCATTTAGCTTGTGTTTATCTTAGCGGTTTTTTTGAGTTAATAGGTGCAATCGCGATTTGGATTAAACCAGTAAGAAGACTTGCTGGCTATGGCTTGATGTTATTAACAGCGATAGTTACGCTAGCTAATGTGCAAATGTTTTTACATCCAGAGTTATTTCCAAACATTCCTTATTGGGCTCTGGTGGTGCGTTTTCCAGTGCAAGCAGCACTTATATGGCTTATTTGGTGGAGTACATACTACACCGATTAGATTAATAATAGACATAACCTTAAGCACGGCTCAAGGCTTGTTCTCTCGTAGCTTAGGAACAGTTGCATTTCTTAAGCCAAACAAAAATATTGAGAAACCACCCAAAAAGGCAAGTAAAAATGGATACTTATTAATTGATGTATGCGGACTTACTAAACTATGTAGTGGATGGGTATCGGTTAGTCGTGCTATTTAATCGGTGTTAATTTAAACCCTGCTTTACGTAAAGATGCCACTAATCCAGCTTCTCCAGCTAAGTGTGATGCGCCAACCGCCACGAATATACTTTTATCTTTAGCACTATTAGCTATGCGCTCAGACATAACCACATTACGGTCTGTAAGAATTTTTTGACGCATTTTTGCCCACAACTCTTTAGGCAACATGCCACCAGTAATTTTATCATCTAGTTGCGCTACTTGATCTGAGTTACCCGCTAAATAAGCATTTAGCAAAGCTTCATAATCTCTCTGTTTTTCTTTAGGCGTACGCTTTAATACTGCTCGTAACATGGTGATTTGATCAGCATTACTAAAACTATCCATGGTGCTGAAGTGCTCTATCGGATCTTCAATACCAACCACGACCTTGCCTTGCTCTTCTGCTTTGCTCATTAACAAATTATCTTGGCTAAACTCTGTAAGCGGCCTAGGTGAATCGAATACTACTGCTAAAAGCCAGGGCTTCATATGCATAGCTGCACTGCGATGCATGGTATGGAACTCGGCTAAATCGTAAACTTTTTCTAATTCAGGTTTTGTTAATAGTGTTGTTAAATCACCCTCAGGCATCATAAATACGCTGGGATCATTGGGTGAAAGTGTCTCCATTACAAACACATCAGATGCTTTTAACGCTTGCAATACTGCAGGTTGAAAATCTATAACACGATTATCATCTGTATGTATCGTACCAAACAGGTAACTTAGCTTACCTGATGACGATTCAATTCGCCAAAAAAGTCCTTTTTCAGTAGCCAGACTCAGGCTTGAAAAAGTGACTAGCAATACTAATGAAACTATTTTTAAGGTTTCTTTGATTGATACAAACATCGGTAAATGCATTATTACAACCTTTTATTTGGTGAGTATAAAACGCGCAAGCTAATCATAAGTTTTATGAGTATTTACGCTTTTTTTGAGACATACGTCCGTTATCATTAGTTCGTGTGGGTCGCGCTGCGCGCTCTAGTTTTTCACCTTTTACCGTAGTAATGAATTTAGCTGTCATCGGTTGCCATTCTGGGATTAAATGTTTTTTACTATTACCAATTAAATCTCCACGTCCCATTTCTTTTAGCGCTTCACGAAGCAAAGGCCAATTATTGGGATCATGGTAACGAATAAAAGCTTTGTGCAATTTACGCACGCCAGCTGCTTTAGGAACCGGCACGTCATCACTATCAGCCGTAACTTTACGTAACGGATTTTTACCAGAGTGGTACATAGCCGTTGCCATAGCCATAGGTGTGGGCGTAAAAGTTTGAACTTGATCTAGCTTAAAGTCGTATTTTTTAAGCCAGAGTGCTAAATTCAGCATATCCTCATTCGTTGTACCAGGATGTGCAGCTATAAAGTATGGTATTAAATATTGCTCTTTACCGGCTTCTTTACTAAACTTTTCAAACATGATTTTGAATTCATCATAGGCGCCCATGCCTGGCTTCATCATTTTACTCAGCACGTTTTCTTCACTATGTTCGGGCGCAATTTTTAAGTAACCGCCTACATGATGTTGTACTAATTCTTTTACATATTCTGGTGATTTCACAGCCAAATCGTAACGCAACCCAGAGCCGACTAAAATTTTCTTCACGCCTTTAATGGCGCGTGCTTTCCGGTAAAGCTGGATTAATGAACTGTGGTCGGTATTCAAGTTTTCGCAAATACCGGGATATACGCACGATAATTTGCGGCATGATTTTTCAATCGTTTCCGATTTACATGCCAAACGATACATATTCGCTGTAGGACCGCCAAGATCGGAAATAACGCCAGTAAAACCTTCTACTTTATCGCGAATTTCTTCCACTTCTTTCAAAATACTCGCCTCAGAGCGACTTTGTATAATCCGACCTTCATGCTCGGTAATGCTACAAAATGTACAGCCGCCAAAACAACCACGCATGATATTTACAGAGAAACGAATCATTTCCCACGCTGGTATTTTGGCATTGCCATACAACTGGTGAGGACGCCGTGCATAAGGCATATCGTACACATAATCCATTTCTTTGGTCGTCAATGGGATAGGCGGCGGATTCAGCCATACTTCTCTGTCACCATGGCGTTGAATTAAAGCGCGCGCATTACCAGGGTTGGCTTCCAAATGTAAAACGCGTGAAGCATGTGCATATAAAATAGGATTATTAGCGACTTCCTCAAAGCTGGGCAAACGCACGGCTTGCTTGCTTCTATCAACCTTAGGTTTACGCACAATCGCTATCGCTTTTGTACCCTCTGGCAACTTCTCTTTAGTTGCATCGCCATCATCACTATTAGCACCTGTCGCACAGCTAGCGTCCGTCTTGCCCATCTTCATTTCATAGGGGTCTATGTGTTTATCTAAATTTCCCGGGCGATCTAGCTTAGTACTTTCAACTTCATCCCAACCTTCGGGAATACTCTTACGCAAATAGGCTGTGCCACGGATATCGGTAATATCAACAATTTTTTCACCTTGTGCGATACGGTGGCTCAGTTCAACCAAAGCACGTTCGGCATTACCATACAATAATATATCTGCTTTAGAATCAACCAAGACTGAGCGGCGCACTTTATTTGACCAATAATCGTAATGTGCAATGCGACGCAGTGAGGCTTCAATGCTACCTACCACAAGCGGCACATCAGGATAAGCTTCGCGGCAGCGCTGCGTATAAACCAACACTGCACGATCAGGACGTTTTCCACCATCATTATTAGGCGTATAAGCATCATCAGAACGGATCTTACGATCGGCCGTATAACGATTCACCATGCTATCCATATTACCGGCTGTAATGCCGAAGTAAAGATTTGGTTTACCTAATGCTTTAAACGGCTCCGATGATTGCCAATCAGGTTGCGCAATAATACCCACACGAAAACCTTGTGACTCTAACAATCGTCCAATTAACGCCATACCAAAACTTGGATGGTCAATATAAGCATCCCCTGTGACCAGAATAATGTCGCAACTATCCCAACCTAGCGCATCCATTTCAGCACGGCTCATTGGCAATATTGGCGCCACACCAAAACGTTTAGCCCAATAAGGGCGGTAGGTATTGATGGGTTTTACTAAGCTGTTGGTGTAATGTTCCATTACTTTGGATTGGTAGCTATAATTAACAGCGACTTAATTTAAAAAAAAATCATTTTACGCGATAATAGATTGATTAAGAAGGATTAATTAAGTTATTAAATGGTTAAGTAGTTAATATTTAAGTAAAAGTAAACGTAGCTAAGTTATGACACGTTAAAATATTCACCAATATCACTGTGTTAAAGGATTTTACATGCAACTGTTAAATCAGTTTTTAGCTAAATTTATTGTGGAAATGTTACGATATATTTTAATCGTTGGCCTAGTTTCAGGCTGCGCCTCTCTAAGTACACGAACAGTTAGCGTAAGTGAAACTGACATTCAAAATAGAATCGCAAAAAACCTCAACTCTCCAATTACACTGCTCAAAGTTTTTGATGTCACATTAAGCAATCCTATTGTGAAACTAGATGAAAAGACTGGTCGTCTCATTACTACTATTAATGCGAATATTGCTAACTCAATTAACAGAAATCCTATCACTGGCAAATTTATTATTTCTGGTACTCCCCGTTTTGATGCAACGAGTAACACACTAATGTTATCAAACACTAAGATTGAAAATTTCAATATTGATGGTACAGATGCAAACTTTAATAAGTTAGTGAACACATTGACTGAAAGTTTCGGAGAAAAATTATTTAATGAAATTCCGCTTTATACCGTCAAGCCAGAAGAATTAAAAGTAGGAAATAGAACTTATGTACCAACTGAGTTTAAAGTAATTGGCAATCGTTTACAAGTGACCCTTAAACCCAATTAATAGCAATAAAAATATATGAAAACAACACAATACAAAATATCAGGTATGACTTGCGGTGGATGTGTTAATCGCGTGCAGGCAACACTTGAACAATTCGCCAAAATCACTACTGTTACACTAGATCCACCAATCGCAACACTTTCAGATGCTAGTAGCAATTTAGAATCACTTAACCAAGCACTAGCAGCAATAGGTAAGTATAGATTATCAGTCATAGAAAAACTCCAAATCCCGCCCTCTAATGCAATAGAATTAACTGAGAATAACTTAGCAACTACAAGTTGGTTTAAAACTTATCAGCCATTATTTTTGGTATTTGCTTATATTCTCCTTGTGACACTCGCTATCGAAGCTAGTAACGGTAATTTTGTATTAGCTCGCTGGATGCCGCATTTTATGGCAGGATTTTTCCTTATATTCTCGTTTTTTAAACTGCTTGATATCAATGGCTTTGCCAGCAGTTATGCAATGTATGACCTGCTAGCTAAACACCTGCCTATCTACGGGTTTATCTATCCATTGATAGAATTGGGGTTGGGCATTGCCTACGTATTTCACTGGCAACCGTTTTATACTAATTTAGCAACCTTTGCCGTTATGGCATTTTCTAGTATTGGCGTTATCTCTGCGGTGCTTAACAAACAGAAAATTCGTTGTGCGTGCTTAGGTGCTGTATTTAATTTACCGATGAGCACCATTACTATCATTGAGGATTTACTCATGGCACTTATGGCGCTATGGATGTTGATTTAAATATGACTACTATAGACAAATGCAATTAGTAAGGTCTTTTCATGAGCTACGCCTATTACCAACTTCCTGCTGGGCGCGTTGCCGCAATTGATGACAATGACGGTCATCAATGCGCTTTCCCTGAGATATCACAAGCGCTTACAGAGCCTAATGGCTTACTTGCCATAGGAGGTGATTTATCGCCAAGCCGGCTTTTATCTGCCTATAAACAAGGCATATTTCCATGGTTTAACGAGGATCAACCTATTATGTGGTGGAGCCCTGACCCACGTATGGTGTTATTTCCAGCAGAACTTAAAATCTCGGACTCTTTGCGTAAACGTCTAAAAAAAATAGATTACGAAATTCGTTTTGACACTGAATTTAATCGTGTGATGCAAAATTGTGCGCAAACAAACCGTCATAAAGATTCAACATCTAAAAATTCAGATACTTGGATTAGTAATCAAATCATCGAGGGATACAGTCAATTACATGAATTAGGCCATGCACACTCTGTAGAAACATGGATCAATGGTCAGTTAGTTGGTGGCTTATATGGTGTAAGAATCGGTCATATGTTTTATGGTGAATCTATGTTCCACCATGTAACAGATGCTTCTAAAATTGCTTTTGTTCATTTGGTACAGCGCCTGCATCAACAAGGCGTAATGATGATAGACTGCCAAATGAAAACTTCTCATTTAGCTAGTTTGGGCGCGCGTGAAATTCCTCGCGCTATATTTATTAAGAATCTAATTAAATTAATTTAAATGTGATTTTATCAATACATTTTTTGAGATACAGTAACTAAATTATAAATAATGTATTAAAGTTGCAATTAACGTGCAACGCTGTAATGCACCTAAGAATGTATTCATAGAAGTTTTTGATGACACTGCCCAGCGAAGCCACCCTGCACAAGTTGCAATTTTATATTACCACCTCATACCCTTGCGGCTATCTGCCTAACCAAAGGGCACAATCTCTTATTGCCACACCACAACATTTAATTGATTCAAACGTCTATAGTGGTCTGATTCAACAAGGCTTTAGGCGAAGTGGCAAGTTCGCCTACAGGCCACATTGTGAAAACTGCAACGCTTGCACCCCAGTCCGTTTATCAGTGGAAGAGTACAAGCCAACTCGCAGTCAAAAACGCAGCTTTAAACACCATCAAAATCTACAAGTGCGTATTTTACCTTTAGCCTTTCATCAAGAACAATTTGAGCTTTACAACGATTATCAAATTGCGCGCCACCCAGAAAAAATAAATGTCGAAAAATCCAAGGCTAGTTGTGAAGATAAAACTAATCAATACCGTGATTTTTTGGTAGAAAGCAATGTGGAAACCTTACTCGTTGAATTTAGATTAAATGACGCGCTAAAAATGGTCAGTGTAGTCGATGTATTGCGAGATGGTATTTCTGCGGTTTACACGTTTTACAAAACTCATGAACCACACACGAGCTATGGTACTTTCAACATCGTATGGCTAAATGAATGGACTCGCAGCTTAGGCTTGCCTTATTTATACTTGGGTTACTGGATTAAAAATAGTACAAAAATGGCTTACAAACAAAATTTCAAGCCGCAACAAGCACTAATTGATGGTGAGTGGCAAAATCTTAGTACTGCTTAGCTGCAAATGATTTGACCATGAGCCTAAAGAAACTCTCAACTAAAAACTAATGAAAGAAGTCGCATGAATAACTTAGAAGCACTTTCATACATTAATGCTTTGCTAGCAAAAATGATTGAGATGAAAGCATCAGATTTATTTATTTCTGCTAACTTTCCACCTTCATTTAAAATCGATGGGAAAATGACACCTGTCGCGAATCAAAAATTAACTGACATGCATACAAAAGCGTTTGCCTATGCATTGATGACAGAGAAACAACGTATAAATTTTGAACAGGAAAAAGAGGCTAACTTTGCTATTTGGCCCAAATAAATTGGTCGATTTCGGGTAAATGTATTTATACAGCAAGAATGTGTAGGCATGGTATTGCGTGTTATTACCACCAAAATCCCTAACTTTGATGAAATAGGTTTACCAGTCCAACTTAAAGAGGTGATGATGGCAAAACGAGGCTTGATTATTCTGGTTGGTGGCACTGGCTCAGGAAAATCCACTACTCTGGCCGCATTAATTGATTACCGCAATGAAAATAGCTATGGCCATATCATCACCATAGAAGACCCTGTTGAGTATATACATCCAAGTAAAAACTGCCTCATTACTCACCGTGAAGTTGGGCGCGATACACTGGACTGGTTTCCCGCACTGAAAAATACTCTGCGTCAAGCACCAGATGTCATTTTGATTGGTGAGATTCGTGATCGCGAAACTATGGAGTTTGCACTTAATTTTGCAGAAACCGGACATCTTTGCATGGCTACATTGCATGCTAATAGCGCCAATCAAGCACTTGACCGCATATTAAACTTCTTTCCAGAAGAGCGTCACGCACAATTGCATATGGATTTATCTCTCAATTTGCGCGCCTTTGTCTCACAGCGCTTGGTGCCTAAAAAAGGCGGTGGAAGGTCTGCCGCAATTGAGATTCTCCTGAACTCCCCGTTAGTCGCAGATTTAATCCTTAAAGGTGAAACCGGCATGATTAAAGAAGCCATGGCAAAATCAGTAGAGCTTGGCATGCAAACGTTTGACCAAGCGTTATTTGATTTAGCAGAAGAAGGTCGTATTACAGAGGAGGATGCCTTACGCAATTCGGATTCAATCAACGAACTTCGGCTAAAATTCAAATTACATGGGAAAACGGCGAAAACCAGCAAATCTGATGACCGCATTTCTCATTTATCATTACATGAAGACGAGCCTGAAGACGAAGCACCTGAAAAAATAGCGCAAAAGAAATAATCAACTAGTAAGAGTTTAATCATCTAGCTAAAGACGCGCAGCTGCTAATCTTGCTCCTAGCAAACCTATATTATCATTAATCACAACAGTGACCGGCATGGCTTTTAATGTTGCCTGATAACGTATATCTTTTTCCAAAAACGCCTGTATAAAACAGCCATCGTTTAGTTTTTTAATTATTCTTGGCGCAATGCCGCCCGCAACATATACACCACCCGTTGCCATACCTTGCAAAGCAAAATTGCCAGTCTGCCCACCGTAAATATGTGTAAAAAAATCTAAAGCTTGCACTGCCACTTTGTCTTTATTTTCAATTGCAAATTGACTTATTACAGCTGGTTTATCGCCTGTTGCCAAAGCTTTCAGAATTTCTGGGCTAGGTTGCCCTAGTTTAACTTCAGTAAAAAAGTCAAAGATATTCACTAATCCTGGCCCAGATAAAGCACCTTCCCAATGCGCCCAGTGATATCGCTTTTGCAGATACTTCAAAAATTCAATCTGCAAATCATTAGTAGCGGCAAAATCAGCATGGCCACCTTCCGATGCCACCACCTCGTAATAACTTCCTTGCCAAACTAAAAATGCATGGCCTAAGCCAGTTCCAGCACCAATAATGACTTGTGTAGCATGCGGCACGGCAGTACCAACTTGCAAAACCATTTTATCTTGCTCTTTTAAAGCTGCAATGCCATAGCCAGCCGCTTGAAAATCATTAATCAACCGTATTTTTTCTATACCAAGCTTTATTTGCAAATCATCTGCATCAAGCTCCCATGGCAAGTTGGTCGTAAACGCAGTACGGTCTGTTATTGGCCCTGCAACTCCGAAGCAAGCCTTAGTGGCGCGTTGATTGGTAGCTAAAAAAGCTTCATTAACAAAATCTAGCACAAGCTCTAAAAAAGTAGCATGGGCATTACTGGCATATCTCTTTTCATACAAAACCTCAAATCCGTCAGCAGCGTGCTCTGCTAACTGTAACAAAGTTTTGGTACCACCAATATCGCCTGCTAAGACTGCCATCATTTACTCTTTTGTTTAAAATAATTTCAAAATAACTATAGCATCAAATTTGCAGTTAAATTAGGACTATGCATTAATTCATATTGCAACCCTGTAATCTTAAAGTCTAACTTATGAGTATTTTAAGCCCATGTTATAATTACTAATTAAGTAAACAATTGGTTTGTTTTGAAAAAAATTATTATCTTTGGTGTGGGTTTAATTGGCGGGTCGTTAGCACTGGCTTTAAGGACTAAGTTCGCCGACTTGAAAATTGTTGGTGTTGGCCGTAATGCAGACAATCTAAAAGTTGCGTTAAACCTCAGGGTAATTGATACTGCGGAAACAGATCTTAGCCACGCACTAAAAAACGCGGAGTTGGTGGTGATTGCAACGCCTGTAGCGCAAACGCCTCATATTTTTTCAGCGATTTTACCTCACCTTCAATCACAAACTGTTATCACCGATGTGGGCAGTACCAAGTCTGATATAGTGGCTTATGCACAAAAGATATTAGGTGAAAAATCTTCACAGTTTGTTGCAGGTCACCCGATTGCAGGCGCTGAAAAAAGCGGTGTGACAGCTGCAAATGCTGATTTATTCGTTGGCAAAAATATTGTCTTAACCCCTTCTGCCAATTGTAATGATGATGCTATTCAAAAAGTGCGTGCTATGTGGCTAGCAACTGGTGCCAATGTTTGTGAGATGTCTGCGACTCAGCATGATAGTATTTTTGCTGCAGTAAGTCATTTGCCGCATTTGTTGGCGTTTGCATTAGTCGATGAACTCGCCTCACGCAAAAATGCCCAGCAGCTATTCGATTTTGCTGCAAGTGGATTCAGAGACTTCACACGCATTGCAGGTAGCAGTCCTGAAATGTGGCGTGATATTAGCTTAGCTAATCGCGATGCTTTATTAATCGAAATTAACGCCTATCAAAATGCATTATCAAAGCTACAAGAAAATCTTAAAAATCAAGACAGAACTAATCTTCATAATATGTTTGAGCGCGCCAGTGAAGCTCGTAACGCATGGGCAAACTCTAAAAAATAAATCTAACTATCATTTAAGCACTTAATGGAACAACTAAAACTCCCCGCTGTAAATCACACCGAAGGTACCATTACCCTGCCCGGCTCTAAAAGTATTTCAAATCGCAGCCTATTGCTTGCGGCATTGGCAAATGGCACTACCGAGATTAGAGACTTGCTAGCATCTGACGACACAGCACGCATGTTAGAAGCACTTGAAAAACTAGGTGTTAAACTTGAAAATATTGACACTAATGCTTGGTGCGTGACGGGTTGTAACGGCAATTTTCCAAACAAAAATGTAGATTCTTTTTTAGGTAACGCTGGTACTGCTTTCCGTCCACTTACTGCTGTATTAGCTTTCTCAAATGGTCATTACGAACTATCTGGCGTACCTCGCATGCACGAACGTCCTATTGGCGACTTAGTAGTAGCTTTACGCCAAGCAGGCGCTGAAATTGAATATTTAGTCAATGATGGATTTCCTCCATTAAAAATCGCACCAGCAAATTTAAATTTATCCAAACCTATTAAAATTCGCGGTGATGTTTCTAGCCAGTTTTTAACCGCTTTATTAATTGCTTTACCACTTACTGGCAAAACTACGGCAATAGAAGTTGTTGGCGAACTTATTTCAAAACCCTATATCGATATAACCTTAAACCTGATGGCGAAATTTGGCATACAAGTGCAACGCGAGGGCTGGCAACGTTTTACGATTCCAGCAAGCAGTACTTATGAAAGCCCTGGCAAGTACTATGTCGAAGGTGACGCTTCTTCAGCCTCTTACTTTTTGGCTGCTGGGGCTATTGGTGGAGGTCCTATTAAAGTCAAAGGCGTCAGTAGAGATAGTATTCAAGGCGACATAAAGTTTACTGAAGCCTTAACCATGATGGGTGTGCGAGTAAGTTGGGGCGATGATTTCATTGAAGTCAATGAACCAAAACTAGGCAAGCTTATGGCATTGAATTTAGATTGTAACCATATCCCAGATGCAGCGATGACCATAGCAATCTTAGCCTTATTTGCTGAAGGCACCACTACCTTACGCAATATTGCGAGCTGGCGCGTGAAGGAAACTGACCGCATTGCAGCTATGGCTAAAGAGCTATGTAAAGTAGGCGCAATCGTTGAAGAAGGTGAGGACTACATCAAAATCACGCCACCTGAAAAACTAACGCCAAATGCCATCATTGACACCTACGACGACCACCGTATGGCAATGTGCTTTTCCTTAGTTAGCTTAGGTGGCGTACCAATTACAATTAATGATCCCAAATGTGTGAATAAAACTTTTCCCAACTATTTTGAAGAGTTTGCAAAAATTGTTAGTTAACTCACCCTCAGTTATCGCCATTGATGGCCCATCCGCCTCTGGAAAGGGCACAATTGCTCAATTAGTAGCTGAAGTGCTTGGCTATCATTATTTAGATTCTGGTGCGCTATACCGCATTGTGGCTTTTGCTGCTAAAAATAATAATATTGCGTGGAATAACGAAAATTTATTAGCCGAGTTAGCACAACAAATCGATATTAAATTTAGCGCCGGCGAAATTTACCTCAACCATCAAAAAATCACCGGGGCCTTACGCACTGAACTAATTGGTCAGGGCTCATCTGAGGTAGCTATGCACGCAGCTGTGCGCAAGGCATTGATTGACTTACAACATAGCTTTCGTCAAATGCCTGGCTTAGTAGCCGATGGCCGCGACATGGCCACGGTGATATTTCCTGATGCAAAGCTAAAAATATTTTTAACAGCTACCGCAGAAATTCGCGCTGAGCGACGCTACAAACAATTAATAGCTCAACATGAATCTGCTGACTATCAGCAGATTTTACAAGATTTACAAGAGCGCGACGCGCGTGACCAGCAGCGCAGCATGGCCCCATTGATTTTAGCACCTGATGCATTGCTTTTAGAAACAAGCCAACGCTCAATTAATGAGGCTGTGACATTTGTTTTAAATGCTTATAACGCTATTCAGTCAAAATAAGCTAAATGTATATAAAAAATTATTAAGTCCTTGATAACATAAGTCATATTATGGTGTACAATGTTAAGTCTTTTGGTGTTGTGGTCACACAAATCCACAATTTTATTAACTGCCCCGCTGCTAGGCGGGATTATTTTTAGGTAAATTTTTTTAATGGCTTCTACTTCTAAATCAACTGTTTCACCCATGGAAAGTTTTGCTGCGCTTTTTGAAGAAAGTTTAGCGCGTCAAGAAATGCGTTCTGGTGAGGTTATCACCGCTGAAGTTATTTTTATCGATAACGATCACGTTATCGTTAATGCTGGACTTAAATCTGAAAGCGTTATTAATGCGGACGAATTCCGTAATGCGCAAGGCGAAGTAGAAGTTCAAGTTGGCGACTTCGTAAAAGTTGCAATCGAAAAATTAGAAGACGGCTTCGGCTCTACCATTCTCTCACGCGATAAAGCAAAAAAACTTCAAGCATGGATTGACCTTGAAGAAGCAATGAACGAAGGCCGAGTCATCAAAGGCTTCGTAAGCAGTCGAGTTAAAGGTGGCTTACGAGTTGCGGTTAACGGCATAATGGCTTTCCTACCAGGTTCGCTAGTGGATGTGCGCCCTGTTAAAGACACAACTCCATTCGAAAACAAAGAGTGGGATTTCAAAGTAATTAAATTAGATCGCAAACGTAACAACGTCGTTGTTTCACGTCGTGCAGTGATGGAAGTTTCTGCTGGCGCTGACCGCGAAGCATTAATGGGCACATTGGCTGAAGGTGCTGTAGTCAAAGGTATTGTTAAAAATATTACTGATTACGGGGCTTTTGTTGACTTAGGCGGCATTGATGGCTTACTACATATTACAGATTTAGCATGGCGTCGTGTTAAACACCCATCTGAAGTACTAACAGTGGGTGAAGAAGTTGAAGCAAAAATCTTGAAATTTGATCAAGAAAAAAACCGTGTTTCATTAGGTATCAAACAGTTAGGCGACGACCCATGGGTTGCATTAACGCGTCGTTACCCAGTAAGCACACGCTTATTCGGTAAAGTATCTAACTTGACTGATTACGGAGCTTTCGTTGAAATCGAGCCAGGAATTGAAGGTTTAGTTCATGTTTCAGAAATGGATTGGACTAATAAAAACATTCACCCAGGTAAAATCGCTCAATTAGGTGATGAAGTCGAAGTAATGATTCTTGAAATTGATGAAGATCGTCGTCGTCTATCATTAGGTATGAAACAATGCCAAGCTAACCCTTGGGATGATTTCTCAGCTACTCATGCTAAAGGCGATAAAGTATCAGGTCAAATCAAATCTATTACTGACTTTGGCGTATTTATTGGATTGCCAGGCGGCATTGATGGATTAGTACACTTATCTGACTTATCATGGAGCCAAACTGGCGAAGAAGCTATTCGTAACTTCAAAAAAGGTGACGAGTTATCAGCTGTTATATTAGCGATTGATGTAGAAAAAGAGCGTATTTCATTAGGTGTAAAACAATTGACTGAGGAGCCAACAGGCGGCATCTCAAGTGCTTCTGCTGAAGATAAATCAACTAAAGCTAAAAAACCAGCTAAAGATAGAGTCTCTGACTCTGCACCAAACACTGATATCAGTGATAACGCTGGCACAACAAACTTAGGTGCTTTATTAAAAGCTAAACTTGAAAGTAAAAAGTAGGTTTATTAATCTGAAATTTAAATTAATAAATAGCCAATAGCAGTAGTTGAAGAAACAAAAAAGGCATATAAACTGTGACTAAATCTGAGTTGATTACCTTACTAGCAGAGCGTTTTCCGCAACTCGTTGTCAAAGATGCTGAATTATCAGTAAAAGCTATTCTTGACGCGATGGGTGACAACCTTGCTAAAGGTGAGCGCATTGAAATTAGAGGCTTCGGTAGCTTTAGTTTAAACTATCGCCCACCTCGCTTAGGCCGCAACCCTAAAACTGGTAGCAAAGTGCAAGTACCTGAAAAACATGTACCGCATTTTAAAGCTGGTAAAGAGTTGCGTGATCGCGTCGATTCTGCAACACCAGCTAGCTCATAATTTCAATTAAAGAAACTTGCTACGAAATTTTAATAACTGAAATTTAAGTAAAGCGCTAAAATGAAGCAACATTAAAACGGCATGTCTTATGATATGCCGTTTTTTATTGACTCAATCGCCTCTATTTTATTCTTAAATACATTAAAATCATATAAAACCATCTAAAAGAACAAATTATTAGCCTAGCCTGTTTTGCTTAGGTAAAATGAGTTAATGAAAAAGATTGTGACACTTTTCGCACCTCTGTTAGCTAGTTTGTGTGTTTTTATATTTTTACTGAGCTTTTCACTTAAAAATACACAAATCGTCGATTTGCACTATTACTTGGGCTTTATATGGCGCGCACCGCTTTATTTAATCGTACTAAGCGCATTATTTGGTGGCGTAGTGATTGGCCTTTTAACCTGCGTGCCGTTGATATTGCAACAAAGAAAACGACTTTCAAAACTAATAACTAAAAATTAACAATTAAATACTATGATGGAATTTGAATATTGGTGGCTACTCACCCTGCCTTTGTTTTTTACCTTGGGCTGGTTTGCTGCACGCGTTGATATCAAACAACTACTGTCAGAATCAACCACACTACCAGTCGCATACTTCAAAGGACTTAACTTTCTCATCGCAGACCAACCAGATAAAGCTGTTGAAGCGTTTAGCGAGGCAGTACGAGTTAATTCGGAATCACTAGAACTGCACTTTGCACTAGGAAGCTTATTTAGGCGTACTGGTGAGGTAGACCGAGCAATTCATCTACATTTGGATTTACTTGAAAATCGAGAGCTGGCCGAACCACAAAAGCGCGCAGTTAATGCAGAACTAGCGCAAGACTATCTAAAAGCTGGCTTATATGATCGCGCAGAAGAGTTATTTATATCGCTAGATGATAACCGTTATCGCCAACCTGCACTTCGTGCATTATTAGAGATTTACGTACGCGAGCGCGAGTGGGCAAGAGCTATCGAAACGGCTACCGAGTTAGAGCGTTTGTCGGGCGTGCCATTTAGAAAAGAAATTGCACAGTATTATTGCGAAATGGCAATGACTTCAATTTTATCAGGCGATACTCATAGCGCAGGTCGTGAGTTAAATTTGGCATTAGAAGCAAATAAAAACTGTGTACGTGCCAATATAATGCTAGGTGATATTGAAGCAGAAGCTGGTGCACATCGTGCCGCTATTTCATATTGGAAGCGCATAGAGTTTCAACAACCTGAGTACTTGGGCTTGGTCGCTACAAAATTGCTTAAAAGTTATCGCGCATTAAAAAAACTTAATGATGGTTTAATACAACTAAGTGAGTACGCTGAAACCTACAAACTTCCCTCATTACTTACAGGACTCTATGAAGCCACATTGGCTGAAGAAGGAGCAGAAAATGCGGCAAAACTTGCGCGAAATGAGTTAATCCGCAAGCCTAGTTTGCAAACCTTAGATCAATTACTGCAAGCGCGAGCAATGGATAATAGTCCACGCTCACAAGTCAACCAACAAGATTTACAGCTTATGCAACAAACTGTACGAAACGCAATTGGCAACCGCAGTGCCTATTATTGCGACCAATGTGGCTTTCGCGCTAAACAATATCATTGGCAGTGCCCCGCTTGTAACGCTTGGGAGTCACTGCCTTCTGAGCCGAGCGAAGCTGCCAATAAATAGCAAAACTCCCAATTAAATAACTAAATATCTGACCAATGATCGATTCAAAAAACTCTGACTCAAAAATTATCGTTGCCCTAGATTACGCCGATGCTAAAAGTGCACTTGCCTTAGTCAACCAACTTGACCCTAGTCTTTGCAAACTAAAAATTGGAAAAGAACTATTTACTGCCACAGGCCCAAAGCTAGTGGAAACTATGATCAATAAAGGCTTTAAGCTCTTTTTAGACCTAAAATTCCATGATATTCCCAACACTGTAGCCAAAGCTTGCACTGCAGCGAGCAGTCTGGGGGTATGGATGCTAAATGTACATGCAAGCGGCGGATTAACAATGATGCAGGCTGCACGTGAAGGAGTTGATAAAAGCAACCAAAAACCTTATTTGATTGCAGTCACGGTACTTACCAGCATGAATCAAGAAATATTTAATCAACTCGGCATACATAAAACGATTGCTGAGCAAGTGCTTGACCTGGCTAACCTTACAAAAAAAGGAGGTTTAGACGGAGTAGTATGCTCCGCTATGGAAACGCAAATGCTTAGACAAAAGCTTGGTACAGACTTTTGCTTAGTTACTCCTGGCATACGTCCAGCCAATGCCAGCCATGACGATCAGTCACGCGTTGTAACGCCCCAAGATGCGCTTAATGTCGGTGCTAACTATTTGGTGATTGGCAGGCCAATCACCCAGGCAGAAGATCCGCTTAGAGCACTAGAAAATATCATAAGTAGCATCACATAAAAACTTGGGTACCAATGACGCATTGCTTGATCTCAGAGATGGTTAAAGCAGATGCAATTACTAAAGCTGCAAAAGAGTAAACTAAAGCAAACAAAGCCGAAGCAACGAAGGTTAAAACTAATGTTAAAACTGCAGAATAATTTAGTTTTAGTTAAATACAAAAATCCGTTTTATTATCTTTGTACTAAAAGGTAATAAAACGGGCCTTGTAAATTGTTAACTCTAAATTTTTAA
>JAYVTW010000061.1:0-37368 GCA_043788445.1 Methylophilaceae bacterium
GCCGCCTGCTGCGGCTGAAGTTTTAAGCTCTGCTTTGCCACTTGGCGTAGGAAAGTTGCCTTTTGCATGGGGCAGGCGTGTGTCGGGCGTGCCCACATTTAAGTGTGCATAGCCATCACGCTTAAAGTCTTCCATGGTAATGCCTTGCATGACAGGCGCATCCCAGTTAATGGTATCTTCTACCATTTGCACATCGCTGCGCTGAAATTGTGGGTCATCAAAACCGAATAGCTTAGCTAGCCGGCGGAAAATTTCTGCGTTAGAAGCAGTTTCACCCGGCGGCACAATCGCTTTTTGATTATAAGTCAGATAAAAGTGACCCCATGACAAAATCATGTCATCCATTTCAGCCGCCATGGTAGCAGGTAAGATGATGTCAGAGTATGAAGCAGTATCAGTAATAAAATGTTCTGCCGTAACTACAAACATATCGTCTTTGCTTAAGCCCTCGACAATTTTGTTAGATTCTGGTGCTTGGCTAACAGGGTTAGCGTTGTAAAACATCACCGATTTAATCGGAGTTTTAAGGCCAGTTTCACCAAGTAGTGCAGCCCCAAATTGAATCGCGCTAACGACTTGTGTACCATCTTTAATAAAATCTGGGCGACAAATCAAATCAAACTTGAGTGGAAACTGCCATAACGGCATCTGCATTACGCCGCCACCGACTTTTTTCCAGGCACCGGTAAGTGCGGGTATGCAGAAAATAGCACGTAATGTTTGCCCACCACCATAATGGCGCTCTACTGCAACCCCTGGACGTAATGCGGCTACTTCAGCCTTGGCAAATTCTTTGGCCAGTTTACGTATATCCTCTGCTGAAACACCAGTAATTGCTGCTGCCCATTCGGGCGTGCAATTTTTTGCGCTGAGTTTTAAATCATCAAAGCCTACCGTGTAGTTATTTACGTAGTCATGGTCTATTAAATTTTGTTCAATCAGCGTATTAATTAGTGCCATGGCTAGTGCACCGTCAGTACCCGGTTTTGGCATGATGTGCCAATCTGCTTCTTTGGCAGTTTTAGATTTGTAAGTGTCGATCACTACTACTTTTGCACCTTTTTTCTGTGCCTCATGCACGATATGCCAATGATGTAAGTTAGTGCTGACTGAGTTGCAACCCCAGATAACAATGTAAGTGGAGTGTTTAAAGCTTTCTGGATCTAATCCGCCGGTGGGGCCGTAGGTCATCAGCCATGCTGTACTAGATGCAGAGCCGCAAAAGGTGCGCTCAGTCACTGTAGCGCCCAGTTTATTAAAGAAAGGGTCGCCTACATTAAGCCCTTGTACAATGCCTTGATTACCTAAATAGCTGTAGGGCATGATGGCTTGCGCGCCATGTTTTTCTATAATTTCAGTCCAGCGTGTTTTGATGGTGTTAAGCGCTTCATCCCAACTAATGCGGGTATATTGTCTGGTACCTTTTGGACCGCTACGTTTTAGCGGGTAAAGTACGCGTTCAGGATTGTAATGGTGCTTTTCAAAATCGTTTAGTTTTACGCATAAACCGCCGCGCGTCATGGGATGTTGTGTGTTGCCTTTAACTGAGATTAACTTACCTTCTTTAACTTTGTACACCATAGAGCAGGTATCTGGGCAGTCGTGCGGGCATCCACCATGAAATGTTTGAATACTTTCAACTCCATCAGCTACTTGATTCATCTTAACTTCCTCTTTTAATTTTCTCAAATGGTGATTGTACAAGTCAAACTTTATAGTTATATTGCTATCTAATAAAATCAGTATATGCCAATTTTTTTGAGTTGAAAAGAGTCAATTTTTCATAATAAATTTACAAAATAATAATGCTTTAAAGTTATTTTCTTCTAGATAAAGTCGTTTAACAACATACTAATAGGGGTTAAAAAGGTTTAAGCTATGTTTTATTAATCGTTAATAAATTAGCAAGATGCTGCTTTAAATACAGCAACTTAAGCTTTAGAAATTTGGTGGTTATTAAATGACAGGCTATCGATACAGTGTTGGTGTGCACCAATATCAATTTAAAGATTTAAAAGAAGTGCTGGCAAAAGCTACGCCTGCGCGTTCTGGTGATTTTTTGGCAAATGTAGCAGCAGAAACTTATGCCGAGCGAATGGCTGCAAGGCTTTGTCTGGCTGATTTACCGTTGTCTCGTTTTTTAGAGGAATTATTGATTCCTTATGAAACCGACGAAGTTACGCGCTTGATTGTGGATACACATGACAAACAAGCTTTTGCAGAAATCAGCCATCTTACTGTGGGTGGATTTAGAGATTGGTTACTGTCTGATACGGCAGATTCGGCAACGTTAAAACGTGTGTCATTAGGAATTACGCCAGAGATGGCAGCGGCCGTTAGCAAACTCATGCGTAACCAAGATTTGATTCTGGTTGCTAAAAAATGTCAGGTAACCACAGCTTTCAGAAACACAATTGGTTTGCCCGGCTGCTTATCTGTGCGCTTGCAACCTAATCATCCTACCGATGATGCAAGGGGTATTGCCGCTTCATTATTCGATGGTTTAATGTATGGCTCTGGCGATGCCGTGATTGGAATTAATCCAGCTACTGACAGCATTCCAGCACTCATGGATTTATATTATTTGGTAGATGATGTTATCAATCAATATCAAATACCAACGCAATCTTGCATTCTCACGCACGTCACTAATCAAATCCAGTTGATTGAGCGCGGCGCACCTGTAGATTTGGTGTTTCAGTCTATTGCAGGTACAGAAAAAGCAAATAAAAGTTTTGGCATTGATATCGCGCTACTCAGAGAAGCACAATCCGCTGCCCATTCTTTGAATAGAGGTACTGTGCAAAATGAATCTGGTGGTAGTAACGTCATGTACTTTGAAACCGGGCAAGGTTCAGTGTTGTCTGCTAATGCTAACTTTGGCGTGGATCAGCAAACTTGCGAAGCACGCGCTTATGGGGTTGCACGTCATTTGTCGCCATTGTTATGTAACACGGTAGTAGGTTTTATTGGCCCTGAGTATTTGTATGACGGCAAACAGATTATTCGTGCAGGCCTAGAAGATCATTTTTGTGGAAAATTACTGGGCGTGCCACTGGGTTGCGATGTGTGTTACACCAATCATGCTGAAGCCGACCAAGACGATATGGATACTTTAATGACCTTGCTTGCCACAGCAGGGCTTACTTTTATGATGGGTATTCCAGGGTCGGATGACATCATGCTTAATTACCAAACCACTTCTTTTCACGATGCCTTGTATTTGCGTAAATTACTTGGATTAAAACCCTCGCCCGAGTTTGAAAAATGGCTAAAATCAATGAGTATCATGGATGCTTTCGGGCAAGTACAACCTATAACAAAAAATCACCCTATGTTACAAAATATGCCCAAATATCTACTAGGCAAAGTGGTTTAGGCTGAACTAATACGGGGGTAGCATGAATAGCGATATCAAAAAAAAGCCTGCGACAGATGTATCTAGTCACTTAAATACTGACCCGTGGCAGCATCTTAAAGGTTTTACGCGAGCGCGTATCGCCTTAGGTCGCGTTGGAAGCAGTCTGCCAACTAAAGAAGTATTGGATTTTGGTATGGCCCATGCTACCGCACGCGATGCAGTGCATTTGGCGTTAGATGTTGACGCGCTTAGTCATGTGCTAGCTACACAAAACTTTACTGTGTTACAAGTAGAAAGCCAAGCAAAAGACCGTCCAACCTATTTACTGCGTCCAGATTTGGGTCGCCAATTATCTGAGGTAAGTCGCAGCTGTTTACAGAATTTTCGGCTAAGTAGTCCTATTGATTTATTAGTAGTAGTGGGGGATGGGTTGTCCTCATTGGCTGTTCAGCGTCATGTTGAACCATTGCTGGCTGAAATGCAGCAATGTCTACCAACAAGATGGAATATGAATACCGTAGTCATTTCTACACAAGCCCGCGTTGCCATTGCAGATGAAATTGGCGAGTATCTTGCTGCAAAATTAGTGGTGATGTTAATTGGCGAGCGCCCAGGTTTAAGCTCACCTGATAGTTTGGGTATTTACCTCACCTATAATCCGAAAGTGGGTTTAAGTGACGCTGATAGAAATTGTATTTCTAACGTACGCGCAGAGGGTTTAAGTTACGCCGTTGCCGCAAAAAAACTCATGTGGCTTGCTAGAGAGGCCATGCACCTAAAAGCCTCAGGCGTGGTTTTAAAAGATGAAAGTGATGTGCAGGAAATCGACGTGCAAAAAATGATTGATTAAATCTACAGGTAAGATATAGAACAAATTTTACTTTAATCTTTTTCCCTCTGCATCAATCACCACTTCACCATCTTCTTTAGTAAAGGATTTTAGCTGCGGTAAAGGCAGAATATCTAGCACCAATTCAGATGGTCTACACAATCTCACGCCAAGCTCAGTGACGACAAAAGGCCGATTAATTAAAATTGGGTGCGCCAGCATCGCATCTAATAATTGATCATCTGACAAACTAACATCATTTAGGCCTAGTTTCGTATAAACAGCTTCTTTATTGCGTATGGCAGCGCGCACAGTTAAACCAGATGCTTCTATTAGGGTTTGTAGCTGCTCACGCATCGGTGGGTTAGTCAAATAATCAATCACTTGCGGCACTATCCCTATATTGCGGATAAGCGCTAAAGTATTACGTGATGTACCACAACTGGAGTTATGATAAATAGCTACTCTGTTCATATTAGACCTTCTTATTCTCTAATAAAAATATCAAACCCACTGCAGCTAATTGGGCACTAATAAAACTAAAGACATTAGCTGGCTGGATACCGACAAATGTATTGGTGAGGCTGCGCGCAATGGTCACGGCTGGATTAGCAAAAAAAGTGGACGAAGTAAACCAATAGCCAGCTGTAACTAATAGTGCTACTAACATCGGTGTTCTTTCAGGTGTATTTTTATTACCAAGTTTAATCACCATCAATAAAGTAAGCGTGGAAAGTAGCTCGCTCGACCAAATACCCACGCCGGCACGTGGATTGGTTGAAGACTCTATTATTGGCAGATTAAACATCAGATGTGTGAGCAATACACCGCTGATGGCACCTAATATTTGTACGCTGATATAGCCGATTAATGATTGGCTATCAAGGCTGCCTAATTTCCAAGCGACCAAACTCACTGCAGGATTAAAATGCGCACCAGATATCGGCGCTAGTAAGGTAATTAGCACGAATAAACCGGCACCAGTGGCGATACTATTGCCAAGTAAAGCGATAGCAGCGTTACCTTGCCCTAGCGCTACACCCATGATTCCAGAACCAGTGACAACAGCAAGTAACAATGCCGTGCCTATATATTCAGACAAGTAACTACTTAAAAGCTGAGCGGATACTTTTTGATTCATAGCTTAAGCTTACTGATATTTATAAATTGATTGCTTAAAGAATATACCTTAAATCATACTCGCTCGTCTTGTTAATATTATAAGTGATGACTTGACCGCTGTGCGGTAAAATACAAGTCATGAAAGTTAGATCAGAACTATGAGAAGTAGACAAAAGCGTGTAGCCAAAGAATTTTCTGATGCAGAAAATCGTCCAATTTTAACTGCCATTATTGAATCGTTAGACCAAGAAGGTCGTGGTCTTGCCCGCCTAGAAGGCAAAGCCATTTTTATTGACGGCGCATTGCCAGGTGAGAAAGTCACCTACAAAATCACCCGCGAAAAAACAAGCTACGCTTTTGCAGATCTAGTCGAAGTGCTTAAGCCTTCTAATTTACGCGTTACACCGCAATGTAAACATTACGGCTTGTGCGGTGGCTGTAAGTTGCAGCATCTAGATTTTGCTGGGCAGGTAGCAGCTAAGCAGCGCCTGCTTGAAAATGATTTAGCGCATATCGGTAAAGTTACGCCAGTAAGTATGCTTCCACCGATTTACGGCCCAACTTGGGGCTATCGCCATAAGGCGCGGTTAAGTGTGAAATATGTGACAAAAAAAGAGCGCGTGCTGGTAGGGTTTAACGAAAAAGGCACACGTTATGTAGCCGATATGAATAGCTGCGAAGTGCTAGTGCCCGCTGTTTCTGCTTTAATTGCGCCGTTACAAGCCATGATAGCGCAGCTCACATTACGTGATAAAATTCCACAAATTGAGTTGGCAGTGGGTGAAGGTGATTATATTGTCTTGATTTTTCGCATGATGGATACCTTGCAACCCACTGATGAAATCATTTTAAAAGCATTTGCCGATGCACATAAGGTGAATGTTTGGACGCAAACCAAAGGCCCAGATACCGTTAAGCCTTATTATCCACTTGACGCTAACGCATTGAAATACTCGCTGCCAGAATACGCGTTGACTTATCCGTTTAAGCCTAATGAATTTACCCAAGTAAACCCACAAATCAACCAAGTGATGGTGCGTCGTGCAATGCAATTGCTAAGTCCACAAAAAGACGAGCGCGTTGCCGATTTCTTTTGCGGTATTGGTAACTTTACTTTGCCAATCGCGCGTAGTGGCGCATCAGTGCTAGGTCTGGAGGGGTTAGATAATTTAGTGGCACGGGCTGTTGAAAGCGCTACTTTAAATAGTCTGCAACATACTACTAAATTTGGCGTAGTGGATTTATTTAAAATGACATCAGAGTCACTCACAGGCTTAGGTCATTTTGATAAATGGTTAGTAGACCCGCCGCGAGATGGTGCATTTGAATTGGTGAAGGCGTTAGACGAAACTAATAGTCCACAGCGTATTGTGTATGTGTCTTGCAATCCAGCTACACTGGCGCGAGATGCGGATGTGTTGGTGAATGAAAAAGGCTATGTGATGAGCGCAGCAGGGGTAATGAATATGTTCCCCCATACGACGCACGTTGAATCTATAGCATTATTTACTAAGGCTTAGTTTTTAGCCACACTAAAAGCGGAAGTGCCACTTGCAGCAAGTAATATGAAGCCGCCAGCGATAGAAATATCCCTGAAGAACACAATGCTTTGCATTTTGTTGGCCATGATGTTGTGGATTAACATGGCTGCAACCACCGTAAAAACGGTTAGGGCAATAGCTGCAACATGTACTTTAAACCCTATGATCATTGAGATGCCACCTAAAAGTTTCAAAGTGATTGTTGGCCATAATAGAATGCCTAGTAAACCTACGGAAGCAATATAACTCTCTGTGCTTGCTGGATTTTTAATTTTGCTAACAGCGGCCATGATGAAAATAAAAACTAGAAAAATGTGCTTTAAAGTATGTGCATTCTTATTCATTTCTCTCCACTATATTATTAATATTAAGCATCCATATTAATTTGCACCATAAGCTAAAATGCCACACTTTGTAGGCGGTAAATCCAGTAAAATCTTTTCATGGATTTGAAACAATGGGTTTAATGGCTAAGCAGTTGATTGCCTTGGGGTGTATAATTTTGCTGATTGCTTGTAGCAAGCCAGCATCATATTCTACGCAAGCTGTTCCTATTAAGTTTGCAATAGCACAAGCCCCGCTGAATTTGGACCCACGTTACGCCACAGATGCTGCTTCGGAGCGAGTCAATCGCTTGATTTATCGTAGCTTAATTGATTTTGATAAAACCGCTCAACCTAAGCCAGATTTAGCTAGCTGGGTTGCGATAAGCCCTACGCATTATCGGTTCACACTTTTGAAATCAGGATTAAACTCAGAGCAACAGCCAACTTTAGTTTTTCATGACAATACGCCGCTTACCGCCCAAGATGTGGTGGCGACTTATCAATCATTAAGTCAGTTGAAAGATTCGCCGCACAGCGCAGAGTTTATCAACATCCTCCGAGTAGAAGCGTTAAATAATGATGTTGTCGAATTTTACTTAATGCAACCAGATACCAATTTTGTCTACAAGCTTATCATAGGCATATTGCCAAATGCATTAATTAAAGCTGGTCACGATTTTGCGCATTACCCAATAGGTAGCGGGCCGTTAAAGTTTGTCTCATGGAAAAACAATCTGCAATTACAACGTATCGTAGACCAGCAAGACTTTATTCTGAGTGAAGTAAAAGACCCAACTGTACGTGTATTAAAACTGATGCGTGGCGAAGCCGATTTGTTACAAGGCGATTTGCCGCCAGAGCTAGTTAAGTATCTTCAGAGGCAAACCAACATTGTTGTGCAAAACAGTATCGGCGTTAATTTCTCGTATATTGGTTTTAATATGCGTGATGCAGTTTTGAGTAAAAAAGAGGTACGCGAAGCCATTGCGCACGCGGTCGATCGTAATACCATTATACAACAAGCTATGTTAGCAGGCACTCGCGAGGCTAGTGCAATATTGCCGCCTGAACATTGGACGGGAAATCCAAATTTATCGCCCTATGATTACAACCCCAAGCTAGCGCGTGCGCTATTACAACAGGTTGGGATTAAGTTACCTTTAAAGTTAGTGTATAAAACTTCAACCGATGTTCAGCGAGTAAGGTTAGCCACAATGATGCAAGCGCAGATGCGTGAAGCTGGGATTGAGCTAGAAATTCAAAGCCTAGATTGGGGTACGTTTTTTAGTGATATCAAACAAGGCAACTTTCAGCTTTATGGCCTTACTTGGGTAGGAATTAAAACGCCAGAAATTTATACAAAAGCATTTGGCTCTCAGTCTACTCCACCGCTAGGTGCTAATCGTGGATACTTTCAAGATAAAGATTTAGATAATTTAATGTTCTTAGCTCAAAATAGTCAGCAAGCGAATGATTGGAGGAAAGTGACTACTTATATTCATCATTTTTTGCCTTATGTGCCGTTGTGGTATGAAGGGCAGTTTAGCGCTATGCGTAAAGACAGGCATAATACATTTGTAAATTATGATCTACAGCCTGATGGTAATTGGGATGGGTTAAAAACAATTAAGGTGGAAAATGCACATTGAGATTTCAATTGCCGAGCAGACGTTAAAGTTTTTTGACAACTTAGGCAAACTATTACATCGTTACAGCATTTCTAGTGCGGCTAACGGGGTGGGTAACTTGAAAAATAGCGGTTGTACGCCATTAGGTAAACACATTATCCGTGCCAAAATTGGTGCTGATGCCCCAGAAGATACAGTGTTTGTTGGGCGGAGGCCTACAGGTGAGATTTGGTCACCTGAACTGATGGAGGCATTTCCGAATCGTGATTGGATTTTAACGCGTATTCTGTGGTTATCTGGTACTGAAATCGGTTTTAATCGCTTAGGTAATGTAGATACCATGCAGCGTTATATTTATATTCATGGCTCGCATGATTTAGCAGAAATGGGCAAGGTAGGTTCGCATGGTTGTGTACGTATGCGTAATGAAGATGTGATTGAGTTATTTGATTTAGTGCCTGTGGGGACGAATGTCACGATTTTGGGTGATGATTTAGCATCGCAAAAGCGTAAGGTCCAAGAATGTATATCTCAAGAATACAGGGCACAAGAGCCAAATGATTAAAAGGTTTTTGGGAATTATCCCTGTCATATTTGGCGTTTTGCTGCTGACGTTTTTACTCATACATTTAATCCCAGGTGACCCAGTAGAAGTGATGCTGGGTGAATCTGCTACTAGCGCAGACCGTGCACAATTACGTGCCGATTTAGGCTTAAATCAGTCATTACCTGCACAGTTCGTAAGTTACCTTGCTAAATTGAGTGTCGGTGATTTTGGTTATTCTATTCATACGAAAGCACCTATTTTAACTCTATTAATAGAGCGCATCCCTAATACTGCAAAACTTGCATTTTTAGCGTTAATGATTGCAATCACTATTGGAATTCCATTGGGAGTGATAGCCGCACTTAATGCAAGCAATTTGCTTGATAAAGTTGCCACCACATTCAGCCTTATCCTTTCTGCCATGCCACATTTTTGGCTTGGCCCATTGATGATGATGTTATTTTCTATGTGGTTGGACTGGCTTCCAGTAAGTGGTATGGAAAGTACCGCTTCTATAATTTTACCGGCCCTGACTTTGGGTTTTGGTTTGGCAGCCATTCTTACTCGTATGACCCGTGCTAGCTTACTAGAAGTGTTGCATGAAGATTTTGTACGCACTGCTCGTGCCAAAGGCTTAACTGAAAATACTGTGATTATCCGCCATGCGTTACGTGCGGCATTATTGCCGATTATTACTGTACTAGGTTTGCAGTTAGGCAGTTTACTAGCAGGTGCGGTGATTACTGAAACCGTGTTCAGTTGGGATGGTATTGGGCGCTTATTAGTAGAGTCTATAGAAAAACGTGATTACCCAGTGACACAAGCTTGCGTGCTAGTAGTGGCCTTGAGCTATGTGGTAATTAATTTATTAACCGATTTGATTTATACGCAGGTAGACCCGCGCGTTAAGCTGGCTTAATGTGTATGCCAAGTAAATTATTAATAAAATTGTTAAATAAATGATGCAACGTTTTTTATATGGTGTGCCTTTCTTTATCTTGCTGTTTTGGACGCTCATTGTTGTCGTTTCTCTGTTGTGGAATTCTCATCCCAATATTATCAATCTGCATAAAATTTTAGCCGCTCCCAATGTTAATGCGTTACTGGGTTACGATGATTTAGGTCGTGAGGTGTTGGCCAGATTAATTAATGGTGCGCGAATTTCTATGCTAGTAGCAGTCGTTGTGACGGTTATTACCATGATATTTGGCACCAGTATTGGCTTAATTTCTGGCTTTTACGGAGGTAAGGCTGATAGATTCATGATGCACATTACCGATGTGTTTATGGCTTTCCCTGGCATATTGTTAGCGATTGCCTTTGCAGCAGTGTTGGGGGCAGGCTTGGTAAATTTGATTATTGCCTTGTGTATGACCAGTTGGGTAGGTTATGCGCGCTTAACACGGGCACAGGCTTTGAGCTTACGTAATAGCCAGCATGTATTGGCAGCAGTGTCTTTGGGTGCTAGCGTGCCGCGCATCATGTTTAAACATATGCTGCCCTTACTCGCTGCGCCACTAGTAGTGGAGGCTACGTATAGTATTGCTGGGTTGATTATTGCTGAAGCGAGCTTATCATTCTTAGGGCTGGGCATACAGGCGCCAAACGCGTCATGGGGCGCTATGTTACGTGATGGCGTACGTTACATGTTGTTTGCTCCGCATTACGTATTGGCAGTAGGTTTAAGTTTGATGTCACTAGTGTTGGCCATTAACTTGTTGGGCGACCAATTGCGGGATTATCTCGACATTAAGGTTGATATTAAATAGTGCGTTATCTTTTTATAGATAGTACCTATGTACATGTAAAATAGTTGTTTAAATAGATTCGCACTATGATTTAAGTATAGAAAGTAATAGACAGGTTTATGACACCAAATTCCATCAGCTGGGAAAGTAAGATAAAAGGCGCAAAGCCAGCCAAAAACGAGATGCGTACTGCCTATTGGCAATCTGAAGCACACAATCCACCTCCAAAACGTATACAAGTGATTGATGACACACTCAGTGCCGATACTGCATATAAATTGGCATGTGAAGGCACTGCCATGTTGTGGGATGGTGACTTTCAAAATGCTAAACATCTGATGCAAGCCATTTCGCGTCGAATTGATAATCGATTTACTAAACCTAAAGCGGTAAAAGCTACCAACCAAGCTGAACGTTCAAATCAGCTCAGTCCACAAGCCCAATTTCACTTACATCGTAAAAATCAAATTGAGCGCGCACGTACTTTAGGCATGCTATTGGTAGAGTTATCTGCTGATTATGTATTGCCCTATAACCGTGCGCCAGATATAAAAGCGGCTTGTGAGAGTGCCTATGGTGTGATGAAAAACGGTATTGAGAAAAAAACAGTTGTCGTTTCATTACGCGAGCTATTAGGTGTTATCGGCGCATACGAATGGCGGAAAAATGGCGTGGAAATTGAAGCACTAAATTCAAAAATTACGCCTTACTATGGTGTTTATTCGCCGTTACGAGGTGAATATATCAATTTGGTTGTTACGGCGCCAATAGCCCCAAGTGTTAAAACCGCATTTGATATCGGTACTGGTACAGGCGTGCTTGCAGCTTTATTAGCGAAACGTGGTGTGGTAAATGTGGTAGCGACGGACACAAACCCACGTGCAATTAAATGTGCTACAGAAAATATCACCACATTGGGCTTGACCAAGGCTGTTAAAATTGTCGATGCTAATTTATATCCTGAGATTGGCCGTGCCGATTTAATTGTGTGTAATCCACCATGGATTCCGGCAAGTGCTAATTCGCCGATAGATCATGCGATTTACGACCCTAATAGCAAAATGCTAAAAGGTTTTTTAAATGGTCTGGTTGCTCATTTAAACCCAAAAGGCGAAGGTTGGTTGATTATGTCTGATATTGCGGAAAATTTGGGTTTACGTTCACGGGAAGAGCTACTGGCAATGTTTGTAGCCGCAGGTTTAACTTTAGTAGATAAAATGGATATCAAACCAACACACGCAAAAACGCAAGATAAAACTGATGCGCTTTATGCGGCTCGTGCTAAAGAAGTTACTTCTCTTTATAGACTTAAAGCAGCTGATTAATTGACTGTTTAATCATGATGGTGTTTAAATTGAGCAAGGAGAGTATATGTCATTAGGCCCTGTTATGTTGGATGTGGTTGGCACTGTATTAACTTGCGATGACATTCGCCGATTACAACATCCGCTAGTTGGAGGGGTGATTCTGTTTGCACGTAATTTTGTTTCTACTACGCAATTAAAGGCACTAACAGCCAGTATTCATGAGGTACGCCAACCACCATTATTAATTGCGGTGGACCATGAAGGCGGCCGTGTACAGCGTTTTAGAGAAGGCTTTACTAAAATTCCACCTATGCGTGAGTTTGGTAAGATTTGGGATAAAAATCCTAAACGTGCCAAACAATTATCTGAAGAAGCAGGCTGGGTTTTAGCTTCAGAGCTCAGGGCACATGGTGTCGACTTTAGTTTTACGCCGGTGCTTGATATGGATTATGGTGAAAGTCAGGTAATTGGCGATAGGGCTTTTCATATTAATCCACAAGCAATTAACGAGTTGGCGTTTCATCTGATGCAAGGCCTAAAAAAAGGCGGTATGGCCGCGGTCGGTAAGCATTTTCCTGGGCATGGATTTGTTGTAGCAGATTCGCATGTTGCGATTCCTGTTGATGAGCGCGAATTCGATGAGATCGCACAAAATGATATGCAGCCTTTTCGTCAGATGATAGACGAAGGTTTGGCCGCAATTATGCCAGCCCATGTGATCTACTCTAAAGTTGATAATAAACCTGCCGGCTTTTCGCAAAAATGGTTGCAAAAAGTATTGCGCGAGCGATTGGGCTTTAACGGTATGATTTTTAGCGACGATTTAAGTATGGAAGGCGCTTCAGTTGGCGGTGATGTGACTGCGCGTAGTTTAGCTGCATTACAAGCAGGCTGTGATATGGTGTTGCTATGTAATCGCCCAGATTTAGCTGATGAATTACTTGATAAGCTTAAATGGACAATATCTGGACAAACATTAGCGCGTTTAGCACGTATGCATGGACATAAACCAGCAGTAGACTTAGTGTCATTGCATGAAAATGGCGCATTTGTACAAGCAGTCCATCAAGTGGGACAAGTAGGTAAAATTGATGGTGTGCTATTTTCATAATAATTTACCTAGATACCTGTAACAAAGCAGTAACAAAAATATTCTTGAAACTTGTCGTTAAATTCAGTAGTCTTAATCTTGTTATCTTTTGATAACTTAACTTAAAGGAAATTTTTAATCATGTTTGATGATGTTCAAGTATTAGGCCGTTCAGAAACGGCACAATCGAGCACTAATAAAGTATTGCGTAATACTTATGCACTGCTTGGCCTTACTATGATTCCAACGATTATTGGTGCCTATTTTGGCACTCAAATGAATTTTAGTTTTATCGCACAACACCCAATTATGTTTGTCATTGGTTACATGGCAGTAATGTACGGTATGTTTAGTGCAATCTCCGCTAACCGTAATAGTAGTGTAGGCGTATGGCTTTTATTTGGCGTAACATTTTTATTTGGCTTAATGTTAGGACCAATTTTGCAGCAAGCGTTGCATTTAAGTAATGGCGGTCAAATCGTTGCTATGGCAGCAGCGGGTACTGGTATTACCTTTTTAAGTCTTGCCAGTATTGCGGCATCGCCAGCCCGAGACTTTAGTAATATTGGTAAGTTTCTGTTTATTGGACTTATTCTGGTAATTGTAGCTTCACTGGCTAATATGTTTTTAAATATCCCCGTGTTGTCACTAGCGATTTCAGGTATTTCTGTATTAATTTTCTCAGGCTATATTTTGTATGATGTGAACCAGATTGTACGTGGTGGCCAAACTAATTACATCATGGCTACGCTGAGCCTATATCTTGATATTTATAATATTTTTGTTAATTTATTAAATATTTTAATGGCATTAATGGGTAACCGTGATTAATTAATAATCATTGATTTGAGATATTAAAAAGCCGACTCTAGTCGGCTTTTTTATTGTATTTTACTCAGTCTGCGTTGTTTAAAAAAAGCAGATAAAATGCTACTGCATTGTACTGCCATCACACCCTTTACTACCGTTGTATGATGATTCAATTGAACTTCCTCCATCAAGTTAATCACGCTGCCGCAAGCGCCTGTTTTAGGGTCTTTTGCACCGTAAACTAGCTTTGCAATGCGTGCATGCTGTATTGCGCCAGCACACATAGCACAGGGTTCTAGCGTTACATAGAGCGTACAATCGACTAAACGATAGTTGCCTACCTTGTTTGCTGCATCCCGCATGGCGACGATTTCAGCGTGTGCAGTTGGGTCGTGCCGAGTAATTGGTGAATTAGCACCCCGGCCAATAATTACTCCACCTTTTACTACAATAGCGCCTACTGGTACTTCGCCAACGAGAGCAGCTTCTGCAGCTAGTTGCAAGGCAATTTGCATGTAGTCAGCATCGGTCATATTACTTTCTAACATTGAGTTGGTTGATTAAATATTTAAGGCGGAGTAATTGATCTTCGCTTAAGTTTTTGCCATATCGCAAGCCGTTATAAATTTCGCCAATTTCTTTTATACACTCGGTTTGTGCAGGAAGTAACAGTGCTGCACGAGCAGCAAAATCTTTAGCACCCTCAGCAGTTCTTGGTACTAAACTTGCGTGCTTCATTTTGGTTAAGTATTTGCGGTATAGTTTTTGTGTGGGATCTAAATAAATACGTGAAGTTCTTAATAAGAAATAAGCGATGATAAGCATAGCCAGTGTAATGCTACTAATTAGCCAGAGCAGCAGATTTTGCAACGAGTAATTGTTACCAAGCAGTTTGCGTAGCAACTCGAATTGTTTTTGCTCATTATAGCCAATCACCCATTGATTCCAGCCATTATTAACACTATCCCAATTTAAATATAGTTTGCGCAATAAGGGGTAATCATGACGCGCCAATATAGGCAGTTCGCTGACATCTGACAGTGCACTAGCAATACCGTTATCTATGCGCGATGGCGATACTGCGGCAGTCGGGTCAATACGCACCCAGCCTTGACCATCTAACCAGACCTCTGCCCAAGCATGCGCGTCTGATTGCCGTACGATTAAATAGTGGCCATTAGGATTTAATTCGCCACCTTGATAGCCAGTTACTATCCTAGCAGGCACACCAGCTGCTCTCATCAAATAAACAAAGCTAGTTGCGTAATGCTCGCAAAAACCTTTTCTGGTATTGAATAAAAAGTCATCCATACTGTTCAAGCCCAGCCGCGGTGGTGATAAAGTGTAAATAAAAGGCTCATCGCGATATAGGTTAAGTGCAGTTTGTACCTTTTGTGTAGCTGATAATTTGCTATTAACCCATGACTCCGCCAACGCTTTGGTTTTGGGATTTTCAAAAGTGTTTAGCTGTAATGCCATTTCACGCACACGCTTATCGAGTTGGTCACCAAGCCGATATTGTATGTGCGAAACTCCGCTATATCGAATGCGAGTATGTACGTTCTGGTTAGTGACTACTTGATAATCGTGCGTTAGTGTCGGCTGTAATTCTATATTGGCAGGTAGTATATTAGGCATATCAAGCATAAGTAGCCATTTGCGATTATGTGGTTCTAGCGTAATAATATAAGGTATTGCATCCCCAAAAGTAGTGAGTTTTTCATTGGGTAAGCCAATATTCTGGCTGCTCATTAACCAATGGCTGCCATCTTGATGCCACAATACAGGCCCACGCCAATAAAGCTGATTATTGGCAGGGATTTTATCTTTAAACTCTACACGAAAAGCAATACTGCTATTTTTTGTAAGATTGCTGATATTGCCAAAATCTAATGAGTCAGACAGACCTGTCATGCTGCTATATGAATCTTCCGGAATGCCCCAGAGCGGGCCAGGAATGCGGGGGAATAATACAAATAGAATCAACATCACAGGTACAGACTGTAATAGCATACTGCCTGAAAGTTTAAGTAAGAATTGCCAGCTAAGCGGGCTATTGCGATGGCTAATACTAATTAAAGTGGCCGTAATACATAGCAACGGTGCCAGAGTAAATGCGAACGTAGCTATACTTTGACTAAACAAAAAAGTATTAGCCACTAAAAAATAACTTAATACTATAACCAGCATATAATCACGTGTGGTTCTGGTTTCCATCAGTTTTAACCCGAGCATGATAACCAGTAGTGCTAAGCTTGCATCGCGACCGAACAGGCTTTTAAAGGTGAACATAATACCTAAACCCGCCAACATAGTGGCAGGAATTGTGATGATAAGCTTGGGTAATTTCCAACCATTGGTTTCAATTTGATAACGCCACGTTGCTAATAGTATGACTGTGACACTTATCCATATTGGCAAGTGTGATGCATGCAACGCCAGCACCCAAGCCAAAGAAAGTAAAAGCCATTGTAATTGCTGGTGATGCATTGGATTTGACAGTGTATGTTTCTTAACTCTATTGATGGCGTAAAATAAACTCATGTTATTCCATCAAAGCGAGTGCAGATAAACACTGATGATAATGTGCAGCAGTGCTGCTTGGCTGTATGGTCTGTTTGGGCAGGCGTAAGCCGTAGTGCAAATTAGTAGCATAGGCATCCACTACCCAGCGCGTTAGTAAACTAATTTTTTGCTCATGATCCAATTGTAAGTTTAGGTGTTCCAACTCTGCCCAATCTAACCAAACTGAGCTTGCACCTTGGCCGTTATATTGCTTAGTCAGCATGCCCATGCCGCGACTAGATGCTTTCCAGTCGATGCGGTTCGGTGAGTCACCCACTTGGTAAGTTTTATGTCCAGCAAATTCCTCATCACCTTGTGTATAGGCAGTTTCGCCTCCAGAGCCACTATCAGGGGATAGCGGTTTTAGCAGATCGAGCTCACTGGGTTTTGGGTAAATTAAGCAGCGATAATCCAACTGTACATAAGCCCAGGCATGAAATAAGCTGAGTGGAAACTCCGTGTAAAGTGTGATGCGGGGCATGGTAAGCCACCCGCGACTTGCAGTGGTTAACAGTAGTTTAAATGTTTGTGTTGCATGGCCTGAAACATTTGAAACGATATCTTGTACATCAGGGTATTGTTCATCTAACTGCGCAACAAGTGCATAGCGAGACCGTTGTTTCGTATCACTGATGGTGATTTCGTAAATGCTCAATTGTTCGGCGAATACCGACTCAGCGCGTAATACTTGAACTTGGCAATGTACTAGATTGCGCCAAGTATGCAACATGGACAAATGACCAAGTGACGCAAGTAAAAACGTTAACACAAAACCCATGCTAAGGTTGTAGTTGATAGAGCCGACTAGCATGGCAATCAGCATCACTGCATATAACAAACCCCAGCGCGTTGGCAAAATGTAAATTTGTCGAATGCCGATGAGCGCAGAACCGCCTTGCTGGGCATTTGACACGCGTAGCCATCTAGACCAGAATTTGCGGTGAAGGATGCTCGCCAAACCAATTTCAGTCACTGGGTTTCCTGGCTTTATGGAATTTGAACACTATTGAGGATTTGAGCTCCAGTATGAAGAGCATTTTGCTCGTTACTAGCTTGTAGGCGATGCTCTACTACACTAGGCAATACTGCTTGAATATCTTCTGGAATAACGAAATCACGACCTTGCATCATTGCCCAAGCTTGTGCAGATTGTTTTAACGCTAATCCTGCCCGCGGTGATAAGCCGCCTGCGTAGGTGGCGACAGAAAATTGAGTACGTGTATAAGCAATTAGCGCTTGTAGATAGTCCAGTAGCGATTCAGAGATATGGATGGTGCTCACTTGTTGTTGTAATTGCAGTAATGTTGCAGCTTCTATACAAGGTTCGACTTTGTTTGCAAATGCTCGACCACCTTGGTTTTTAAGTAATGCCCGTTCGGATTCATGATCAGGGTAGCCCAGTTGTATGCGCATCAAAAAACGGTCAAGTTGTGACTCTGGTAACGGAAAAGTACCAATATGGTGCTTGGGATTTTGTGTGGCTATCACAAAAAAAGGCGCAGGTAGTTGATGGGTCTCCCCCTCAAGTGTTACTTGGCCTTCCTCCATCGCCTCAAGCAGGGCACTTTGCGTTTTAGGTGTGGCGCGATTGATTTCATCGGCTAATAATACATTGGTGAAAATAGGGCCAGGGTGAAACTGAAAGCTGCTGGTATTTCTATCAAACACAGAAACACCTAATATATCGGCAGGCAGTAAATCACTTGTGAATTGTGTGCGCTTAAAGCTTAAGCCTAGTACCTGCGCCAACGTGTGAGCGAGAGTGGTTTTTCCCATGCCAGGTAAATCTTCAATGAGTAAATGTCCGCCAGCCAACACACAGGCTAGGCTTAAACGTATTTGTTCTTCTTTGCCTAAAATAACGGTACTCGCTTCAGCAATGATAGTGTTAACAAGCTTGGCTGATTGACTATAAGCTTGATTGTTGTTACTCATATGTAATTGCAAAATTTAATACTTTCATGATTAACTCATTGTTATGTAATAGTTTTTTATTTTAGATGACTGAGCTTGAACCCAGTGCAATAAAACTTAGATGAGGCCAAGAAAAATTGCACAACCCAAATGCTGACTTCCTCAATGGCTGGGCTGGCATCTTGCGCTAGCATCATCAGCTTGGTTAAAAAATAATATCAGTACTAATTCGTCAAAGGTTTCGACTAAAAGTTTACTGCTTCTTAAATATCTAATTTTGGCAGAAATTAAAGCTGTGATAGACCGTAATAATATCATCATGCCGCGTGCATGAAGAAATCCATGCACTAAATTGTGAGCATAAGCCACATTTTTAGATCAACAAAAAATAGCCAGATAAACATTAACACAGAAGTGGCAAGTGCTAAACTAATCACAATATGCGCATAGCTATTAAGCCAGTACATGCATTTAACAGCAAAAATTTTTAACTGGATCATATTCTTACGAGGGTTGTTCTTGTGTCATTTTTCTACCTTAAATTGCGGCATAAAAAGCTAAATATAATCAACATTGCGCTAACATTGTAAAAATAAAACTAAGCTATTCACAACGATGCCCAGTATTACATCAACAAATCATCTAATGATAAATGTTGTAATTCTTTAAGTAACCATTGCTGGGCCTTACCACCCTTGCCACGCCAAGCCATATAAGTCGTTGTTTCTGGCTTAGGCTCAGCTACTTCTTTTATGATTAAATGACCTGTTGCTGCATACTCTTCGGCTAAAGCTTTGGGTAAGTAACCTACGCCCAATCCTGCGATTTGTGCCTGTAATTTGGTGCGCATATCGGGTACTGTTAATACATCCTGCCCAGTTAATATGCCTGAAGTGCGTGGCGCTAAGTTGCGAGAACTATCTGCAGCTGAAATCGATCGATATTGCAGAATATCTTCGTTTTGTAGTGGCTCAGGGTTGTCTGCCAGTGGGTGCTGTGCAGCAACCGCATAGTGAAATTTTAATACGCCTATAGTGGTTGTTGAGTAGCCGCCACCAGATGGGCCTTCACCAGGCGCGCCGATAGAAATATCCGCACGGCCAGTAATGAGCGCATCCCAGCTGCCACCATAGACTTCACGAATTATTTTTAAACGAGTACCAAAATTTTGTGTATAGAATTTTTCTAATATTGGAAAAAGTGCAGTGATGTTAAATAAATCGGTAACGGCTAAATTCAGCTCAGTTTCAACACCATTAGCAATGCGTTTTACACGTGATTCTATTTCGCTGGCTGCATTGAGTAAGCAACGACCTTCACGCAGCAATTCGGCGCCGGCTTCGGTGAGTTCTGCGCGATGACCCGCTCGATTAAAAAGTGCTACGCCTAAGTCTTCTTCCAATTTACGCACGGTATAAGTAACAGCAGAAGGCACTCGAAACAGAGATTCTGCCGCTGCTGCGAAGCTGCCTTTACGAGCAATTGCATCTAGTACTTCGAGTGACTCTAAAGATAGTTTAATAGACATAATATATTGGTCAAATATTTTGAATGACAAGTGCAAAATAATTTGCTTTTACTCATTAACTTTAGGAGTTATTATAGTTTATTAATTCAATTTGTTTGAATAAAAATTGCTAAAAATCCTAATTTAAAAAGGGTGAAAGTGAGTATTATCATGATTTCTAACAGTGCTCTACACAACATAACAATAAGAAAATCACAAGAACGCGGTCACGCTAATCACGGTTGGTTGGATAGTTATCATTCATTTTCGTTCGCAAGTTATTATCATCCAGAACATATGGGTTACTCTGTGCTAAGGGTGATTAATGAGGATATCATTGATGGTGGACAGGGTTTTGGAAGGCATCCCCATAAAGACATGGAGATTGTCACTTACATGTTAGGTGGTCATCTACAGCATCGGGATAGTATAGGCAATGGATCTGTCATTGGCCCAGGTGATGTGCAGCGCATGACCGCAGGCGCTGGAGTCCAGCACAGTGAATTTAATGCTTCAGATACAGAAGCAGCGCATTTGTTACAAATATGGATTTTGCCGAATGAAGATAATTTAGCCCCAAGTTATGAAGAAAAACACTTTGCTGATGTGGATAAACATAATCGGTGGTGTTTGATTGTGTCACAAGACGGTCGTGAAGACTCTCTAGTGATTCATCAAAATGTCAATATCTATGCTACAAAATTAACACCAGGTACGATGTTGACATACGATATGCAGGAAAGTCGCAGCCTTTATATTCAAGTGGCAAGTGGTAGGATTAATTTGAATGGTGAGATATTAGTGGGGGGAGATGCTGCAAAAGTGGATAAGCAAATTGCGATTACGATTGACGCGTCAGACTCATCAGAGTTAATTTTATTTGATTTACCAATTAAGAGATAATAGGTTGGCAAAGTCGTCTTGGTTAATCACAGTGATTATGATCATGTAGAAGTGCAAACTAATGCTGACAAAGAACCACAAGATAGTCCATTTACGAGTGACTTGGTGAAAGTCGAACATTTAGATGAGGGCGTTGAAAAAAATATGCAACGTCTCAATAAGTAATGATTAGTTAGGTAAATTTAAAGGATCAATATGAAACAAAGCATCACACTTATTGCATTGGCTCTATCTAGCAGCTTGCTATTTAGTCAATCTGTATTGGCAGACCTAGAGACTTACAGCATTGATGATGGGCACAGTTTTGCCAACTGGAGTATTCGTCATGTAGTTTCTAAAACATCAGGTACCTTTAGTGACATTACGGGTAAAATTTTGATTGATCGTAATGATTTATCTAAATCAAGTATTGATGCAAAAATCAATTTATTAACTGTCAATAGTAGCAATCCAAAACGCGATGAGCATATTCAAAAGGAAGAGTATTTGGATTCTGCGAGATTTAGCAAAATGACCTTTGTGAGTACTCAAATTGTTGCGAAAAACACGACCGAAGGCGAAGTCACTGGTACTCTAACATTGCATGGTATAGCAAAACAAATGACCTTTCCGTTTAAGATTTTAGGTTTTGGCCAAGACCCTTGGGGAGGTACTCGCATGGGGTTGGAGGCGCACACTGGTATAAAAGCCTCTGATTTTGGTTTTGCTTGGCCGCTTAAGCCAAATGCGCCAGTGGGTGATGACATAGAAATTACCTTGTTAATCGAGGGTGTTAAGTTGCAAGTTCCCAAAGTGATTAAATAGGTCAAATCAGTTACAGTAAAGTTATTAATTTTTTAAATTCAGTTGGAGAAAACACATGGTAGTAGATTTATTTAGCCCAATTAAATTGGGTAGTATTGCACTAGGTAATCGTATGGTGATGGCGCCGTTGACGCGTAATCGTGCTGGTGAAGGTGGCGTTCCACAAGCAATGAACATCACTTATTATGAGCAACGTGCTACGGCTGGCTTGATTATTACTGAAGCCACGCCTATCTCAGCGATGGCACATGGTTATCCCGCATTACCTGGCATTTACACTCCAACACAAGTGGCTGGCTGGAAGAAAATTACTGCTGCAGTCCATGCAAAAGGCGGAAAAATGGTATTGCAGTTATGGCATGTTGGGCGTATTTCCCACCCAAGTTTGTTGCCAAACAATGTCTTGCCAGTTGCACCATCAGCGATTAAGCCAGCGGGTAAGGCTTTTACCTATAATGGGTTGGAAGATTTTGTTACTCCACGTGCGTTAGAGGCGGCAGAATTACCAGCCATTATTGATGACTACGCACACGCTACGCGGTGCGCGCTTGATGCTGGCTTTGATGGTGTGGAGATTCATGCGGCCAATGGTTATTTATTAGATCAGTTCTTACGCGACGGCAGTAATACACGTAACGACATTTATGGCGGTAGTATTGAAAATCGTACACGTTTTCTTTTAGAGGTCACTGAGGCTGTTGTAGCGGTTGCAGGTGCAGACAAAGTAGGAGTGCGTATTTCGCCAGTTAATCCATTCAATGATATGAAAGACAGTAACCCACAAGCGCTGTTTAATTATGTGGCTAAAGCATTGAGTGCCTATAATCTAGCGTATTTACATACAGTAGAAGGTGGAATTCATGGGGGCGGTGATTTTGAGACCATTGATTTTGCACAAGTACGCCAAAACTTTAACGGCGCTTATATTGCAAACCTTGCCTATGATAAAGCGCGAGGCAATGCCGCCATTCATAATGGTAGTGCAGATGCAGTTGCCTTTGGCGTACCTTTTATAGCAAACCCAGACTTGGTTGAACGTTATAAAATAGATGCACCGCTGAACGAAGCTGACTCAAAATCTTTTTATGGTGGTTCAGAAAAAGGCTATATAGATTACCCATCTTTATAATCAATGACATACTATTTAACTTACATTCACAGGTGCTCCTCATGAAGAAACCAGCAACTACACAAGTACCTATCAACGAAACGCTAGCCAATCGCTGGAGTGGTCGCGCTTATGATGCCTCAAAGAAAGTGAGTCATGAGCAAACCATCGCATTGCTGGAAGCAGCTCGCTGGGCGCCATCTTGCTTTGGTGATGAGCCTTGGCGTTTTATAGTGTGGGATAAAAATACTAATTTGGTAGCATGGCAACAAGCTTTTGATTGTATAGTGCCGGGCAATCAAACGTGGGTAAAAGATGCGCCCATACTATTATTAGTGTGTGCAAGTACCTTGTTTCAACATAATCAGCAACCCAATCGTTGGGCACAATATGATACAGGCGCTGCAGCAGAAAACCTGTGCTTAGAAGCGAGTAGTATGGGTTTAATGGCCCATCAAATGGGTGGTTTTGTTGTAGACAAAGCAAGGGCAGCATTTGCCATCCCAGAGCAATATACGTTAATGGCAATGGTTGCTGTGGGCTATCCCGCAGATATTAGTACGATTGAAGGTGAGATATTTGCTCGTGAAAATGCGGCTAGAAAAAGATGTACATTAGGTGAGCTTTTCTACACTGGCACATGGGGTAACTCTATCGCCTAAATGTCATCACAGACAATATGCCATAATAAAGTCTGATAGAATACAGGCTCAAATATTTTATATTTTTTAGATTAACTACAGGAAATACATTATGGCGGTTGTGCAGCTCACCAAAGCTAACTTTAAAGACACTATCGAAAAAAATTCTTTTGTCGTCATCGACTTTTGGGCACCATGGTGTGAGCCTTGTATTTCTTTCACGCCAGTATTTGAGGCTGCCGCAACTAAAAATCCAGACATTATATTTGGCATGGTGGATACAGAGGCTGATCCTGAAATTGCCGAGTACTTTGAAGTTACTAAGATCCCTGGCATCTTGATTATTCGCGAACAGGCGGGTATTCATGCGCAACAAGGAGAAATTGGCGCACCAGCTTTAGATGTTTTGATAAATTGGGCGCGTGATTTTGATATGTCGCAAGTGCGTGAGTATTATACAGAGCAAGATAAAGTCGTAAAAAAAGCTTAATCAACTTTGCATGGCGATACATTTTTATTTGGCGATATAATCTTAAAGTACTGAATTAAATTTTATCTAATAACTTTGTTACATCAACGGCACCTATCATGCCTGTTAAACCCAACCTGACTAAATAATAAACACCAATAGTCATCATAATATACATCAGTAAATTGCCTTTTCCCGAGGGTTTTTCTCCCCCCTGAGGTATGGCAAACACTTTACTTAATATATAGTAGGCTAAAAAAATTACTGGCAAATAAATCAAGCGCATTGGATTAGCAATGGTTTGTTCATATTGCCTAATAAACCAAGCATTATTTAAAGTATCGGCATGGCTAAAAAGCTCAACTGCCAGACCAGCAATGCCACATAACATCAGAAACACTCCAATAAACGCTATGATATTTTTAAATGGCGTATCTGCTTTAATATTGGCATTTTTACTGTATTTATTTGGTTCTATATTTTTTGCCATGACACTCTCTTAAGCAGCATAGTAATTGATAAATAAATTCTTATTGAGTTAAGAATTTGCTTGGATCTACAGACTTGCCTTGCTGGCGAATCTCAAAGTGTAAAGCCACTTTATCGCTATCTGTGTTACCCATCTCAGCAATTTTTTGGCCACGGATAATCTGCTGGCCTTCTTTTACTATGATTTTACTATTATGCGCATATACCGATAAAAAAGATCTATTGTGTTTAATAATCACTAATTTACCATAACCGCGTAAGTCAGATCCGCTATAAATTACTTTTCCTGTTGCGGCAGCGTTAATTGCTTGACCTTCATTGCCGCTAATATCAATGCCCTTATTCCCAGCCTCGTTAAAGTTTGTAATTACTTTACCTTTCGTTGGCCAAGTCCATTCGGGTTCTTCATCATTGACAATGTCCGACTTAGTATCAGCTTTTGTTTCAGTTTTTATGTCTGGTTTAGTATCTGTACTTGGTTTCTTCACATCAGGAACTTTCGTTGCAGCAGATGCAACATCTGGCATATTCATGGCTTCCAAACTGTAAGGCTCGCGTTTTGCCTTTGGCTCAGTAATCATCACAGGTGTTTTAGGTGCGTCAGATGCGTGCTTGTTGCTCACGGTATCAATTTTCATTGGTCTAATAACTACACCGTTGTCTGATTGAGTATCAGCAGGCTTAAGGTCACTTGACTTTAGCGCATCGGCTTTATCTTTAAGCGTCGTAAATTTAAGTTGTTGGCCCACTTTAATAGCATATGGTGCAAAGATGTTGTTGGTTACCGCAATTTCTTTGTAATCGTATCCAAACTCCAAACCTATGCTGTAAAGAGTATCGCCTTTTTTAACAGTATAGCTATCTGGGCGCCAGTCTTTGTTGATTGTAGTTGGTTTAACTTTGACTATTTTTGTACTTGCGGTTGGTTTTGGATTGCGCTCAACAACAGGCGATGGGGGATTGCTGCTACAGCCAGTGATACCTAGTAATACTAAAAGTGTGATTGCAAAACGAAAGTTAACCCAAAAGCACATGTTTTTTTTAATTCCATTATCTTTAGCTAGTGCCACCAAGTAAGGGCACAAATCTTACAGCTTCTAACGCTGTTTGGCGGTACTCAGTGGCTGTACGTTCAATTAAATTGAGCACTTGCTCGTCGGTGCCAACAGGAATCACTAAACGCCCGCCAACTGCGAGTTGTTCCAGCAAGTTTTGTGGAATATGACTAGCCGCAGCCGTAACGATAATGCCATCAAAAGGAGCTAGCTGTGGTAACCCCATTATGCCATCTGCATGGTCTAATTTAACGTTATTACACTTGAGAGAGCGCAAGTTGTCCAGTGCTTTCATGACTAGTGGCCGGATACGCTCAACAGAATAGACTTCGGCGGCTACTTGAGACAGCACTGCAGTTTGATAGCCGCAGCCTGTGCCAATTTCTAGCACTTTATTGAGGTTACCACCATTACGTAGAATTTCAGTCATGCGGGCTACAATATAGGGTTGCGAAATGGTTTGGCCATAACCGATAGGCAATGCCACATCTTCGTAAGCGCGAATACTTAGCGCTTCATCTACAAATATGTGGCGTGGGATGCTGTTAATAGCATGTAAAACAACCTCATCTTTAATGCCCTGCTCACGAAGTCTTGATAGCATGCGGTCGCGTGTGCGCTGTGATGTCATGCCAATACCAGTTTTTTTAGATGGTTTATTCAGTAATGCCATACTATTTTTTACCCAGCCATTGTTTGATATCAGCTAACTGTTGGTGTTTGGTTAAATCAACTTGTATAGGTGAAATTGACACAAAATTATTAGCTACCGCATAAAAATCTGTACCTGGACCGCCGTCATTTGGCTGGCCTGCAGCACCAACCCAATACACTGTTTCACCACGTGGGTTTTTGGATGTTATAACTGGCTCGGCCTTATGGCGTTTGCCTAGACGGGTAACTTTATGGCCTTTAAGGCTTGCATAAGGGACATCTGGTACATTGATGTTCAATAATGTAGGTGATGTAAAACCAATTTTTTGGTAATGCTGTACGAGTTCAACCGCTATTCTTGCAGCCGACTCAAAATGAGTAGCGTTATGTTGCGACATGGAGAATGCAAAAGATGGAATGCCCAGCAAATAGCCTTCCATTGCTGCGGCAACAGTACCACTATAAATAGTATCATCTCCCATATTGGCACCGTCATTAATTCCGCTAATCACCATGTCCGGCGGTGATTCCATTACGCCTGTGAGCGCTAAATGCACACAATCAGTCGGTGTACCATTGACGTATAAAAATCCACTTGCTGCTTTACGTATATTGAGTGGTCGATCTAGCGTTAGCGAATTGCTTGCTCCACTGCGATTGCGCTCTGGGGCCACTACAGTGACTTCAGCAATTTTAGCGAGTTGCTGCGCTAAAATGTTGAGACCAGGCGCGAAGTAGCCATCGTCATTAGAAAGTAGAATTTTTAGCGATGTAGTCATGAGCTAAATTATAAGGCCTAAACTAAAAAATTAGGCTGATAGATTGGTTGATTTCTTATGGCTACGCGTAAGTCTGGCGTAAAAAATGGCGCAAGTGAAAAAAATCACGCTTAATATTATTTCTGCACCAGCTAATCTGGCTGAAACACCCACATCAGCCCAAGCGCGCACAATGCCCTCGGTGAAATAAAGTAGAATGAACATACTTGCCCATTGATAAGTATAACGATGACCTCTAAGAATGCTGAATAAAGGGCATAAGAGAGGTACAGCTTTTATGATTAGTTGTGAACCAGATGGTTTTAGTGGGGCAAGCCAACCCTCCCAAGCAATACAAAGTAAAATAAGGGCAATTAGGCTTACACTAGCGCCAAGCCTTAATGCTTTAATTAAGTTTAAGGTTTTTATCATGACGATGTTTTATTCATGTCTAACTTAGACATAGCAACCAAGGCGACTCTCGCCGATTGTGCATCGGAAATTGGCTGGTCAAAAGTAAAGCGTAGCGTTTTTGTGCTGTTATCAGATAATGTTGTCCTTACATCAAACCCTTCAACATCAATTCCTAACATTTCAGCATTGATAGCAGTTACACCATGATAATGCTGGCAATAAGCCGTCATACTCTTTGAATGGTCGGCGTTCATATGCTTGATGATGCTAGATTCTTGAGTTGATAATAATGAAGGGGCTGATGCTAACTCGCTACCTACTAACTCATGACCTTCAATCCAACCCATTTTGCCAAAACCTTCGATAAATCGTGCGTGTGTTATCGTAATACGATAAAAATAAAAATCATGCGTTGCAAAATAGCTGGCTGATTGTGGAAAGTAACGCAAATAGCGTAGGTATAGATTTTGATAGTCCGTACTAGTTTCAATAGATTCAATTTTAACAGCTTCACCCATTAGTGTGAGGCGAGAGCTTGCTTGTAAGTCGTCGTTACCTTCGAATACCAACAAAGATACTTTAGGGTTGGCAAGAATGTTTTTAGTATGTTCTGCAATTGAGCTAATTAAAATCACCGGTTGAGCGTGTTCGTCAAGTATAAATGGTGTAACTGAGCCAAACGGATAGCCGGTAAATTGACTAGAAAATGTGGAAAGTATGCCATTGTGGGTACTGCGTAGAAACTGCCGTGCTGTTAAAGCTAGATTCATATGGTCGGAATTGATGCGGCTAATTTCACAGCAGTTTCCGCTAAACGCTTACCTAATGCTATGCACAATTTGCGTTCGTCTTCGGTGATGGGTTTATCATCTGTTGCACCACCTATATGGCTAGCACCATAAGGCGTGCCACCTGACTGCGTGCTAGACAATGTTGGCTCAGAATAAGGTAAACCCACCATAAGCATGCCATGATGCATCAATGGCAACATCATGGTAAGCAGCGTAGTTTCATTACCACCATGCATGCTGCCAGTCGAAGTAAATACTGCGGCAGGTTTACCAACCAATGTACCTTTGAGCCATAAGCCCGCGGTACCATCCAAAAAGTACTTCATCGGCGCTGCCATATTGCCAAAACGGGTAGGGCTACCTAAAGCTAAGCCGATACACTCTTCCAAATCTTTTAACTCTACATAAGGCGCGCCACTTACTGGAATATCTGATTCGGTTGCTTCGCAATTTGCCGAAACCTTAGGCACAGTGCGGATCCGAGCATTTATGCCTTTGACACTTTCAATACCACGAGAAATAAGCTGTGCCATTTCACGTACTGCACCGCCTTGAGAGTAATATAAGACTAGGATTTCGGTCATTTCTTTCTCATGTCTTTTATGCGTTGTTTTGGAACGTCTAGCTCAAACAATCCAATGGTTTTAATTAAATCACTTAATTTCGGATATCCGTAATCGCGTGAATCAAATGCTGAGTAGTTTTTGATAATATGTTTTTTATTTTTCCAGTATTAGCGAAGACATCATCATCTGAAAGTATTTCAATCTCTGAACGGATGAGACCAACTAACCTAGTATACATTGCATCTTCTTTAGATGTTTTCTTAACGCCTAGCTGTGCTAAATTATTATCTTTTGATACGGTATGCTTACTAAGTTTTTGTTTATGACGTACTTTGGGCTTCGCCGCTAGTGTTTCAGGTTCTGTTGTAGGCAATTGATTCGATTCAATAGTTTCATTTTTTAACAATATTTCAATGTAAGTAAATTTGTTATATGCAGAAATTAGTGATTCAGGAATTTCTCTTCACCAAATCCGTAAACAAGTTTACCCTCTTCACGCAAGCGAATTGCTAATCTTGTAAAGTCACTATCGCTAGAAACGATAGAAAAGCCATCTAAAGGTGATGAATAAAGTAAATCCATCCTATCAATGATTAATGCGCTATCCGTAGCATTCTTACCCGTAGTATGAGCAAATTACTGCATTGGTTGATTAGTATGCTTAGGCAGTATTTCTTTCCAGCGCTTTAAGCGCGTATCAGCCCAGTCATCATATATGCGTCTGACACTCGCATCACCAACTTTTGAAATTTCTTCAAATAACTCATCAATAAATGGTTTTATATTAAACGTATTATCTGCATCAATTAAAATAGCTAATCTTGGGTTGCTCTTATATGCAGCCATCTTTGAAATATCTGAAATTTAATTTATATTTGCTTAGCCAATTCTGACGCTTTTCCTGTATAACTTGCTGGCGTCATTTCAAGCAATAATTGTTTCGCATCTGCTGGAATCTTTAACTCTTTTATAAACACATGCAACGATTGTTTATTAATGCCGCCTTTACCACGCGTTAATTCTTTAAGTTGCTCGTACGGGTTTTCAATGCCATAGCGCCGCATCACGGTTTGGATAGGTTCAGCTAAAACTTCCCAACTGCTATCGAGGTCTGTGGCTAGCTTTTCAAAATTAGCTTCGAGTTTATTTAAGCCACGTAAACATGAATCATAACCAAGCAACGTATAGCCAAAGCCTACACCCATATTACGAAGTACGGTAGAGTCAGTTAAATCGCGTTGCCAACGAGAAACAGGCAATTTTTCTGCCATGTGGCGCAGTAACGCATTGGCTAAACCTAAATTTCCTTCAGAGTTTTCAAAATCTATTGGGTTGACCTTGTGTGGCATGGTTGATGAGCCAATTTCTCCAGCTTTCACTTTTTGTTTGAAGTAGCCAACTGAAATATAACCCCAAATATCACGGTTAATATCAATAAAAATCGTGTTGATACGGGAAAGTGTGTCGTACAGCTCAGCCATGTAGTCGTGCGGTTCAATTTGAATCGTGTAAGGGTTGTAAGTTAAGCCTAAATTGGTAACAAATGTATTAGCAAAGTTTTCCCAATCAAAATCAGGGTATGCGGACAAATGCGCATTAAAATTGCCGACAGCCCCGTTGATTTTTCCTAATATTTCATTGTTTTGTAATTGCTTTTGTTGGCGTTGTAAGCGATACACGACATTAGCAAACTCTTTACCTACGGTGGTTGGTGAGGCTGTTTGTCCGTGGGTACGGGACAGCATTGGAGTGTCGGCAAACTGAGTTGCAAGTTCTTTTAAGCGATCAATCACGGTATTTAGAAACGGCAACATGACATTGTCGCGTGCACCCTTCAGCATTAATCCGTGAGATAAATTATTGATATCTTCAGAAGTGCAGGCGAAGTGAATAAATTCACTCACTTTTTTTACTTCGGCGTTGCTTTCAAACTTCTTTTTAAGCCAATATTCAAGTGCTTTTACATCGTGATTAGTGGATTTTTCAATAGCTTTTACTTCTAAGGCATCTGCCTCGCTGAAATTTGCAATAGCCATATCTAGTTCTTTGACTGTTTCAGCACTAAATAACACTATTTCTTGCAAAGTAGTATTTGCAGATAATGCTTTAAGCCATTCAACTTCTACCCATGCGCGGTGTTTAATTAGTGCATATTCGCTGAAGTAAGGGCGTAATGGATCAAGTTTAGATTGATAGCGGCCATCTAATGGTGATAGCGCATTGAGGGTCGTCAGCGACATAAATAAGGGGCTTTCGCGTAATTGCTAAAATACTGCAGTAAATAAGCTAATATTTTACCTTAAATTTATGTCGCTCACCTTATGCTGAATTACACTGTTTTTAGATCTAGCTATTCAAACAGCGAGCATATCTACAAATTGATTGACTGGCATACTCTCTAGATTTTTCTGGTTCAGGCATAGCGCCAAAATCTCAGCTTGTTTTTTTAAATCAAACTTACGTGCTAAATTCACTTGGAATTTTTTAACAAGTTCTGGAATGCCCTCATCACGGCGGCGGCGATGCCCAATAGGATATTCCACAGCGATATTGTCTGATTTAGTGCCATCTTTAAAAAACACTTGAATTGCATTTGCAATAGAGCGTTTTTCTGAGTTTAGATAATCACGGCTATACTCTTCTTTTTCTAAACATATCATCTTGCCTCGGATAGCATCGATGCGTGGGTCGCTGGCAACTTCATCTTCATAATCTTGTGCAGTTAAATTGCCTTTTAACAAGCCAATAGCTGCCATATATTGTATGCAATGATCACGGTCTGCTGGATTAGCAAGCGGGCCAGTTTTGTCGATGATGCGAATTGCAGACTCATGAGTGGTAATTATGATCTTATCAATCGCAGCGATTTGCTCTAAAGTTTGCAACTTGTAACCTAGGGTGCTATTCAATTTTAAGGCGCACTCTATAGCCGTTTGTGCATGAAACTCTGCGGGGAATGATATTTTAAAAAGAACTTGTTCCATCACATATGAGCTATAAGGACGTTGAAATTTGAATGAACTGCCTTTAAATAATACATCGTAAAATCCCCAAGTTTTAGCAGTTAATGCACTTGGGTAACCCATCTCACCCTGTAATGTCATCCAAGCCAAGCGTACGGCACGGCTAGTGGCATCACCCGCAGCCCATGATTTACGCGAGCCCGTATTGGGGCTGTGGCGATAAGTGCGTAAGCTTTGGCCATCTACAAATGCATTAGAAACTGCATTGATAATATCTTCTTTGTTGCCACCTAACAGTTTGGTGACTACGGCTGTAGAGGCAATTTTCACTAAAATAACGTGATCAAGGCCTACGCGGTTAAAACTATTTTCTAAAGCCAATACCCCTTGAATTTCATGTGCCTTAATCATGGCAGTCAACACATCTTTAATGGTTAAAGGAACTCTACCTTCAGCCACATTTTTTCGGGATATATAATCAGCAGAGGCTAAAATTCCGCCTAAATTATCTGATGGATGCCCCCATTCTGCGGCCAACCATGTATCGTTAAAGTCTAGCCAACGTATCATCACACCAATATTAAAAGCAGCCAATATAGGGTCTAGTTGGTATGAAGTACCTGGTACTTTTGCGCCATTTGGCACAACTGTGCCAGAAATAACTGGGCCAAGCAGTTTGGTGCAAGCTGGATAATCTAACGCCTCAAAGCCGCAACCTAGGGTATCCATTAAGCAGTTGCGAGCAGTATCAAATGCCTCATTGCTTTTGATTTCAAAATTTGCAACATAATTGGCGATATCAACAATCACTTGATCTGGAGCTGGGCGGACATTCGAGATGTGTGCAGACATTAAAAGCCTTCTAAAAATGATCTAATAATTTCACTGGATTAACGATTTTTCAGCGAAACGTAAGTGCGGTTTTCTGGGCCAATATATTCTGCATTTGGACGAATGATTTTGTTGTCAATACGTTGTTCAATGACATGCGCAACCCAGCCAGTAGTGCGAGAAATCACAAAAATCGGTGTAAACATGCTAGTCGGGATGCCCATCATATGATAGGTAGAAGCACTATACCAATCCAGGTTGGGGAACATTTTTTTCTCACACCACATCGTTTGTTCGATGCGTGAAGAAACATCAAATAACGTCATATTGCCGTTATCTTTGCACAATGCGCGGCTAACTTCTTTAATAGACTCATTTCTAGGGTCAGCAATTGTGTAGACTGGATGACCAAAGCCAATGATTATTTCTTTGTGTGCTATGCGTTGCATGATGTCAGCTTCGGCTTCGTCCGCATTTTTATAACGTTTGATGATTTCCATTGCGGCTTCATTAGCGCCGCCGTGTTTAGAGCCGCGCAATGCACCAATCGCGCCAGTAATGCAGGAGTACATATCAGATAAAGTACCAGCAACCACTCGCGCAGTAAATGTTGAAGCATTAAATTCATGCTCTGCATAGAGAACTAAAGAAGCGTTCATTGCCTTGATATGCAGTTCAGATGGGGTTTTGCCATGTAAAATATGCAGAAAGTGCGCGGCAATCGAGTCGTCATTGGTTTCAACTTCCACACGTTTGTTGTGATGGCTAAAGTGATACCAATACAGCAACATAGAGCCAAAGCAGGCAATCAATCTATCGCCTAGTGCTTTTGCTGCGTCAATATCGCGATATGCATTTTCTGGTTCTACGGATCCCAGCATGGAGCATCCTGTACGCATTACGTCCATTGGGTGAGCGCTAGCAGGAATCTGCTCAAGTACAGCTTTTAATGCTGCTGGTAAACCACGTAGCATTTTTAGCTTTTGGTGATACGCCGCGAGTTGCGCTAGGTTAGGCAGATCACCATAAATTAATAAATAAGCTACTTCTTCGAATGTGGCATGTTTTGCCAGCTCAATAATATTGTAGCCACGGTAGTGCAGGTCATTACCCGTGTGGCCCACGGTACAAATAGCGGTAGTGCCTGCTGAAACGCCACCAAGTGCGACACCTTTTTTCTTTTTTGGTGCTAAGCCTTGCATTTGTTCAGACGTATTCATGCTACTTCTCCATCTTAAATAGCATATCTAATTTTTGTTCATATAGGTGATAGTTTAAGTGTTCATAAAGCTCGGAACGGGTTTGCATTAAACCCAGTACATTCTGTTGTGTGCCATCTATGCGTATGCTTTCATAAACCTTTAGTGCAGCTTGGTTCATTGCCCTAAATGCAGATAGTGGGTATAAAATCATGCTCACGTCGACCTTACGTAAGTCATCTACTGTAAATAACGGCGTAGAGCCAAATTCAGTAATGTTGGCAAGTACCGGTACTTTTACCGCATCTGCAAATTGTTGATACATACTAAGTTCAGTGATAGCTTCAGGAAATATCATATCAGCCCCTGCCTCAACACAAGCGCAGGAACGGTCGATGGCTGATTGTAAGCCTTCAACGGCTAAAGCATCAGTGCGTGCCATAATCACAAAATCAGGGTCAGTTTTTGCATCTACAGCTGCTTTAATGCGATCTACCATTTCTGATATGCTAACAATAGCTTTATTTGGGCGGTGGCCACAACGTTTAGCTTGAACTTGATCTTCAATATGCACTGCCGCAGCCCCGGCTTTACTGATAGCTTTAACACTACGTGCAATATTAAATGCACCACCAAATCCAGTATCAATATCCACTAATAATGGAGTATCAGTTACATCGGTAATTCTACGCACATCAATGAGAACATCTTCAAGAGTAGAAATTCCAAGGTCTGGTAAACCTAAAGAACCAGCTGCTACGCCGCCACCAGAAAGATAAATGGCTTTGTAGCCAGTTTGCGTCGCTAATAAGGCATGATAGGCATTGATTGCACCAATAATTTGCAGCGGCTTTTCTAATAACAGTGCTTGGCGAAATCTTGCACCTGAAGAATTTATTGTCATGACGAAACCTTAGTAAAGTTACTTAATAAACTAAAAAAATGCTTGCAGCGCCTCTTTAGTTATGGGCGTATTAGTTAATTTTGCTTTTTGCAAAACCTCCCAAAAATAGCGATAAGTAGCACGGTCATGTAGCTCACCAGCATATTGAATTGGGCCCCAGTCAACAGCTTGTGCGGCGAGTAAAATGTTGGCCGCGTCTGAGACTTCATCAAAGTTAGGTTTCATCGCATCTACAATTGCTTGAATCTGCGTAGGGTAAATACTCCACATACGCATAAAACCAAATTCATTATGTGCACGGTAAGCATCAGAATACGTCGTTTCTACATTTTTTAAATCCAGCGTCACATTGTGCGCAGGCACTACGCCATTGGCTAAAGCGGCGGAAACGACTTCAGCTTTAGCGCGGGCGAGTAACTTATGCTCAAATTGGTAGGGGCTACGCATTGCGCTCGCAGGAATGGCACCATGGTGCGCACTGACAAAATCCATTAAGCCAAAATCTAAAACTTGCAACCAGGGTAACGCGGCGATTTCATGAACTTGATTTAATGCGCCATGCGTTTCAATTAAAATATGGATGGGTATTTCGCGATCGATATTATTATCTTTAGCAATTTTCTTAATATAAGCAATCATCTCGCTAGCTTGATTTAGCGTTGTGCATTTTGGGATAGTAATATAACTCAAAATTTTGCCTGCACCTGCCACTAAGATGTCGATGTCGACCTTCCAAGCTGGGTGTGTGTAATCATGAATGCGAGCGCCAACCATACCATACTGATTAGCGTCGCTATTTAATACACTTACTATCATCTGTGCATGGTCACGCTCTTGGCCAGATGCAGCGCCATCTTCGCAGTCGCATGTCACATCAAAAACTGCACCTATACTTTCTTGTAGGCTAAGCGCTTTAAGGATGAGTTTCTCACTGCCGGCAAAATGTTCGCAAGTGGGAATAAGTGGAAATGGTTTCTCACCACTGAATAAAGCGTTGCTAGGATGTATTTTATTTAAACTCATGGCTATTTAATTTCCTTAACTTTAAAATCTACTATTCCTCGGCTTTGAGTTTATTTTAAGTTTTTCTTGGCATTAGCACAGTGTAATCAAGATCAAGAACTACATTGGGGTGGTAAGCGCCGTTGGTTTTAATGTCACTTATTTGTGATGGGGTCATATTTTTTATACCCACCATTCGTAAACGCAATGCACCAATATCATTTTTATTGGCAAATGTCCATTTATCTAATACTTCAGTCCAGGTGTAAATAGTGTCATCACCAAAACTCGGATTGCAGTGCGAACCGCCATTGATGGCTGCTATTACTAAAGCATTTTCTAAACCTTCATAAGAAAGTGAGCGGCACACGGAAATGAGATGTCCACCATACATCAAACGCCTTTTAAATGGCGTGTTGCGCATCACTAAATCATCAAAATGCACGCGCGCATTGTTCTGATAAAGTTTGGTTGCCAATGTATGGTCTGTGTCACTAATAGTCATACCGGCGGGGTGATTAACGCGTTCGCCTACTTCATAGTCGTCCCATAGATTAGTGCCACCTGTTAGTGTGGTATCAAATTTTCTTGCATCAAGATGTGCCGGAAATACGAGCTCTTGGGCTGGGACAAACGCTGGTAATTCAGGAACAAAAGTTTCTGGAGTGGCGGAATCTAGATTGTTTTTATGTACCATTACCCAACGCACCCAAGACAACACTGTTTGGTGTAATTGGTTGGTGCTGGTTGAACGAACATAGACAATGCCTGATTTGCCATTGGAGTTTTCTTTTAAGCCAATTACGGTAGAGCTGGTGCTAAGCGTATCGCCGATATAAATTGGGTGCAAAAATCTTACATCGGCATAACCTAAGTTAGCGATAGCGTTAACTGAAACATCAGGTACGGTTTTGCCAAAGGCAATATGAAATGCGAGTATATCGTCTACAGGACGACTTTTATAACCCAGCGATTGTGCTACTGGCTGCGAACTGTTCAATAAATGTCTTGAACCAGTTAGTGCAATATAGAGCGCACACTCACCTTCACCTATTGTCCGTGGAGTAGCATGGCGAATCGATTGCCCAAGACGAAAGTCTTCGAAATAATTGCCCAAATTTATTTTTGAGATGCTATTAGCCATGTTTTATAAATAGCTTTCTTCTAGTTTTTCAATCATTTCGCTTAGTTTTAATAAGTGTTCAGCGGCTCTTACGTGATGATGTTCTACTAGTTTATCATTGACTACCACAGTCCCGCGACCCGCTTCATTAGCCGCTTTCAGTGCTTGAATAATCTCGCGTGCATGTGCTAACTCACTAGATTGCGGCGTATAGGCATCGTTGCAGTAAGGCAATTGCGCAGGATGAACTAATGATTTGCCATCAAAGCCCATATCGCGACCTAATCTGCAAGCATATTCAAAAGAGTACATATTTTTAAAGTCACTGGTAATTCCATCAACGACGCAACGACCATATGCACGTGCTGCCAAAATGACTAATGAAAGAGACGTTAAAAT
>JAYVTW010000062.1:0-2811 GCA_043788445.1 Methylophilaceae bacterium
AACAGACGCTTTAGGTGCTGCTGGTGGTTATGCTGAACTAACTAAATACAACGCTGCTCCTGGCGGCGGTGCATTAAACGTGTTCAGCCTATAATTAAGTCCTAGACTTAACTACAGTATTAACCGTTAGTTAGTAATATAAACACCCCGATTCGTCGGGGTGTTTTTTTATGTTTGGTGTGCTTTTAACAGTCGGACTAGTGTTTCTAAAAATAAGATTTAATTTAGGTGCTTTCAAAGTTATTAATTTAATCAAACAATTAATTAGAACTTTTTATTTTTAGATATACTCTATGTAGTACGTGACTTTAAGTTACTTGAGCAATTTAAGTAACAAAATTAATTAAAATAATTATTTTATGATGAGGAATCAACGATGTTAAAACGAATAAAGCAACTAAATATTTTGAGAAAACTGAGTATAGTTGCTTGTATAGCGATGTCAGCTCATCTAGCAATTGCCGAAGAAGTAGATATCCCAACTCTCAATGCTGATGAAGGTCGTATCGGTGAAGTCAGGCGTGTTCCTGACTTTAAAGAATTCAAGGTTTGTGCTGATCCAGACAACATGCCGTATTCAAACGTTAAGTTAGAGGGATTTGAGAATAAGATTGCAGCCTTACTTGCAGCAGATTTAGGCAAGCCAATTGCTTATACGTTTGCTTATGATCGTCAGGGTTTTTTAAGAAATACCATTAACGCTAATCGCTGTGACATTATTATGAGCACTACATCAGATAACGACTCGATGCGAACCTCAAAACCTTATTATCGTACAGGCCATGTCTTTATTTGGCGTAAAGAAAGTGGTTACAATATTACAGATTGGGACTCTGCGGATCTAAAAAAAGGCTTTATTGGTGTTATTGATAAAAGTCCAGCTACCATTCCACTGAACGACCATAATTTAATTGGTAATGCACGCCCTTACCGTCAGCAGCGTGACTTAAACTTACCACCTAGTTTTGTTATTGATGACTTAGTCAAAGGTGATATTGATATCGCTATATTATGGGGCCCTATTGGTGGTTACTTTGCTAAACAAGCGAAAATTCCATTAGTGGTTGTGCCAGTTCCTGAATATGAAAATGTGAATGTAAAAGGTAAGGAGTACTGGAATATATCAGTTGGTGTGCGTAAAAAAGATAAAGAACGTATGGAAATTATCCAGGCTGCGCTTGACCGCAATCAAGATAAAATCTTCAAAATCCTAGACGACTATGGCATTCCACATGTTGCTGTAATTGATGGAGACAGTGTAGAGAAAGTTTATCGTAAAGATATGAAAGAAATAGAAAAAACTAAAGCTCAACATGATGCAATAGTTACAAAAAGTGAGTAAAATGGCAAATTGTTTTTTTGTGATGGTGACATTGAATTAATAATGTCACCATGTCAACCAATTAAATAAAGAGCCGTTAAACGAACACAGGCTTGGTCAAGCTTCTGAAAAAGAATGATCGCCCAGTCAATTGGTTAAATGTGACACGTAAAGTGAATATATTAGGAGAAATCATGTTAGGCAATAAAGCATTAAAATCAACTTTATTAGTTTCAATGATGTCATTGGCAAGCGTGTTCTTCTCAGCGCAATCTAATGCTGCACAAAATTTTGTAACTACACAAGATGGTTCACCATTAGTAATTCCAGCTGAGCTTTTTAACACACCAGAAGCTAAAACCTTTCTAGAAACTGGTAAAAATTCTTATATCGGTAATGCCGAAGCTCAAGCAAAAGGCCACAAAATATTCAATCTTTATTCATGTACACAGTGTCATGGTCCTGAAGCTAAAGGTCAAGTTGGCCCAGGTTTGATTGGCCCTACATTTAGATATGACAAAGATGCAACAAACAAAGGTATGTTTGAAACTATTTGGCACGGTACTAATGGCGGTATGGGTGCTAAAGGTGTAGGCCTTATGGATGCTACAGATCCAACAAACGGTATTACACCAGATGAGTTACTAAAGGTAATTGCTTGGATTCGCTCACAAGGTGGCGTAACAGGCAACTAAGCACTAACTTAAATTTGCTTTAATTAAGCTTTAGTTAAAAAAACGGCTACTGTATAATAACAGTAGCCGTTTTTATTTATGATGTATATTACAAAACGATATCAATTAGATGAACGTATGGAGATGCAAATGAAACAATTTAAAATTAGCTTAGTTCTAGCATTAATGTTATCCGCTTTAGCGGCATGCAGTAAAACATCAGGAACTTCATCTGCTGGTGCAGCAAAAGCAAGTAGTGATGGCCCTGCAATTACGCTTGTAACGACACAAGATAGCTCACCGCTAACTATTGATAAGGCGCTTTTTGATACACCAGCGGCAAAAGAATTTTTGGCTACAGGTAAAAACCCATATGTTGGTAATGCAGACGCAGAAGCCAAAGGCAAAAAGATTTTTAATCTTTACTCATGTACGCAATGTCATGGTCCAGAAGCTAAAGGCCAAGTTGGCCCTAATTTAACTGGTCCAGATTTTCATTACCCAAAAAATGCAACAAACAAAGGTATGTTTGAAACAGTTTGGCATGGTACTAACGGCGGTATGGGTGCCAAAGGTATCGGCCTCATGGACCCTACAGATCCGAAAAATGGTATTACGCCCGATGAGTTACTAAAAGTGATTGCATGGATTCGTAGCCAAGGCAAGCTAACAGGTAACGAATCGTAATAGACTAAAAGGGTTTTATGCAGGTAAATACAGCAGATAACACACAAGTAAACTTACCCCTGCACCATATCGTCATTGTTGGCGGTGGTGCAGGTGGTTTAGAACTAGCAACACGCCTCGGTAATTCTT
>JAYVTW010000063.1:0-15012 GCA_043788445.1 Methylophilaceae bacterium
GGGCGATTAATAAAGTGAATGATTTGCGCTTTAATTTCAGGCTTACCTACTGTTGACGGCGGACGAATTTTGTCTTTCAACAGCCCGAATTTCTTCGCAACTTTATTAGAAAAGCGTTGAGCCTTGTAGCCAAAACCTATCATCACGCCACGCAATATCTTTATAGTGCGAGGATCTTTAGCATTAAGGAAAGCCATGCCCGCCGCAGTGCCAGGATTAAATGTCTTTTTACCTTGTTCACGTAAAAAATTACGCATGGCAATAGAAACATTACCAAAGTCGATATCTACCGGGCATGGATTAAGGCACTTATGGCAGATCGTACAATGATCAGCTACATCGTTAAACTCATCAAAATGCTTGAGTGAGATGCCGCGACGCGTTTGCTCTTCGTATAAAAATGCCTCTATAAGTAGTGAAGTACCTAAAATTTTATTGCGTGGGCTGTAAAGCAAGTTAGCACGAGGCACATGTGTAGTACATACTGGCTTACACTTACCACAGCGTAAACAATCTGAAATACTATCGGCAATTTCACCAATAGCAGATTGCTCCATGATAATTGATTCTTGCTCTAGCAAGCCAAAGCTCGGTGTATAGGCATTTTCCAGCCCAGAACCCATCATTAGCTTGCCTTTGTTAAAGCGCCCCTCAGGGTCTACTTTACGCTTATAGGCGGCAAAACTATCAATAGTTTCTTGGTCTAAAAATTCCATTTTGGTGATACCAATACCATGCTCGCCAGATATTACACCGTTCAAACGTTTGGCCAAATTCATCACGCGTTCAACAGCATCGTGCGCAGCCTTCATCATCTCGTAATCATCTGAATTCACAGGGATATTAGTATGCACGTTACCATCACCCGCATGCATGTGCAGCGCAATAAATACGCGCCCTTTTAACACAGTTTTGTGAATGACATCCAATTCATTTAAGATTTTTTGATACTCACGACCGCTAAAGATATCTTGTAATGGGCGTTTTAATTCACGCTTCCATGACACACGCAAATCATATGATTGCAGAGCACGAAATACGTTTTCATATTGACTAAATGCCTTGCCTGCTTCACCGAGTATCGTTAAAGGTGAATCCAAATGATTTAAGACTAAACTCCAACGATTGCGTACATCATGCAACAATTGCAGTGCAATGATTTGTTTTGATTTGACAGATTGCACATCAGCATTACCATCTTCGTCAACTTGTAGTGGCAAATCACCTTGAATAAATGCATCTAAGGCATCTAACAATTTAAGCTTATTGTTGATTGAAAGCTCAATATTGATACGCTCAATACCATCAGAGTAATCGCCCAAACGCGGCAATGGGATCACCACATCTTCATTAATCTTAAAGGCATTGGTATGCTTGGCAATCGCAGCGGTACGTGCGCGATCTAACCAAAACTTTTTACGTGCTTCCGCTGATACTGCAACAAAACCTTCGCCATCACGTTGATTACACAAGCGCACAATGGTTGATGCAGCTTCACCGACAGCGTTTTCGTCATCACTAGCTATGTCGGCAATTAATACCATTTTGGGGCGTTGCTGACGTGCGGCTTTAGTTGTGTATCCTACCGCCTTTACGTAGCGCTCATCCAAATGTTCCAAACCTGCAAGCAGAACTGCACCGTACTCACGGCCCAATGTGCCATCTAAATAATCTTTGACTTCCACTATCGCTGGTACCGCATTGGCAACATTACCAAAAAATTCCATGCAGACGGTGCGTACGTGTTTTGGCATACGATGCAAAATAAATGTAGCGCTGGTAATTAAACCATCACAACCTTCTTTTTGAATGCCAGGCAAACCGCTTAAAAACTTATCCGTTACATCTTTACCCAAACCCACTTTTCTAAAGCTAGGTCCAGGAATTTCTAAAATTTCAGGTTCTGATTGCTGAGTTTTACCATCAGCAAGGTAACGGCTGATTTTAAATCGCGCTATTGGGATATCGTGAATTTTGCCAAGATTATGGTCGAGTCGTTCAACCTCTAACCATGTCGCATCTGGCGTCACCATGCGCCATGAGGCAAGGTTATCTAAAGCTGTGCCCCATAAAACGGCTTTTTTACCACCTGCGTTCATTGCCACATTCCCACCGATACAACTTGCATCAGCTGAGGTTGGGTCGCAAGCGAACTCTAAGCCTGCCTCAGACGCCGCTTCCATCGCGCGACGTGTTACTACGCCAGCACCGCATTCGATTATCGCAACTTGCCTTGCAACACCTGGCAAGGTACGCATTTGCACGCTGCTGTGTTGATCTAGTTTTTCTGTATTAATGACTACGGACATTTTAGTTAGCGGAATCGCACCCCCTGTATAGCCAGTACCACCTCCGCGTGGAATGATAGTAAGCCCTAACTCAATACAAGCGCGCACCAGTGCGACAATCTCACGTTCAGTATCTGGGTTTAGCACTACAAATGGATATTCAACCCGCCAGTCAGTAGCATCTGTCACATGTGAAACACGCGCTAAACCATCAAATTGAATATTATCTTTTCGGGTTAATTTGCTCAGCTTTGCCAATACTTTTTTACGTAAATCGTAAGTATGGCGAAACTCTTCTGCAAAAGCCTCAATAGCTTTTTTAGCTGCAGCTACCAAAGCTGTGACTTTTTCGTTCCCACCACCATCAACCATCAGGTTTCGTTCATCAATCGCTGCAACACGGTGGTGTAACGCATCCACCAAAGCTTTGCGCCGTTTAGGATTGTCCAGTAAATCATCCTGCAAATATGGATTACGTGATACCACCCACAAATCACCTAGCACTTCAAACAACATACGCGCCGAGCGTCCAGTTTTACGCTTATTACGTAGTTCGTTGAGTATTTGCCACATATGCTCACCAAGAAACCGAATAACAATTTCACGGTCAGAAAATGAAGTATAGTTGTAGGGAATTTCACGCAAACGCGTGGTGGGTAAAGGCTCGTCTAGGAGCTCGACTTTAAGAGGTGCGTTCATTGAGAGTAATGTTTAGCTTTACGAATAAACAATAATATATTATAACATGCACTAGACAAGCAAATATCGACAACCGTTCTATGGTGGTTACAGATAAATAGTATATACAAGTATAAATTGAAAGCAATGCTATTGATTAGTTTAATAATCTAATAAAATAATGTCTTGTTATTTTATTGTAATATTTTCAGATAAGTAGTCATCAACGGATAAATATAATGAATGGTTCATTATTAAAAAAATTAACTATACCTCTTGCCATTATTAGCTTATTAGGCGTTTTAACCTTATTGCTATCGCATAAAGAACAGGCGCCCAATGTAATTTTCACTACTATAGATGGGAAAAAAATTGCTATGTCCTCATTAAAAGGCAAATTAGTGCTGGTAAATTTCTGGGCGACCGATTGCCCAGGTTGCATCAAAGAGATGCCAGAACTAGTGAACACTTATAAGCGTTATAAAGACAAGGGGTTTGAACTAATTGCCGTGACTATGCCTTATGACCCTCCAGCACAAGTTTTGAATTACACTAAAATGAAAAACCTACCCTTCCCTGTGATGCAAGACGGGTTCGGTGAAATGCAGGAAAAATTTGGCAAAGTCACCTTAGTGCCCACGACGTTTATCTATGATAAAAAAGGTAATTTATTACGCCATAACATTGGTGAACTCAATTTCACTCAGCTACATCATCAGCTTGATGCTGAAATTGTAAAAAGCAATTAGGAAAACTTAAGCATGCTTTGGATTAAATCATTACACATTATCTTTATGGTGACATGGTTTGCGGGATTGTTTTATTTGCCACGACTTTTTGTTTACCACGCTATGGCTGACGATAGCATTAGTCATGAACGTTTCAAAATAATGGAACGCAAACTTTTTTACGGCATTATGACGCCAGGCTGCATCTTAACCATCATTTTTGGTGTTTGGTTATGGCAAGGCTATGGCATTACAGGAGGCTGGTTACATGCCAAATTAGCATTAGTTTTATCATTGGTCATTTACCATATTTATTGCGGCAAACTACTGATTGATTTTAAATATAATCGTAATCAACATAGCCATGTTTTTTTTCGCTGGCTAAATGAAATGCCTGTATTAGTCTTGGTAGCGATTATTATTTTAGTAGAAGTAAAACCTTTTTAAATGAGTTATTTATTTAATTAGTGACTGCTCATGGAAATTCTCAATTCAGACTGGCTAATCAACATGCTCAAAAAGTCGAGCAAAACACCACAAGGGCGATTACTAAGCATATTTGACACACTTAAGGATTGGCTAAACGCACCAAATGTAATAAACAACATTCAGACAGACTTAACACAAAAACAAGAGTCGCAAATTATTTCAAGTGCATTAGAGCATTACCTTACACAGCAAGCGGCACTTGCTGGGGCAGAAGAACCTGCCATGCTAGCGCATCAACTTTATTTCATGTTGCTGGCGGCAATTCAAGAGGCTCTACGCGTTCAACACGCGGAATGTTTTATGCATGCTAAAAGCGCTGCACAAGCCTTGATTATTGCACAAACAAAACAAGAGTTTCACCTAAAAAAATCATCTGCTTACGCTATCGTAGCAAGTTTTTTTATTATTGCTGTTACCGTTGGCAGCGTGTTAGTGCCCAATAGACTGCACTTAAACTCCAAATCTTACAGTTTGTTAGCCATTAAGCCTGCTACAAAAACTATCACACTCAATGCCGCAATAACACCACAAATCGTCAGTCAAACTATCGCTAGCCCAGAACAAACTGCAGCCCTTTTTGCTACCTTAGAGCATATGCGTAAAGGTAATTGCCAGTTCCCAGAAGCACTTCAACTTCCTGACTCATTTAAAGCGGTATACATTGATAATATTATTGGCGGCAATATTTCCAGTAAAGTTGCTGACCAAAAAATAATTTTGCAAATACTACAAAAAGTTCGCTGCAACTACACACCCATGCTGATGGAAAATTCTATGAGTTAATTGAATATACTCGTAGTAAGCAAAAAAAGGGCTGATTGATATCAGCCCTTTTAAATTACTTAATAACGTATTTATTAAATTAATTTGCTTCTATTATTTTTTTAAGATTACTTAAGCCACCATCAAATACGCCTGCAATAGCATCTTTAGCTGCTTTGTCATCTTGACCAGCAGCAGGTGTTGCTGATGGATCTTTACGTTTAAAATTAGCTGACCAAGTAGCAATTGCTTTATTTTTACCAGCAGATTTAATTGTAATTACGGCTGAATAATCTCTTACTGGCAATACACCGTCAGTGATAATGTAACTCATTGTTCTTTTCTTAGCATTGTAAGCCGTCAAGGTTTCACTAATTTTTCCGCCATCTTGCAAAGTTAATTCACGTTTTGCACCAACTTTGTTATCTTTACCCTCAACAATGTCAGTTTTTGCAACGGCTGGATGCCATGCGCCCAAATCACCAAAATTAGCGACTTTTGCCCAAACCACATCGGCTGAAGCATTAATATTGACTGATTTCTTTACATGAATAACTGATTCATGCGCTTGAGCTTGACTTGTAAATCCTAAAACCGCTACTGATAACATCAAAAAAAATTGTTTCATCATAAAACTCCAAAAATTATTTAAAAATATACATCAACCACGTAACATTTAAACAAGCCACCTTGTTAAGTTTCCTATTTAAACATATGCAATGTATACAAAACTGTACTTTGTACTATTAAAAAAATTAAGTCACATAAATTTTAACATCATGAATTTAGTCATTAAATATTAATTTATATGCATACTTATTACCAACTAACTAACAATATATTACACAATAATATACAGGTCTGTATATATTATTTTAAGTTTTTATTTATAAATTCATATCACTTAATGTTAAGATAATATATATGTCAATCTTAAAAGACAAGATTCTGCTCGTTGCTACCGATCTTTTTCAAACGCGGGGGATCAACTCGACTGGTGTTGATACTATAGTTGCAGTAGCGGGTACAACCAAAATGACGCTATATAAGTACTTTAATAGCAAAGAAGAGCTTGTTTTAGAGGTTTTGAATAAAGGCCATCAGGATTTTCAAAGTTGGTTAAATAACAAACTAAGCAGTAATAGCAAAAAACCATCTGAAAAAATACAAAAACTTTTTGAGTTTATCGAAGAGTGGGTAACAGCACCAGAGTTCCGTGGTATGGCCTTTATTAAGGCGTCTGCTGAGTTTCCTAATGAAGAAAATGCAATTCATAAGCTTTCATCAGAACAATCAAGAGATTTTAAACAGTACATTCAAGATTTAGCTACTCAAGCCGGAATTAAAGATGTTGAAGGCATCTCATTACAACTATCCATGTTGTTTGAAGGTGCTGTACAGGCCGAACAAATGAAACGAGGCTCTGGTGCAATCAAATACGCGAAAAAAGCTGCAAAAATTTTGATTGATGGTGCCTTAAAGCAATAAAGCAATAAAGCAATAAAGCAGCTTATAGCTTTAATATTATTAATTAAATATCAACCGCGTTTTCACATCACTTTTTATTACTTGCTTACAAAGCAAAGCTATGGATAATGTTGTGTATTTCAACTTAAGCCAAGCTCGCTTTTTTTATGTATACACTTATCTGCGGTTCTCTCGCTTTTGACACTATCATGGTGTTCCAAGACCAATTCAAAAACCATATTCTACCCGAAAAAATCCATGCTTTAAGTGTCGCTTTTTATGTGCCTGAAATGCGTCGTGAGTTTGGCGGCACTGCTGGCAACATTGCCTATAACCTGCAATTACTTGAAGGCAAGCCCTTAATCATGGCGACGGTTGGTGAAGATTTTAGCAACTACACTAACTGGCTAAACACCAATAATCTTAATACATCCCATATTAAAACTATTGCTAATAGCTTTACGGCGCAGGCTTTTATTACAACGGATATTGATGATAACCAAATAACAGCTTTTCACCCGGGCGCGATGGTGGAGTCTCACCAAAACAGCGTTAAAGACGCTAAAGATGTAACGCTAGCAGTGATTGCTCCAGATGGTCGCGATGGTATGTTTTTACATGCGCGCGAATGTTTTGAAGCAGGCATCCCATTTCTGTTTGATCCCGGACAAGGTCTGCCGATGTTCAATGGTGCAGAGCTACTAAAGTTTATTGAAATGGCGAGTTATCTGGCTGTTAATGATTACGAGGCTCAATTATTACAAGATAAAACCGGACTCACCCTAAAGGCGCTAGCTACCAAAGTTAAAGCACTAATAGTGACATTAGGCAGTGAAGGTTCTACAATTTATGCAGATGGTCAAATTTTTGATATTCCATGTGTCAAAGCACATGATATAGTTGACCCGACAGGCTGTGGCGATGCTTACCGCGCAGGCTTATTATATGGGATTGCACACGGCTGGGATTGGCCAACTTGTGGCAGATTAGCCTCTACCATGGGTGCGATCAAAATTAGTAGCCGAGGTGGACAAAATCACAAGTCGACACGAGCAGACATTGAATATATTTACAGCCAAGCACTTTTGCAAGAAATATCTGTCAAAAGAAATTAACTTAATGACAGGATAATTAAGTAGTCGTTATTAGGTTACTGAGCATTTATTACACGAGGAGCTATAACATGAGATTTTATAGAATTTTAATTATATCCGTTTTGACTACCCTGCTAATTGCATGTGCAAGCTCTAATTCTGGTAGCGTTTATAGTCGTGATGATGCACGCAAAATACAAACAATTAAAACTGGGGTAGTAGAAAGTGTGCGCCAAGTAAAATTAGAAGGCACAAAAAGCCCTGTAGGTACAATTGCTGGTGGTGCAATTGGTGGGATTGCAGGTAGTTCAGTTGGTCGAGGTAAAGGAAGCGCTATTGTTGCTATTATTGGTGCAGTGGCGGGTGGCCTAGCGGGCTCAGCCGCAGAAGAGGGGCTGACTCGTAAAGATGCGCTGGAAATAACCGTTAAATTAGACGGAGGCAGTTTGGTTGCTGTTGTGCAAGAATCCGATGAGCAATTCCACCCAGGTGAAAAAGTACGTTTAGTTGAAAATGGTAGCACCACTCGCGTGACTCATTAAACGATAAAAATCTACCCATCTTGAATAGCCGCTAGCAAATACTAGCGGCTTATTTATATCTGCTATCCCTTTTAACGTCATCATTTTGTCATTCCTTTGACATCAATTGTTCATTAAACCCTTTTAAAGTCTTATCTCATTGGTTATAAAAAAACGATGAGGAGAGGCTCTAAAATGTTAGAAAAACAATCCATTAAAGATTTACTTCGTGCAAAAAAACGTTTGTATGTAAGTTTGGCACGCAATCCTGCTGAAATAGCGGAGGCACAACGTTTACGCTACAAAGTATTCTCTGAAGAAATGGGTGCAGAAGTTTCTGGCACTGATGGTTTAGATATTGATGGTTTTGATCAGTTTTGTGACCATTTATTAGTTCGTGATAGTGATACACATCAAGTGATTGGTACTTATCGAATCTTAAGTCCACAAATGGCTAATGAAGCCGGCGGTTACTATTCTGCAGGCGAATTTGATTTGACTCGCTTACAACATTTATTTTGCAGCATGGTAGAAGTTGGCCGTGCTTGTGTACACCAAGATTATCGAAGTGGTGGCACCATCACGATGTTGTGGGCTGGACTTGCAAAATACATGCAAATGCATAATTACGAATATATGATTGGTTGCGGCAGCATACCAATGTCAGATGGTGGCCATGCCGCAGCCAGCTTATTTAATCTGATTAAAGACGAGTATTTATCTCCGCAGGAGTATCGTGTATTTGCACACAATCCGTTACCTATCACTGCACTACGTAGTGATATGCAGGTAACTTGCCCTGCACTCATCAAAGGCTATTTACGACTTGGTGCTTATATTTGTGGAGCCCCAGCATGGGATCCTTACTTCAACACTGCCGACATGTTAGTGATGCTGCCTTTATCAAGAATTAATCCGCGATATGCAGCACATTTTATGAAATAAATTGATATGTGAAATTACATCTCAATAACAAGTTAACACTAAGGACTCTTTTGCTATTTCATTTTTGTGTTAAATTAGCAATTAACTTAGCGAGCTTGCATAAGCACCAGTTTTTTATTAACTCCCATACTTCAGACGTAAAAGTGAACTTAACAAAAACGACTAAAATAACCCGTGTTTTTCGAATATCCCGCGTTGTATTGCACACTATTACTGGATTTATAATTGCAGGTCTATTGTTGCCTATTGTCAACAAAAAATATAGATACAAGCTTATCCGTTGGTGGTGCCAGCAATTACTGGCAGCATTTAACATCAAAGTGATTGTAAGCGGTGATATCCCACCAGACGATTTATCACATGCCATGATTATTGCCAACCATGTTTCGTGGGCAGACATTCATGTGCTAAACAGCGTGATTCCATTGCGCTACATAGCAAAGTCAGATATTCGCCATTGGCCAATTTTTGGATTTTTTGCAAGCCGAGTCAATACTTTGTTTGTAGATCGTGCTAAAAAACAAGATGCTTTACGTATCGTCGATATCACTAGCGCCTGCCTTGAAGCAGGTGACCGTTTATGCTTTTTTCCAGAAGGCACAACGACCGATGGCACAAGCGTTCTGCCGTTTAAAAGCAGCCTGATTGAGGCGTCTATTCGCTCCGGAACATCCATCTATCCTGTGGCCATTAGTTACCCATTAGCCAATGGCGGTATTAATACAGAGATGGCTTATGCGGGAGATACCACATTAAAGGAATCAATGCAGCAGGCTTTAGCAATCAAATCGCCTATTGTCAACATTCATTTTTTAGCACCAGTTTCAACTAAAGATCAAAATCGCAGAACACTCGCATATCACGTACATAACCTCATCACCAAAAAATTAAATCTTTAACGCACAATTGTTAAATGAGCATCTTGCGGGGAACTAGGCACCTGCATGATTACTTTAGTTTCTAAGCAAAAAGCGGTTAGCTTGCCACCCCACAAACAGCCTGTATCCAGTGCATATAAATTTTGTCTTTGCTGCAAACGCTCTCGTTGAGAAGATAGCGCAGACCAATGCCCGAAGATAATAGTATCCATTTTAGATTTTCTATTTGGCACATCAAACCAAGGCAAATAATCAGTTGGAATATCAGCTAGTTCACCCTTAAATTTAAATTCCATCACGCCGTCTTCCGTACAAATACGAAGGCGTGTCATGGCATTAGTAATGACGCGTAAACGGTCAATCCCAGTTAAATCATCATGCCATTGATTAGGCAAATTACCATACATTTTAACTAGAAATTGACGATAATTATCATGGCGCAATACTGCTTCAACTTCTGCACCCAGAGACAAAGCTTGCGAAATAGTCCATTGTGGTAAGAGACCAGCATGGACCATAACATAGCCATGCTCATAATGAATAAGCGATTGATGGCGTAACCAATCCAACAAGTCATTGCAATCGGGTGCTTTTAATAACGCATCTAATGTATCGCTTCTGTGCTGTTGCACAAAGCCGTGAGCAACAACCAAGGTATGTAAATCATGATTTCCCAGCACTACATTCACGACATTATGATGCGCATAACACCAGCGCAATAGCTCAAGCGAACCACTACCGCGATTAATTAGATCTCCTACTAACCACAATCGGTCTTGTTTAGGATTAAACTTAATGCGTGCTAACAACGCGGTAAAAGCGTGAAAACAGCCTTGAATATCGCCAATTGCGTAAATTGCCATGATACAAAGTATAAATGAAAAACGCCTGAGCTGAAGATCAATCTAGCTCAGGCGCGCAATAACATTATTTTACTTAATATTAATTAGCTTTAAAGTTTGCACCAGCTTCATTTGCCATGTATGCCACTGCGCGACCTACTTCATCATCAGACAAGCCAGGGTTGCCTCCTTTAGCTGGCATCATACGCACACCGTGGATAGCATGATCAACTAATGTATCGTAACCTTGTGCAATACGTGGTGCCCATGCTTCTTTATCGCCAAACTTAGGTGAACCCATTAAGCCTGTAGCATGACACATAGAACACACAGCTTTAAATACTTGCTCACCAGACTTACCTGATGCCGCCACTTTAACCGGCTCAGTTTTCTCAACAGCTTGCGGTTCTGCTACAGCTAATTTAACCGGCTCAGTTTTCTCAACGGGTTTTGATGCTGTTGTCGTCATTTGATCTACATACACTGCGTCTTTTTTAGCTGGTGTGACCATTTTTGCTGATTTATCACTTACTTTATCAACAGCTACTGGAGTTTCTACTTTAGTAACTGACGCATCCGCTGGTGGTGCAGTAAAATTTGCTCCCGCTTTATTCGCCATGTAAGCAACTGCATTGGCAATTTCACCATCAGTTAAATCTGGATTACCGCCCTTAGCAGGCATCATCCGCACACCATGAATCGCATGATTCACTAATGTTTCATAGCCTTGGGCAATACGTGGACCCCATTGACTTTTGTCACCAATTTTTGGTGAACCCATTAGACCAGCGCTATGGCACGCTGAACATACAGATTTAACTACTTCTTCGCCACTTTTATTCACGTGCGCACCCTTGTCTGCAGATGCTAAAGCCACCTCAGCTACTGGCTTTATGTTCCCTTCTACTTTTGCAGCTACTGCTGCAGGAGCTAAAGTTGGAGCTTCGGCCGTTGGGCCTAGACTTTTGGCTAACAAGGAGATTAGTAATGTAAATCCTAAAATACTACCTGGAATCGCAATCATTAATTGCCAAAAAGTAGACCCTTTATACTCTTTATCATTGTTACTCATCGCAGTAAACTTCCGTAGATACATTAAAGTATAAAATTATACCTAATAGTTAAAGATTAGTACCAAAAAGCACATAAAAATGCATAGTTATTGTGCATTACAAACGCTCTTATACCTATTTTGGCTGGTATTTGTCAGATGAACGCATTGCATTTGCTATAATAATAGAAGTGCGCCCGTAGCTCATATGGATAGAGTGTCGGTTTCCGAAGCCGAAGGTAGTGGGTTCGACTCCCGCCGGGCGCACCAATCAGGTATGGAGCTGGGCACTTTTTTTACAGTGCCCTTTTTTGTTTTAGCATCATCTGCTAGAGCAGTTGACGCGCGTTTATGAAATTAACTTTCAAGCGTTGCCATATCAATCACAAAACGATATTTCACATCACCTTTGATCATGCGCTCATAGGCCTCGTTAATGTTTTTCATCGCGATGATTTCAATATCAGAGGTAATGTTATGCTCGGCACAAAAATCCAACATTTCTTGCGTTTCTTTAATACCACCAATTAGCGAGCCAGCAATTTGTCTGCGTTTAAATATTAAGTTAAATATGCTGGGTGATGGATGAGAATGCTCTGGTACGCCGTTTAAACACATAGTACCATCTCGTTTTAACAACTCGGTAAACAGATCAAGGTTGTGTGCAGCTGCGACTGTATTCAATATAAAATCAAAGCTTTTAAGATGCGCCTGCATTTCATCTGGATTTTTAGAGTTTACGACTTCGTCCGCGCCTAAGCGTTTAGCGTCTGCTAATTTATTGGCTGAAGTAGTAAATACCACAACATGCGCACCCATTGCATGCGCTAACTTAACCGCTATGTGGCCTAAGCCGCCTAAACCAACAATACCCACTTTGGTACCAGGTCCCACTTTCCAGTGTTTTAGCGGCGAGTAAGTCGTAATGCCTGCACATAATAAAGGCGCTACCGCAGCCAAATTTAACTTATCTGAAATACGCAATACAAAATGTTCATCCACTACTATTTGGTTGGAGTAACCACCATAAGTCATTTTGCCACTCTTACCATCGCCAAAATGCTTATCTTCGCTGTTGTAGGTAAAAATTTCACCATCACAATATTGCTCTAGGCCATCAATACAGTCTGGGCAAACACGGCATGAATCTACCAAACAACCAACACCGGCTAAATCTCCCACTTTGAATACTTTAACATCTTTACCAACGCTTATTACGCGACCAACTATTTCGTGCCCTGGCACAACAGGGTAAACTGCGTTTTGCCACTCGTTACGTGCAGTATGAAGATCAGAATGGCACACGCCACAAAATAAGATTTCAATTTGCACATCTTTAGCGCCTACTTCACGACGCTCAATATGCAATGGTGCTAATTTTTCTTTGGGGGAATGTGCCGCGTAACTAATCACTTTACTCATAATTTACTCCTAATGGTTCATTTATTTTAAAGGGCTACTACTATTTTAAAGGACTACCACAATTTTTTGCTTAAAGCTTTGCTGTATTGATATTAATGGTTAAAAATTAGTAAAATTAGATATTCAACACAATTTTTCCTGTTTGCTGATTAGATTCCATTTAATGATGGGCTTCGACTACTTTTTAAAGGGGGAAAATTTTAGCTACACTAAGTTCAACTTACCAGCGCTAAGGCCTTTAAGAATAAATTCTTTAGCGCGTACTAGGCGTTGTGGATTGGAGCTTATTTCAAATAATGTATAGCTGCATATGGTGAGTTGCTTAGCTAATACGGAAAATAGAGTTAGTGGCGTAGGTTCGCTACTTATCGATCCATATTGAAAAATAACACCTCTTTGGGCAATTGCTTCTGCCAGCTTGATGATAGCTGGCCCGGCAACTCGATCAAACACTATGCGTGCACCTTGGTTATGGGTAATGCGGTGCACTTCAAGCACTAAATCTTGCTCTTCAGTCGCAATAATGTGCTTTGCACCAGCCTGCAGCAACGCTACACGCTTATTGCTATAACCCGTAAGCGCATAGCTACTATTTATCAAGCATCAGCCTCGATTTTGTAGCGTGCATCACAAGCTCTAATGCATCACGCGTATGGTTTACCTTGGTCAAAAGTGTTGCACCTATCCACATATAATAGATTTCTGCCGTCACATTTTTAGCATCAAGTTCTGCTGGGAACTCACCTTGGGCTAAGCCCTCTGCCACAAAATTTGTAAGGCGGTCTATTACACGATCGGTGCCATTTTTCAGAGTGATGCGCATAGTTTCAGAAAGGTCTGTCACTTCTGCGCTCAATTTGACAACCAGACATTTATCCACTTTATGATCGCTGGATTGACTTTCTAACCAGGCCTGGAAGAATGTCAACAGGCGGCTAGAAATGTTACTGCCGTTATTTTTTAGCGTAAGCTCAAGCTGACTCAGGTAGCCATCAAAATAATCTTCTAGCAAAGCAACACCGAACTGTTCTTTGGACTTGAAGTAATGATAGAAAGAACCCTTAGGCACGCCAGCGCAGACAAGTATTTCATTAAGGCCAACCGCAGTAAAACCTTTGCCAAGGATAATTTCCTTGGCCGTATCTAGAATTTGTTGGCGCGTATCGCCAGCTTTAATTATTGTGATTTCGTTACCCATTAAAATATTATAATGCTAAATAGACCAGTCGTCTAAATTATAAATTAGCGTGTATCTGTTTATATAATTAAAAAGTGTCTGAATTTAACCAATAGAAAAGTAATCTGTTTAAAAAGATTCAATCCTGATTTGTGTCAGATATACAGCAGAATTTAAGGCTGAAGCACTTAAACTAACCACCATTTAAGTAAAAATTTTTAATTTTCAAATCATTATAGCGGTCATCCATTAGATAAATGATACCTTTGTCCTTTTGAGTACGGATTAACCTTCCAGCGGCTTGAATAACTTTCTGAAGGCCTAGATAAAGATAAGTGTACTCGTAACCTAAACCAAAAATTTCATCCATTCAGACGCGCAGCTGTCCATTCACTTGATTAATTTGTGGTAACCCAAAGGTAGCAATTAAAACGCCAATCAGCCTATATCCAGGAAAATCAATTGCCTCACAAAAACTACCCCAAATACTGCAAATACAACGCACTTAGAAGTCAAACTAAAATCATTAATAAATTGTTCTTTATCAACTTCGTTCATTACCCTAATTTGAGTTCTTACCATCATTTATGCTGGCCATTACTTGTATTTCTAGACGCCAAATATCGGGATTCTTCGAAGTAATTCGTTTCGCTTTCTCAATGAGGCTCAA
>JAYVTW010000064.1:0-13097 GCA_043788445.1 Methylophilaceae bacterium
TTTCAAAGGCTTCGCATAATTGGCTTAACAATTGCCCAAATAATGGCAATATTTCGATTTTATCATACGGACTATCTTCATCAGTTGCGGCTACAACAAATGCCACGACTACTTTATCTAGATTTTCACGATAACTTGTCCAGTGTTCTGCATCAGCATCCCCTATTAACTGGAATTTATTGAACCCAGATTGGATAATCTCAATTAGCTCTTCATCAAGCGAACCTGCGAATAAAGTTTTAGCAACAACACCTTGAGCATGTTCTAAGTTTGGTTTGATATCTTCTTGCAAAAGCGGCAAGCTCAAAAATGCGTATGTCAGCATGGCGAAAGCTTGATAAACACTCAACATATCAAAATTTTCAGAACGCTCAGCTATTGGTGAACGTTCTGAAGCTTGAATTGCTTTAAACGTCAAATAACAGCTTAAATACTCAGCTGAATCCAGAGGATCGTAATCATCCAAATTAACATCCATTTTCGGCTGATCATATAAATTTTCTGCTAAAAATAATGCATGTAATAAATTTAGGCGTTTTGAATAACTCATTTCCATATTGATCATTCCAGATTTTATAAATTCAGTTATAAATGTATAGCTAACTAGCTTATGGCCGGCATTGCTTCTAAAAGCTCATGTACTTCTAGCCAGCGCTCTTCGGCTTGCTCTATTTTCTCTACTAACTCAGCTTTCTGTTTAAGCAGTTGTTGTAAGGTCGTTTTGTCAGGAGCTACATAGAGTTCTGGTGCGTTTAAGCTTTCATCGCACAAAGCTTTGGATCGTTGCCAAGCTTCTAAATCAGCTTCTAGTTTCTCAGACTCTTTTACTAGTGGACGACGTTCCAAAATACGTGCTTGACGCTCTGCCTTAGTTTGCGCACGCTCATTTTTCAATGGAGTATTAGTATTATTAGCCTTAGCATCAACTTTGGCTTGGTTGCGTTGCACTGCCAACCATGAGCTGTAATCATCTAAATCACCATCAAACACTTCGGCTTTACCATCAGCCACTAATATAAACTGATCACAACTGGCACGAAGCAAAGCTCTATCATGAGATACCAGAATTACACCTCCTTCATAATCTTGCAAGGCCAGCGTTAGTGCATGGCGCATTTCCAAATCCAAGTGATTGGTCGGCTCATCTAGTAACAATAAGTTAGGACGTGTCCAAATCAACAAAGCTAAGGCTAATCGAGATTTCTCTCCGCCAGAAAATGCGCCACAAGGACTCCGTGCCATATCACCTTTAAAGTCAAAACCACCTAAATAATTAAGATGCTCTTGCTCGCGGGTTTGAGGATCAAGTTTCAGCATATGTTGTAAAGGCGATTCATCTGTTCGCAATTGCTCTAATTGGTGTTGTGCAAAATAGCCAATATTAAGGTCTTTACCTTCCACACGTTTGCCACTCAAGGCTTTAAGCTCGCGTGATAACAGTTTAATCAGCGTTGATTTACCCGCACCATTACGACCTAGCAGCCCGATGCGTTGGCCTGGATGTATGGCTAATACAATGTTTTTGAGTAATACAACTTCGTTGTAGCCAACTTGCACCTCATCTAACACAAGCAGTGGGTCAGGCGCTGATACAGGCGCTCTAAAACCAAAATTAAACTGAGAATCCACATGCGCTGCAGAAATAACTTCCATGCGCTCTAATGCTTTAATACGACTCTGTGCTTGACGCGCTTTAGTTGCTTGCACGCGAAAACGATCAATATATTGTTGCAGATGCGCCATCTTGCGTTTCTGGTGTTCATACAAAGATTGCTGTTGTGCTAGCTTTTCAGCACGTTGTCGTTCAAAATCAGAATAAGCACCGCGATACAAAGTAAGCCTTTGTTGCTCAATATGCGCGATGTGATTCACAATTGCATCTAAAAAATCGCGGTCATGTGAAATTAATAATAAGGTTCCACGATAAGTTTGCAACCAGCTTTCTAACCAAATCACCGCATCTAAATCCAGATGGTTGGTAGGCTCATCGAGCAATAGTAAATCTGAGCGGCACATCAGAGCCCGTGCTAAATTGAGCCGTACGCGCCAGCCGCCAGAAAATGCCGCCACAGGTTTCATTAAATCAGTTTCAGTAAACCCTAAACCATTCAATAATTCAGAAGCACGTGCTTTAGCTGAATAGCCATCAATATCGGATAAACGTTGATACAGTTCGGCAATGCTTTCTCCTGAAAAATTAGCCCCTTCATGTTTAGTTTCCGCATCTGCCAAAGCTTTCTCAATCTGGCGCAACTCCTCATCACCATCAAGTACAAACTCAATCGCAGCAAGATCTAAGGCTGGAGTTTCTTGGGCTACATGAGCGATCAGCCATTGTGGTGGCATTTCTAAATCACCCGATTCAACATGTAACTCACCACGCAATAAAGCAAAAAGAGATGATTTACCAGCGCCATTAGCGCCTGTTAAGCCCACTTTATGCCCTGGGTGTAATTGAAACGAAACGCCTTCTACCAGCACTTTTACGCCACGGGTTAGAGTAAGATTTTTTAATTGAATCAAGTTATACCTAAAAGTTAATCACGAACAAATTATTGTCAGCTAAAAATAATAAAGAGCGTTATTCTAAAGCATATACTCTATGTTTTTTAAATCTCTTCACGCTATTCTTGTCCAGATAAAGAATTAACGTGTGTTGTTATTGCGGTAAAATATGATTTTAGTGAAAATTTTAAAAAGATACCTCACAAAATGATTAAACATTTAGCTTTAACTCTATAAATTAACTCATGATTAAAAGACTTTCCCTAAGGATTTCGCGCATTGCAATTTATTTCGTTTTGCTAAGCATCGCTTTGATCATTGTTGCAGCGTTATTGTTACGTTTTTTTGTACTTCCTAGTATTGATAGCTACAAAGACCAAATCGCCCATTATGCGAGTAACACCGCAGGCCAAAAAATCACTATTGGAAAAATTAATGCGAGTTGGGATGGCATTAACCCACATCTAGATCTAGTCAATATAGATATTTTTGACTCGCAAAATCGTTCAGCGCTTAATTTTAAGCATATTGAATCCAATATCTCATGGCTTAGCATCCCCTTATTTGAAGCTCGGGTTTCTAAGTTAATCATACATAGCCCAGAGCTGATTATCCGCCGAGAGGCTGATGGCAAGCTATATATGGCTGGTATAGACATGAGTGGAAAATCTACCAGCCCTGATTTTCCCAACTGGTTGTTAAAACAAAGAGTTGTTGATGTGCTTGATGCAAAGGTTATTTGGCAAGATGATTTCAGACATGCGCCTGCGCTATCACTCGATAATCTCAGTTTACATCTAAAAAATTCAACGCTACAAGCGTTGCTTGGACAACATGAATTTGAGCTTGCAGCTAAACCATCTATCGGCAGCGAACCTATTGCTATCAGTGGTCACTTCTATGGTCGTGATGTTAGCAAACTAGCTCAATGGCATGGACAGCTTAAAACTGCATTGAAGAACACTGATTTAACTGTATGGAAGCAATGGTTTGATTACCCCTTTGCTCTGCAATCTGGCTTTGGCTCTGCTAATTTAACATTAAATTTCGCCCATGCTGAAATTGAAAAACTAGTTGCTAACGTCTCCCTCTTTAATATAACAACTAAGCTTAATTCAACTACTGAAGCCATTACTTTTAAACAGTTATCAGGACAATTAAGTCAAGAATTGCATGCCAACCAACAAGAGTTTAAAGGTGAGAATCTGAAGATTTTGACTGATAAAGGATTAGATATTCAGAAGGGTTATGTCCGCATACTTAATAAAAACACAAAAGATCAATCAGAGTTTGATGCAGATATTAACCTAGATGAGATTCAACTTGAAGTTTTGAATAAATTAGCACCCTATTTTCCGCTGCCTAAGCCTTTACTTAAGCAATTAAGCAATATTGTACCTTTAGGGTCTCTAAAAAATCTAAAACTGCATTGGGAAGGTAATCAATCAAAATCTATAGCATATAGTATTAACACTGCATTCAGTGGCTTAAGTATACAACCCTTCGAGCACGTTCCAGGTTTTACAAATTTAACAGGCGATCTGACCGCTAACCAGAATGGTGGCTTGATTAATGTGAATTCACAAAATGCGTTATTAGATTTTAAAAAATTACTACGCTGGCCCATTCCTGTGGACAAGCTAAATGGCGAAGTTAGCTGGAAAATCAATCCAGATAAAACAATAATCAATACCGAAAATTTACAAATTTCTAACGCACATCTAACTGGCAGCATTAACGCTAACTACATCATGAACGGCATTAAGGGTGGTTATTTAGATTTACATGCCAAGTTTGATAAAGTCAATGCAAAATATGCTTATTATTACTATCCCATAATATTAGGTACTGGAACACTGCACTGGTTAGACACTGCAATTTTATCTGGTCGTGCTGAGGACATCAACCTAACGTTAAAGGGCAATCTGGCAGATTTCCCTTTTGTTGATAAAAATCACCAATTGGATAAATCTTTAGGGCTATTTAAAGTTACGGCTAAAATTAGCGATGTAGTTTTAGAATATGGAAAAGGTTGGCCAGGAATAGAAGGCTTAGATCTGAATATGTTATTTGAAGGAAATCGCATGGAGTTGAATGCGAATAAAGGCCATATATTTGGCAATCAAATTATTTCGAGTAAGGTACAAATACCTTTATTAGACGCTAATTATCCTATGCTAAATATAGTAAGCGAAGTGCAAGGGCCTGTGGCAGAAGGTCTAAAATTTGTCAACAAAAGTCCTGTTAAAGACATAACTAAAGGCTTTACTGATAATTTAAACACGGCAGGCAGTGGTAAATTGCACCTCGAACTTAATATCCCACTGCAGGATATAGAAGCTGGAAAATATAAGGGGATTTATCAAATTACTAACGGTACTATTGCAGCAGATTCAACCACTGGCTTGCCTGAACTGAGCCAGATTAATGGGAATTTAAATTTTACAGAAAATAATTTAGCATCAACCGCTATTAATGCATGGGTTTATGGAGGTCCAGCACAATTCAGCCTAAGTACTGATAAAGACAAGGTCATTCGTGTTCACGCGCGCGGGAGAGTCACTGATGTTGCACTTAAACATGTGCTTGGTGTTGGATTTGCTGATCGAATTAATGGTAGTGCCGATTGGGCAGGTGATATCACTATTAAAAAGCCATTCGTTGACGTCTCATTGCGCTCAAATTTACTTGGTTTAGCAATTAACTTACCTGCGCCTTTCAATAAAGCTGCATCAGAGCAGACTGTCTTGCGCCTAGATAAAAAGCAGTTGAGTGAAACTACCAATAACTTGAGCATTGGCTACGGCAATCTCTTAAATGCAAAAATCTTATTAGTGACGGAACATAATGGGGAAGTTGCTATTGAGCGCGGTGAGATTGGTATCAGGACAAGTGCAGAATTACCTGAGCAAAAAGGCTTATCCATTCGGGGCTCACTAGATTATATTGATGGTGATGAGTGGCATGATATTTTGAATGCAGGTACTCGCAAAAATAGTGATGTAACCTCCTCTATCAACATCAATAAAGCTGAATTCAATATTAAAGCCTTAGATATTTTTGATCGTAGACTCAATGCCATTACAGTAAGTATGAAACCAACTTCGGATGGCTGGAAAAGTACGTTACAAAGTAAGGAAATCACAGGGAATATCCAATGGATCAATACCGACAGCGGCAAGGTGATAGCACGACTTAAAGATTTAATCTTACCCTCTCCAGCCACGAGTGAGAGAATCAGCAAACCAGAAACCCAAACGCTAAATCCCGTTAAAAAGGATTTTACAAAACTAGCACAGCAATATCCCGCACTGGATGTGATTGCTGATAATTTTGAGATTGGTCAAAAAAAACTAGGCAGCTTGGAATTAATAGCGTTTGAAAATAAAAATAACTGGGTTATTCAAAAACTTAAAATTAGCAACGAAGATAGCACGCTGAACGCGGATGGAGAGTGGCGTAACTGGACACATAACCCGAATACTAGATTTGATTTTAATTGGGTTATTACTCACGTTGACAAAACCCTTTTGCGCTTTGGTCAACCTGACGCTGTTAAAGGTGGTTCAGCAAACATCGTTGGCCAACTTTCTTGGGCTGGCAGTCCACATGAGTTTGAAACGACAGGCCTCAATGGTAGTTTTAAACTTAAAGTAACCAAAGGTCAAATAGTTAAAGTACAACCTGGAGTGGGTCGGCTACTTGGCCTATTAAGTCTTCAAAGTTTGCCGCGTAGGCTAAGCTTAGATTTCAGAGATTTATTTAGTAGTGGCTTTGCATATGACAAAATTAGTGCAACTGCTAGAGTTGAAAATGGCATCATGCGTAGCGATGACTTTTACATGTCTGGACCTGCTGCTGAAGTAACCATAAAAGGCGAAACTAATTTACAAAAAGAGACTGAGAAGCTGAATATAAAAGTAGTACCTCATGTAAGCGACAGTCTTTCTTTGGCCGCATTTGCTGGCGGGCCTATAGTGGGTGTAGCCGCTTTTATTGCACAAAAAATACTAAAAGACCCCTTTAATAAAATTGGCTCCACTGAGTATCAAATTGTGGGCACTTGGGATAACCCACAAGAGATTAATGGGGAAAAAGATATCACTAATACAGCAACAAAAGAACCAACAACAAACCCCTTCAACTAAAAATAAGTAAACTGTATGCAAGTTTTTAAGTAATATTAATTATCACGTATCTAATAAGAAAAGATAATCATCATGGCCATCACATCTCGTATTAAGACAACTAAAGTGAAATCAACTGATAGTAACTTTGTTAAAGTTGCTGCTATTCAAATGGCATCAGGGCCTATTGTTGCCGCCAACTTAAATGAAGCTGAAAGACTGATTGAAGTGGCGATTAATCAGGGAGCAAAGTTAGTCGTATTACCAGAGTTCTTTGCCATCATGGGATTAAAAGATACGGATAAAATGGCTGCACGGGAACAAGATGGTAATGGAAAAATTCAGAGCTTTTTATCTAAAATGGCTAAAAAACATAAAATTTGGCTCATAGGAGGATCAGTTCCACTTGAAAGTAAGAAAGCCAATAAAGTACGCAATAGTTGTCTGGTGTTTAATGATAAAGGGGTACAAGTTGCACGATATGATAAAATTCATTTATTCGGTTTAGATTTAGCTAACGAACAACATGTTGAGTCAAATACTATAGAGCCGGGTGATACAGTCGTTGTGGTTGATACACCTTTCGGGAAAATTGGTTTATCAATTTGTTATGACTTGCGTTTTCCAGAGCTTTATCGTGCAATGGGCGATGTGGATATTTTGGTGGTACCATCAGCTTTTACTGAAACCACCGGTAAAGCACATTGGGAAAGCCTAATACGTTCACGTGCAATTGAAAATCTATGCTACGTGATAGCGCCAGCTCAAGGCGGCTATCATTTGTCAGGCCGTGAAACACATGGCAACAGCATGATTGTAGATCCTTGGGGCGTGATTTTAGATCGCTTACCACGTGGGTCTGGCGTGGTTATCGCTTCGATTAACAAGGTATATCAAACAAGCTTACGCAAGGGCTTACCCGTGCTCAGTCATCGTGTGATTTATGGCAATTATAAAGTTAAAAACGAAAACCAAGAAAACTAGTCTTGATACTAATCCGTACTGAATATCCGTAGTGATAATTCAGTGAAACTCACATGTGAAAAACGTGTGTAGTATGTTAAATTACAAAATGAAAAATTTTATAGCTAGGCATTAACAAAATACATGAAATCTGACACCCTACCTATAAGCTCTAGTCTAGAAGCTAATTCCTACTTTAGCACAGCAACTGATGCCCTATTAAAACCATCAGGACTAGATGTTGCATCTTTGCAAAGCGTGCTCGGCAATATCATGTCACATAAAGTGGATTACGCAGATTTATATTTTCAATATAGCCGCTCTGAAAGCTGGGGGTTGGAAGAGGGTCAAGTCAAGTCTGGAAATTTCAGTATTGACCAAGGCGTTGGTGTGCGTGCGGTATCTGGTGAAAAAACTGCCTTTGCCTACTCTGATGACATTAATTTAGCAGCCTTACAACAAGCGGCTAATGCGACCAAAGCTATTGCGGCTATCGGCGGGGAACAAACTGCGCCAGCAATTGAACGTGTAGACGCACCACAACTTTATTTACCACATGACCCCATTGCTTCATTAAGTGCGGATGCCAAAGTACAACTATTAGAACGTTTAGAAAGCTTTGCGCGTAAATTAGATCCCCGTGTAACTCAAGTGATGGCATCTATTGCCGGTGAATACGAAGTGGTCATGGTAGCGCGCCATGATGGAGTGATGGCAGCTGATGTACGCCCGTTAGTGCGTTGCTCAATACAAGTGATTACAGAACAAGAAGGACGTCGCGAGCAAGGTTCAGCTGGCGGCGGCGGACGTTTCGATTACAGTTATTTTAGTGATGAGGTTTTACAGGGCTATGCGCAAAAAGCCGTGCATCAAGCACTTACTAATCTAGATGCGCGCCCTGCACCTGCTGGCAGTATGACGGTAGTACTTGGCAACGGATGGCCTGGAATTTTACTGCATGAAGCAATCGGTCATGGTTTAGAAGGCGACTTTAATCGTAAAGGTAGCTCAGCCTTTAACAATATGATAGGTAAGCAAGTTGCTAGTAAAGGAGTTACTGTTGTAGATGACGGCACCATAACAGATCGTCGAGGCTCGCTCAACGTGGATGATGAAGGCAATCCAACCCAGCGCACAGTGCTGATTGAAAACGGTATATTACGCGGTTACATTCAAGACAGCCTCAATAGCCGTCTTATGGGCATGCCCCTTACCGGTAATGCACGTCGTGAATCATACGCGCATATTCCTATGCCACGCATGACCAATACTTATATGTTAAATGGTGATATGGCCCCAGAGGAAATCATTAAGTCAGTTAAAAAAGGCTTATACGCAGTCAATTTTGGTGGTGGCCAAGTAGACATTACTAGTGGGAAGTTTGTATTCTCTGCGGCCGAGGCATGGATGATAGAAGATGGCAAACTTACTTATCCGGTAAAGGGCGCGACACTAATTGGTAATGGGCCAGATGTATTGACACGTGTTTCTATGATAGGCAACGATATAGCATTAGATTCTGGTGTTGGTACCTGTGGTAAAGAGGGTCAAAGTGTACCAGTTGGTGTAGGGCAACCCACACTGCGCATTGATGGCTTAACAGTTGGTGGAACCGCTTAGTTAAGTTTAGATATGCTCAACTTCTAGATAATTAAAAGGGAGCAGTTCAGTTCCTCCCTTTTAATTAATGTATTTAAACTAATAACTCACTAGTTTTGAGTGCTAGCCTCTAATAATTTACGGTTTACTACGATGTCGCTTTTAGCTTTTAACGACTTTGAATAAGCCGCCATATATTCTGCTTCAAGGGCTGCCTTAAGTGTTTGATTAGCCTCCTGTACTGAATCCTCATTAGCAGCCACTGTACTATGCACACCTATTAATTTGACTAAAGTATAACCTTTACCAGGCTCTTCAAAACCAGTATAAGCGGGTAGTTTAGATGGGCTAATCTTAAACACATGCTGCATAACGCCGTCACTTAAGCCCTGGGCATTCTTTCTATCAATAGTAACTGGGGTTATCCAATCCAAGTTAGTTTGCTCTTTACCTTGATTTAAAGCCACTAACACAGCCACGCCTTTTTCTTTTGCTAACTTAGCTGCTGCTTCCAGTTTAAGTAAAGCTTCAATACCACCTTTAACCTCATCGAAACTGCGTGGTACAGAAGGCTTATAATCCACAACACGTGCAGAAACAAGGTTGTTAGGTGAAACTTCAACCGCTTCAGTATTATGCTTTTCTTTCAACACTTCATTTGAAAATACCAAAGTAGCCAAACGATCATTTTTAAAGAATTTAGCTAAATCGTTACGACTCATCCAAGGACTAGTTTCCAATTGTAAATTAAAAGATTTGGCTACAGGATCTAGACTACCAGAATTTTCATAGGCTTTATTGCTAAAGTCTTCAGCAATCTCTGCATACTTTGCTTGTGCTTTTTGGAACAATAAATCACCTTTAATTTGTAACTTTAAACTGTCATAAGACTGACTTTGGCCTGAGATACCAATCAATTTAATGATGTGATAACCATATTCTGATTCAACCAAATCGCTGATTTGATTAGGCTTCATAGTAAAAACTACATTGTCAAAAGCTTTGACCATTGTCCCACGACCAAAACTACCTAGATCGCCACCTTTAGGGGCAGAGCCTGGATCTTGCGAATTCTTGATCGCAAGTGCTTCAAAGTTCTTAGGATTCTTTTTTACTTCCGCCAGAATTTCTTCAGCTTTAGCTTTTGCTTTCTGTTTATCTGACGCAGTAGGATTATTACCGAAGCTAATCAGAATATGGCTTGCATGGCGTTGTTCATCACCAGCGAATTTTGCTGCATTTGAATCATAAAAGGCTTTGATTTCTGCATCATCCACTTTCATATCATGCACTAAGCCTGCAGCTGATAGTAATGCAAATTTAATTTTTACTTGTTCTGGTACTATAAATTTATCTTTGTGTAACTCGTAGTAAGCTTTTACTTGCTCAGGTGCTAATGTTGACTGAGCTAAAAAGTCCGCACTTTTAATTTCTGCAACACTGACATCACGCTGTTGATTAGCAAATTTTAAAGTTTGCTCTAGACTAGACTTAGATGTAAAAACTAAATTACGTAAGCCATCACGCGCTTGTTGTGTAAGCAAGTCATTACGAATACCCGATTCAAATCTTGATGGAGTTAAATGATTTTGCGCTAAGGTTTTATCGTATAAATCTTGAGAAAATTTACCGCCTTCTTGAAACTCTGGCATGCCAATCACATATTGACTAACGAATTCATCGCTTACTTTAAAATTAGATTTCTGAATTTCTGCATTTACTAAGCGTTTAGTAATTAATCCATCCAAAACGGAGGCTTTTAGCTCTGGACTTTCAAGCAGCGCAACATCCATTTTTTGCCCATCTTGATGCATGCGGTTACGTACATTTTCAAAAGCCTTAGTATATTCTTGTACAGAGATTTTATCGCCATTTACTTTAGCAACAGGAACATTACCTCCAGCTTGATTCAGATATGAATCAATACCAAATAATGCGAAAGGAACTGTGATTAAAGCCAAAATTATCTTTGCTAACCAACCTTGGGTGTGCTTACGTATTGCGTCTAACATATCAAAGACTTTCCAAATGCTAGGGTACTAATATATTAGTACTAAAAAATTTATAAAATTGAACTCAAAATAAAACGCTATATAAGCAAGAAAATTAACTGACCAATATACCACAAACAGTGGACTTCGTACTTAGTGTCAAGGTTCAAATCCACGGTAGCGTTAATGACTAAAACCTTAATAATAGATTATTATTGCTGACTGAAATTTTGGGTATACATAATAGCAATAGGTACTGAAGCAAAATTGTCATACATTGGAAAATTAGATACAAAAAAAACGATACTCTAAATTATTTTGAGTTCGCTATCTCTATAGCGGCGGTGCTGCGAGTTTTCAGCCATCTTTTCTTTCCCTGCTAACAGTGTATTTTACAGGGTATCCCAATTAAATTCAGCAGTATATTGAATAATACTTCCCACTCCAGCTTGCAAAAACTATATCTTAGTGAAAACTATGGATTTCGTAACAGGTAAAAACAGGGATTTTAAATATATCTTGATTTTGCCAATGTCGTCTCTAGGGCGAGCCAATTAAACTTTTATAAGACAAGTAGCGAAGCAGTTTATTGATTTCTAGATTCATCCCTAACTAGAGTGATATTTCAATTATTTATATCCGAAAACTCGCAACCAATCTAAGTCGAAGAACATAAACTTAAATTACGACCATCTAATGCCGTCTGGCACTAACGAATAAAAGTGGCGCTGCGTGAAGCAATTAATCTCGCTTTTGGTAGTTTTGCCGAGTTTAAAAAATGTTTTGAAGATGAAGGCGCAAAACTGTTTAGGTCTGAATAGTATTTAGCTAAAAATGGCACCAATTTAAAAATCATTACCATAACTGGTAACGACAATCCATTGATGCAGAACCTGCAACACGTTTTATTAAATGAAGTATGGGAGCACGCTTATTATCTTCGCTATGAAAACTGCCGCCTTAATTATTTAAAGGCGTGGTGGACTGTCGTTGATTGGGACCACGAATCAGTTTTTTAAAAGATCACAATCAACTAATGAAATACTGACAGCAGAAAATGGACGATTTTAACCGCATAAAAAAATGTCTTAATGTGCGCCACCACACTGACGCGATGAGTAATTGTTTTTAAAATAAAAAAAATTAAAATTAAAATGAATCCTGCAATAAAATTAACAAAATGAAATGGGATCAAGTAGAAGGTAATTGGAAGCAATTCAAAGACAATGTTAAGCAACAGTGTGGGAAATTAACCGATAATCATTTAGATATAATTGCTGGCAAGCGCGAACATTTAGCCGAAAAAATACAGCTAATTTAAGGCATTGGTAAAAATAAAGCAGAAAATCAGTTAGCTGATTGGCAAAAAATTATTGATGATGTTAATAGCGACCATTAATTGTTGAGCAATTGTTTGTTATTGATTAAGATAAAAATTGGTCATGCATTGACAACAAAGTAATGATACTTGGTCAGAGTTAAAGGCCAAACAGCCTGTTTAGAGTTAAAGCGATAAAAGCAAAATCATGAATATGTAAAAGACAAATTCTTGAAAAAACCCAAGTGCGGCTTTTATCCAGTCAAATATGGCACCATTGAAAAAAATGACCATGTTAATTAATAGCATTTTAGATAATGGACATAAAAAAATGTCAAATAATCATGTATTTCAGTTATCAGGCAACTAGTTGATATGAAAAAAATAGATACTAGTGCCAATGATCTTACTATTGCTACCTTGACTGTAGTGGAGATTATTTTCTATATCATCTTTTTTAGCGGCGCAAACACAGATATGGTCACGACGTTAATATAGAATAGTCGGATACGATTGAAAAGATAAAACTGCTAAATCTGATGCGTTAGGTTACCAAAGCAACCCATTTAGCAATATTGAATTTAATAATATTTA
>JAYVTW010000065.1:0-25788 GCA_043788445.1 Methylophilaceae bacterium
CATCGAAATTCAAATTGGCGAGATTTACGGTAAACAAACCAACGCTAAGTTTGTGATGTATAGCGTACTTAAAGTCGCAAAAGGAATTGTCACCTTACAGAACATAGACAACCCACTCAGTCTATTTGAAACAACGGGACAAAAACTTTACTCCGCTGGTTACATCCGCATAAGCCAAACGCCTTATATAAACCCGAATATCAGTGGCGAAAAAAAAAGAAAGGCAGCCCGCAAACCTACGCGCTGCCCACATACTCTAGACTTTATTGAAGACCGTGCTGATAATCAGCGTCCTGCGCCGATTATGCCTGATTTGTTTGAGGCTTGAAGCTGATTAGCGTATTTACTGAGATGAACTACCTTACCTAAACTGCTAAGTTGGCCAAAAAAAACTTTTTCGATATATCGCCTTGATAAGCACAAAAATATTTTAGGCTGTTTTAACAGGAATCTAATTAAAATTAAAGTTAATCACGATCTGGTGGCACTGCATACAAATCATGCCCATCGGCACTGGTAATTTGCACCTCCACCAAGTCGCCTGCCACTAAATCTGCACCATCTTCCAAATACACCACACCATCAATCTCTGGCGCGTCTGCTTTAGTACGACCAATCGCAATCACATTACCATTATCATCCTCTGTTATTTCATCCACCAGTACAGTTTGCAAACTACCGATTTTTTTCTGGAGCTTAGCTGCACTAATGGCCTCTTGCACTTCCATAAAGCGGCTTAAACGTTCTTTTTTCAACTCTTCTGGCACATGATTATCTAGCTTGTTAGCGGTTGCGCCGTCTACAGCAGAGTAAGTAAAGCACCCTACTCTATCCAGTTGTGCTTCTTGTAAGAAATCGAGTAACGTCTCAAAATCATCTTCTGTTTCACCTGGGAAACCAGTGATAAATGTACTACGGATGGTGATATCTGGGCAGATGTCACGCCACGCTTTTATACGCGCAAGATTATTTTCGCTGCTTGCGGGACGCTTCATAGCTTTAAGGATTCGTGGACTAGCGTGCTGAAATGGCACATCGAGGTATGGCAAGATAATGCCATCTGCCATCATTGGAATAATTTCATCCACATGCGGATAAGGATAGACGTAATGCATACGTATCCACACACCCATCTCACCCAAGGCGCTTGCAAGCTCTGTCATACGTGTTTTAATTGGGCGCCCATTCCAAAAGCCAGAGCGATATTTAACATCCACGCCATAAGCACTGGTATCTTGTGAAATCACTAAAATTTCTGAAACACCAGCTTTTAGTAGATTTTCGGCTTCATTCATAACATCGCCAATAGGGCGACTGACTAAATCACCACGCATACTGGGTATAATACAAAAGCTGCATTTATGATTACAACCTTCGGAAATTTTTAAATAAGCGTAATGGCTAGGAGTTAAACGCACACCTTGAGGCGGTACCAAATCAGTATAGGGATCATGCAGCTTTGGCAAATTTGCATGTACTGCCGTCATTACTTCCTCCAGTGCATGCGGTCCAGTAACAGCCAAGACACTAGGGTGAGCGGCTTCTACCACGCCAGCTTTGGCACCTAAACAACCGGTAACAATCACCTTGCCGTTTTTGGCGATTGCTTCGCCAATCGCATCTAGAGACTCTTCTATCGCGCTATCAATAAAGCCACAAGTATTCACCACTACCAAATCGGCATCTTCATATGTACCGGAAATCTCGTAACCTTCTGCGCGTAATTGCGTGAGTATACGCTCAGCATCCGAACCAGCTTTAGGGCAGCCTAACGAAACAAACCCAACTTTTGGTGGAGTATTACTAGTTTTAATGGGTGTTAATGTTGTGTTCATGTTCTCACTCAAATCTAATCTTTAAATATTTAGTTATAAGCTCTATGTATAATTAGAGCATGTCTATTATTGTGTTGTTTACGTTATTAAAATGTATATTATTTTAATCGCTTGGATGTACGTTGTAGTTTTAATGGCAGCGACAGAAAAAACCATTGTGACTAGTGTACTTACATTTTTATTTTATGGTTTAATTCCATGTGCCATATTGCTATGGGTATTGGGAGTTAAACATAGACGCTTTAAGAAAACGGCGAAAGACAACGCCAAAAAATCAAATCAGTAACCAAATTTACTTATTTTTTAGCACTTCCGGGTTAATTACTCTGCAAGATAAAATTTAGTCAACGCAATTGAGCCAATCCCTAGGGCAATTAATATCACTTGGCTAATGGTTTCTTTTAATTGCGTGCGTTTATGCAAGCTCGGAATTAAATCCGCTACCGCCACATACAACATACTAGAGGCTGCTAAACCTAAAATAATAGGCACCCAGCTTTGTACTGATTGCAGTGCAAAATAAGCTAACAAGCCACCAACCATGGTGGCTAGACTTGATATTAAATTAAACACTAAGGCTTGTTTTTTGCTGTAGCCAGAATGTAATAAAATTAAAAAATCGCCGACCTCTTGTGGAATTTCATGTGCAATAATCGCTAACGAAGTCACTACACCTAATTTAATATCCGTCATAAATGCGGCTGCGATTAATACGCCATCAACAAAATTATGGAAAGTATCGCCCACCATCACCATCATGCCACTACGTCCACCGTCATGAGCATGATTGTGCGCATGTGAGTGACTGTGGGCTGGCTTTAATGAAAATGTAGACGCTTGCTTCTCTACTTGCTTATATCTAGTTACACTCTCCAGATGTTCTGGGCAATCTTTTTCAGTATGTAACGCATGTACTTCACAGTGATCGCCATGGCAATGACGCCAAATTACTAGCTTTTCCAACACAAAGAACAGCAAGATTCCCAACAAAACAGTGGTTGTCATACTTTCGATACTGGTTGCGACTTTAAATGCTTCTGGCAATATTTCTAAGAATACGGCGCCCAGCATTGCACCAATCGCATAACTAATAAGTAATGGTACCCATGTACTGCGTGTATTAAGTGCTACTGCGCCTGCGCCTGCAACGCTCAGTAAACCGCCAAATAAGCTGGAAGCTGCAATCCAAGAAATAACGGACAATTCGGGAATGGGCATTAACGACAGTTCATTAAAACAATCAACTATTATAAACTAGGCGAACAATTAGCACGAAGTAATATGTCAGCAATCTGCTAGCATAACTTTAATTCAGCATAGATTATGTCAGCCAGATAATAGATGCCATGCGACCCGTGACACCATCACGTCGATATGAAAAAAACCGTGTTTCATCGTTATAAGTACATAAATCTCCACCGTAGATCTGACTCACGCCGATAATATTTAGCCGTTGGCGCGCCAACAGGTAAATATTGCCTAGCCATTTTTCATTTCCAATAGATTCAAAGGCTAAAGCTGCGTTTGCGTCTTTCGTAATAAAAGCTTCATGCACTTCATTACCCACTTCAAATGCTAGTGGTCCAATGGCAGGGCCAAGCCAAGCCATCAGACTTTGCGTTGCTAAATTTGGCATGGCTAATTGCATACTCTTGACAGCGTTTTCAATCACGCCATCCAGTAATCCTCTCCAACCTGCATGCACGGCAGCAACCACAGTGCCCGCTTCATCACACAGCAATACAGGCAAACAATCTGCCGTCATTGTCACACAAACTGTATTAGTTTTAATGCTATAAGCTGCATCAGCCCGAACCTTAAGGCTTGCAATTGATGCATCAATTGCACATATCCCATGCACCTGATTAATCCAAACTGGCTCATTCGGCAAATATGGGCTTAATAACTGTCGATTGTGTGCTACAGCAAGTGGGTCATCACTCACATGTGCACCCAAATTAAAGCTGTTATAAGGGGCATTACTGACTCCACCGCTACGTGTCGTTTGTATGGCACGTACATTTGCTGGTGCTAGCCAGTTTGGAATAATGAAGGTAGAAGCTAAATCTAACTGGCGCTTAATTTTGCTCATAGCGACTTAATCATCATCATTTAATAATTCGCCATCCTCAAAATCTTCGTCGTCGTAATCAATATCACCCACATACATGCCATTCTCATCCACACCAAAGTCAAATGGCGAGGGATCTTCTAAATAGCTCTCTTCTTTTACATCTTCATGGCGCATAGCCTCTAGCAACACCTTCATGTCCTCTGCCAATTCAATTTGCCATTCCATAAACTCATTGGTATCTGGGTGAATTAAACCTAACTTAACTGCATGCAAAGCCTGACGTTTAAAGTCATCTACAGCCTCACGCAGGGTCATGGTCATCGCACGAATTGGTACGATACCACGAAAACCATAGACGTTATCGCCTACCATAGGTGCCTTCAAAAACTGCATATGCACGCGAATCTGATGTGTGCGGCCAGTTTCCAAGTTGCAACGTAAATAGGTATGCACTGAAAAACGCTCCAATACTTCGTAGCGCGTAATTGCTGGCTTTCCAGCTCTATTGATAGCCATTTTTGTGCGGGAGCGCGGGTCGCGACCTATTGGTTGATCAACCACACCATTTCGCCAAATTTGACCCCAGACAATAGCGCGGTACTCACGTTTTACCGTACGCGCTTGTAATTGACGCACTAAACTAGTTTGCGCAGTTAAAGTTTTAGCGACCACTAATAAGCCGCTAGTGTCTTTATCTAACCGATGTACAATACCGCAACGTGGTATATCTTTTACCGATGGCACATGATGCAACAGCGCATTAAGCAAAGTACCGCTCCAATTACCTGCCGCTGGATGCACCACCATGCCAGCAGGTTTGTTAATGACTAAAATATAATCATCTTCATAAATAATGTCTAAAGGAATAGCTTCCGCAGTATAAGCATGGGTTTCAGGTGCGGCTTGTGGCAGCACAATTACTTTCTCACCGCCCCACACCTTGGCTTTAGCACTGGTTGTTTTGTTATCTATGGTGACCAACTCTTCTTTAATCCAAGCCTGTAAGCGCGACCGTGAATGTTGAGGCAACAATTTTTGTAAGGCTTGGTCTAGACGTAAGCCACCTAAATCATGTGGAATAGTAAGAGATATGCGTGTAGGTTCAGTCATCGGTTATAATAATTTAAAATTTAATGGGCAATACAATTAATTAAGGTCTATCAATGAAGCAAAGTATTAGCAAAATCTGGTCTCAATCTTTGGGTGCGTCTTGCAGTTTAGCGTTTATTCTAGCGAGTTTGTTAAATGGTTGTGCTATTTTTGGTGAGCCTACGGAGTTTGATGATACTAAAAACTGGGGTGTTGAGCGCATTTATCAGGAAGGCGAATCCAAAATGCTTGATAAGGATTATGAAAAAGCCATCAAGTATTTCAAAGTCGTCGACTCACGTTACCCTAATGGTAAATACGCCACACAAGCGGAACTGGAAATTGCTTATGCTAATTACAAACATGATGACCCAGTTGCGGCAGCGGCAGCGGCAGATAGGTTCATCAAGTTGCATCCCAACCATCCGAATGTTGATTATGCTTATTATTTAAAAGGTCTGACCAGTTTTAATCAACGTGGCATTTTAGAAAAACTAACCGTACAACAAATTTCAGACCGCGACCCCGGTCAATTACGTGGCTCATTTGTTGCTTTTAAAGACCTAGTTACCCGCTTTCCAAAAAGTCGTTACGCTAAGGATGCTACTTTGCGCATGTCTTATTTGGTTAACACACTTGCCGATGGTGAGTTACACGTAGCGCGCTATTACATGAAGCGCCAAGCTTACATAGCAGCCATTAATCGCTGCAAATATGTAATGGAGTATTATCCAAATTCCACCGGAGTTGAGGAAGCGCTAGTTATTATGATTAGCGCCTATGATTTACTAGGCATTGAAGACCTTAAAAACGATACCTTACGCGTACTGCAAACCAACTACCCACAAAGCTCCATGCTTAAAGGCAATGCGCCAGAAGACGAGCGTGTATGGTGGAAATTCTGGGAAAGCTTATACTAAAAAAAGTAGGTTAGAGATTGGCGAATTAGCGATTGAAAGCCAACTCGCTAATACCAAAATCTGTTTTAGCGATTCTTGTTGTCTTCGTCTTTTTTCGCTTTTAACTCTGCTCTATGTGCTGTTTTACGACGACGCATGCTCACAATACCTTCACCTGATTTACGTTTGTCAGGTTCTGCAAAGGGGTTCTCGCCCTGTTTATATTGAACACGCAACGGCGTTCCAGAAAGCTGAAAGGCTTTGCGAAAAGTTTTTTGTAAAAAACGCGTATAGGCATCCTTTACACCATCCAAATGGCTACCATGGATCACCACTATCGGTGGATTACTACCACCTTGATGAGCATAGCGCATTTTAGGTCTCACCCCTTTGTTAATTGGTGGCTGATGTTGTTGTATGGCATCTTCCAACACACGAGTTAATTGTGGTGTTGCAAGCTTGGTAAATGCGGCTTTAAAAGCAATATCTACCGACCTAAATAACTCGGTTAGACCTTTTTTCTTTAATGCAGAAATATAATGGAATTCAGCAAAATCTAGGAACTGTAATTTACGATCAATCTCGCGTTTAATCCAATCACGTTCTTCATCTTTTAAGCCATCCCATTTATTAATACCCACCACTAAAGCGCGGCCAGTATCCAAAATATAAGCTGCTACATGTGCATCTTGCTCAGTAATACCTTCCTGCGCATCCACCACTAAAATAGCAACATTGGCTTCTTCAATCGCTTGTATGGTTTTAATAACCGAGAATTTTTCAATTGCTTCAAACACGCGGCCTCGTTTACGCACACCAGCAGTGTCGATAATTACGTAGTTTTTGCCATTCCGCTCTAAATCTATATAAATTGAATCACGCGTAGTGCCGGGTTCATCAAAAGCAATCACACGCTCATGACCAAGTAAACTATTGACCAATGTTGATTTACCTACATTGGGACGACCAACAATCGCCACCTTAGGCACATGACCTTCATCAATTACTCGCGCTTCCGGGTCGTCTGTAATAAAGTCTTCCAAGGCTAAATCTACAATATCCCTTACACCTTCACCATGTGCAGATGAAATAGATAGCGGATCGCCTAAACCTAATTCATGAAAGTCAGCACTGACAATAGCTTTTTGCATACCTTCAGTTTTATTGACTGCTAATAACACTTTGCGCTGACTTCTACGCAATCTATCAGCAATCACTTTATCTTGGGGGGTTAAGCCTTGACGACCATCGACTACAAAAATAATGACATCGGCTTCATCAATTGCCAGCAGTGTTTGACGTGCCATTTCTTTCAAAATACCAGATTCTGCCAATGGTTCGAAACCGCCTGTATCAACCACCAAAAAAGGGATAGTCGCGCCCAAACCACGGCCATAATGTCGATCACGCGTAAGGCCAGGTAAGTCGGCAACTAAGGCATCACGGCTTTTAGTCAGTCGATTAAATAGAGTGGATTTGCCAACGTTTGGCCGGCCTACTAATACAATGGTGGGTAACATAGCTGTTCTTAGTGGCTAGTGATCTAGATGAATAAGCTAAAAGGTTATTTGATTGAGATAGCGTAAAGACCGCCATCACGTGATTGTGCAAACAATTGATTAGAACCAATTGCAATCATTTGCGGCATAATTGCCGCACTATCAGTTCTGACTCGTGCTGCAATTGCACCATCATCCCGATTTAAAAAATGGATATAGCCTTCAAAATCGCCTATGGCAATGACGCTACCTAAAGTGATGGGTGCCGTCAACTTGCGATTAGCAAGAGCAGCTTGCCTCCAAAAGGTTTTACCTGAGTTGTAATCTAGTGAGTAAACTGAACCTACAGAATGTGACAAAAATACTTTACCATCGTCAACACTCATGCCGGAGTAGCTAGAAATATCCCTACTCCAAATGACATGACCATTGTTTCGATCTATCGCAGCAACTTTACCTTGATAGGCAACAGCATAGACTAGAGGGCCATCTACAACTGGCAAGCTAGTAATATCGGCGATACGTTCAATCTCTGTAACACCTTTAGGCTGTGCAACTGAAGCTTCCCAAAGTATATTACCGTTATCCGCACGCATCGACACCATTTTACCGCCAGCAAAGCCAGCATAAACTGCACCTCCATCAACGGCAATACCAGCACTAGAGCGCAAGCTTAAAGATGGGCTAGCACGCTGGTATACCCATTTACGTGAACCATCATTAATATTAATACCAAATATATGATTATCACCTGCACGCACTATCACGACATCTGCAAATACTCGCGGCACACTCAATACTTCACTGCTAAGCTTTGCTTTCCACAATGCTTTACCAGAAAGATCATAAGCCAAAACAGCGCCTTGCGCGGTACCGACTAATACGGTGTTGGCTCCTATACCGACGCCGCCTGATAGTTTTTCGCCAGCTTTAATGCGCCATTGTTGGACGCCAGTTGCCGAATTTATTTTAACAATCTCACCCACAGCACTTGCCGCATAAACGAAGTCGCCATCAGCGGCAGGGGTGAAATCAAAGTTTTCCGTATCACCTAATTTTGCCTTCCAAACAACCTTAGCATTAATAGTTGGTTTTATATCTGTAAGCTCTGCTGGTGGATTTGGGTCTTCTTTACCAAAAACACGCTCAGACACGCCTTCTTTGATATCCCCAAAAAGACTGCACCCAGACAGTACCAGTAATAGTGAACCTGCAATTATTGCGCGAGATAACATGATGAAGCGTACACTCATTTAACCTAACGCCTCTAACTTTTCACTAGTATATTGATGATAACGACCTCTTTCATCTAACTTGACTAACGCTTCTTTATAAGCTTTTTTAGCTTCATCAAACCTACCCTGTGCTACGTAAATATCACCTTTTAAATCAGAATTTAAGCCTTCGAAACCTGCATCATGTGAATCGGCTAAAGTTTTTAGAGCTGCATCGTAATTTTTTTCTTCAGCTAAAATACCAGCTAGCTGTAAATTCGCCATGGCTTGCACTGCAGATTCTTTCGAATTTTTAGCAGCCCATTCCAGCTGTGCTTTAGCACTTTTACTATCACTAGCTGCATAATTTGATTTAGCTGCTAATAAAGCAGCACGTCCCGCATAGGGCGTCCCCTTATAGTTCTCAATAATTTTTGCTGATTGCATTTTGATCGTTTTAACGTCCACTATATTAACTTGCGTTAAAGCTTGATACATAGAGGAAGCCTCAATAGATTGTTTGTTCTGATAGTACTTCCAAGCCTGAACCACACTGTAAGCGACCAATAAGGCAATAATGACATTAAATAATACGTTACCGTAACGTTTCCACCATGCTTTAAACTCATCAATCTGTTCTTGCTCTTCTAAATCGTATGCCATGCTATTTTCCTAGAATTTCTTAAATACTAATTAAATTTTTAATCATTGCCATCTAGGCATGTAACCCTTGTTTGTGCAGATGCTTTTGCCCTGGAATGGCACTTAGCAATTGCTGTGTATAAGCTTGACGAGGATTTGCATAAATCTCGGCTATTTTACCTTGTTCAACTATTTTGCCCTGATTCATCACCACAATTTCATCTGCAATGTGACGTACCACACGTAAATCGTGACTAATAAATATAGTACTCAATGCCATTTCAGCTTGTAACTCTTTAAGTAGTAGCAAAATCTGTGCTTGAACAGACACATCAAGTGCAGATACAGGCTCATCACACACCAACACTTTTGGTGATAACAGTAGTGCACGAGCAATACCTATACGCTGCCGTTGACCACCTGAAAACTCATGCGGATATTTTTGCACATCTTCTGGCTTTAATCCAACGCGCTTTATCATACTCAGCACCTGGCTTTTTTGCTCAACACTGTTACCCAAACCATGAATAAGCAAGCCTTCACCAATAATCTCGCCCACCCGCATACGGGGATTTAACGAAGCAAATGGGTCTTGAAACACCATTTGCAAATCACGACGCGTCTCTCGCAAAGCTTTGCCTGACAGTTTAGCAAGATCTTTACCTTGAAAAAGCACTTCACCACTATCAAGAGGTTGCAATTGTAACAGACAACGCGCTAACGTAGATTTTCCGCTACCAGATTCACCGACAACCGCTAGTGTTGAGCCTGCACGCAAGCTGATACTAACATCATCCAAGGCTTTTACCAGCGCTGTACCGAAACCGAAGCGACCACTACGCTGTGTGTAGATTTTGTTTAAATGTCTGGCCTCTAAGATGATGTTGCTCATTCGACAACTCCATTATTCAACAAGTCATTTTTCAACCATGCATAATCCATTGGTTTCAGCTGTTTTTTCCCCGCAGCATCCGGGACACAATCCAATAGCGCTTTAGTATAAGGATGTTGCGCGTTATTTAGCACTTGGTCAACGAGGCCTGACTCCACGATTTCGCCGCGAAACATCACTACTACATCATCTGCAATATCAGCCACTACACCAAAGTCATGGGTAATGAATAACATCGCCATGTTCATGCGCGTTTTTAACTCATCTAACAACTTCAGTATTTGTGCTTGAACGGTTACATCCAAAGCAGTAGTTGGTTCATCAGCAATTAACAACAATGGTTCACAAGCCACACTCATTGCAATCATTACGCGCTGACGTTGACCACCTGAAAGTTCGTCTGGATAACTATCTGCACGACTTTCAGGAATGCCAACCTGTTGCAATAAGCTGGCAATTCGTGCTTTAAGTGCTGCACCTTTTAGGCCCAAGTGCACAGTAAGCGACTCACCAATTTGATAACCAACAGTCAAAACTGGGTTGAGCGAAGTCATTGGCTCTTGGAAAATCATGCCGATTTTTTTACCACGAATCTCACGTAACTGACCATTATTTAACAAAGTTAAATTTTGATTCTGAAAAATGACGCTACCCTGCGTTTGCACTAGCTGTTTAGATAACAAACCCATGATAGAGAGCGCTGTGAGACTTTTGCCACTACCAGACTCACCCACAATACAAGTTGTTTTACCCGGTTTTAGCGAAAAAGAGACATCACTTACCAATAAGCGACTAGGGTTAGACTTTGGCGCTACCGTAAGATTTTGCACGCTTAATATAGAGGTCATTTTTATTAAATTACTCGATTGAATAGCGTTAGTTAATAAATATTTGTTACTTAATTTTTAATAATACTCAATACATCAGCTACTTTACATCTTACTTGCTCACCTGCTTGCAGCAAAGGTTTGAGAGACACCTCATCCAACTCCGCTTCATCATCACCTACAATGGCTGCATATCGCGCATTACTCTTATCGGCTTTTTTCATTTGTGATTTAAAACTACCGCCGCCCGCATGTAATACAACATTTAAGCCTGCGTTACGCATAGTTTCTGCCATATTAAAAGCTTTTTTCTCTGCCAATTCACCCACATTAACCAAATATATATCTGGTGTTTGATTGACGGCAATACCATACTCTTGCATCAGTAAAAATACTCGCTCCAAGCCAATACCAAAACCACAAGCAGGAGTAGGATTGCCACCTAGTCTTTCTACTAGGCTATCATAACGACCACCACCAGCAATGGTGCCTTGCGCGCCCAATTTATTGGTAACCCATTCAAACACAGTACGGTTATAATAATCTAAGCCACGGACCAAACGTGCATTAACATGATATGAAATTCCCGCGTCATCCAACAATTTACAAAGACCCAAGAAGTGCGTGCGAGTTTCATAACCTAAGCAATCCATTAGTTTAGGGGCTGCCTCGCAGATAGCTTGCATCTTTGGGTTTTTGCTATCTAAAATTCTTAGCGGATTGGTGTGCAAACGGCGTTTTGCATCTTCATCAAGCAAATCTGCATGTTGCTCAAAATAATGAATAAGCACTTGGCGGTAAACTGTACGTTCATCTGCATCTCCAATACTGTTGATTTGTAGTTCGACATCTTCTATTCCTAGCTCGCGCCACAACCTTGCTAATAATACAATCTGTTCAGCATCAACATCTGGTGTGCTGTAACCAAAGGCCTCAACACCAATCTGATGAAACTGTCGTTGGCGGCCTTTTTGTACATTCTCGTGGCGAAACATTGGGCCGGTGTACCACAAGCGCACAGGGCCGTTATAAGTGAGATTATTTTCCACAACCGCACGTACACAACCAGCAGTGCCTTCTGGACGCAAGGTGAGTTTATCGCCATTTAGTACGTCAGTCCAAGCGTACATTTCTTTTTCAACAATATCGGTACTCTCACCCACACTGCGCACAAAAAGCTCTGCAGGTTCTACTATCGGCATGCGAATATTACAATAACCATACTGACTTAACACACGACGTGCTGTATCTTCAAGCTTTTGCCAGAGTGGTGTAGCATCTGGCAAAATGTCATAAAAGCCTTTAATACTTTGAAATTTGATGTTCTTAATTTGGCTTAATTTGCTATTACTCAATTGAGAATTACTCATATTAACTAACTATTTGTATTGGTATTGTTTTGTTGGTGTTTGCCGCTTTAACTATACTTGAGCGAAACTTACCACCTTCAGCATAATTTAACTGCACATAGGTTTCCACAATTTGTTGAAACTCTGCAGCAATATGATCGCCTTTAAGCGTGACCGTTTTTTCGCCATCTACAAACACTGGCGCCACGGGCGTTTCACCTGTGCCTGGTAAGCTAATACCAATATTAGCCAACTTAGATTCACCAGGGCCATTGACAACACATCCCATAACCGCCACGCTCATGTTTTCGACACCCGGATAATCGCCGCGCCATATTGGCATTTGTGTACGCAAATAGCTTTGAATCTGCATCGCCAATTCTTGAAAATAAGTAGAAGTGGTTCGACCACACCCTGGGCAAGCCGTTACTAACGGTGTAAATGAACGAATACCCATCACTTGAAGAATTTCTTGCGCAACCACAACTTCTTTAGTGCGCGATTCATTAGGCTCTGGTGTTAAACTAATGCGTATTGTATCGCCGATACCTTCTTGCAATAACAGTGACAATGCCGCTGTTGAGGCTACGATACCTTTAGAACCCATACCCGCTTCAGTTAAACCTAAATGTAATGGGTACTTACAACGTGCGGCCAAATCACGATAAACAGTGACTAAATCTTGTACGTTGCTGACCTTACAAGAAATAATGATTTGATTCGCTGATAATCCAATAGCGACAGCTTGTTCTGCACTTTCCAGAGCAGATTGAATCAAAGCTTCACGCATTAAAGCATCGGCGGATAACGGGCTATTTAACTTGGCATTTTCATCCATCATTTGTGCCATCTTAGCTTGGTCTAAACTACCCCAATTAACACCAATACGTACCGCTTTTTTGAACTGAATAGCGGTTTCTATCATGGCAGCAAATTGCTCATCACGTTTACTGCCTTTGCCCACATTGCCCGGGTTAATACGATACTTGGCAAGCGCTGCAGCACAATCAGGGTACGCACTCAATAATTTATGCCCGTTATAGTGAAAATCCCCTACTAAGGGCACATTGCAACCCATAGCATCTAATTCTGCACGGATGCGCCCGACTTGCGCAGCCGCTTCAGGCGAGTTAACGGTAATACGTACCACCTCACTACCTGCTTGCCAAAGCTCAAAGACTTGCTTAACAGTGGCAGCGGCATCGGCAGTATCTGTATTCGTCATCGACTGCACAACGACGGGTGAAATGTCAGTATTATTTAGGCCACCCCCAACAGCTACGTGACCTATCATGACTTGTAATGAATTACGGCGCATATTTGCTTATTGAAATTACTGTAATGAGAATTTGGCAACGTTTGATTTAGCGTAACTGGCTAAATCAACTGGCTTACCATTAAAAATAAACGTCGTGCCATTAACATTACCCACAATGACTTTGATAGGTAATGCTGCCTGAACTTGCAGACTATCCTGGGTGCCTGCTATTAAAGTCTTATTATAAACTACCTGACCATTCGCATCACTGACATTGACCCAAGTTTCCTCTTTAACACTAAAATTAAGTTTTATAGGAGGTATTGTATAGGCTAGTTCCCCTGGCTTCAACGTTGTAGACATAACTGCCTCAGCTTGTAAAGCTGAAGCCCTGACTGTGGGCGCTACAACTTTGGTATCGATAGTCGAAGCTGTAGTAGTGCTTGACTCAGTTTCTTCAGCCTGTAGCAGTTTTGTTTCTCTTTCAGCCGCAGGCAATGCGAGTTCTGGTAAAGGTTCTTTTACTGACGTGACAGCAGCAGCAGTTTCAGGTGCTAAACTATTGTGCATTAATCCAAATTTAGTGGATGCGCTTATTAAATCAACATAATACATCCACACGCACAAACCTATAATTACCAACACACTCGCTACAACATACATTGTCCAAGATTGCTTATCTTGACTAATCATAGGCATATTGATTCTGGATTGCAAAGTACAAGGCTGGGATAATTCAGGCACGTTAAGTTTGTAAGCATCAAGTATAGGCAATGCATCAATGCCCAACATACGTGCATAATTGCGAATAAAACCTTTCACAATCACAGGCTCAGGTAAAGCTGCAAAATTATCATCTTCTAAGGCTTCAACTTGCTTCACGCTGATACGTAAGTTTTGAGAAACATCTTCATAGCTAAGCTTTTTAGCAACGCGAGCATCACGAAGAATTGAGCCTTTAGGTACAGGAGCTAGCGATTGCATTTCATTGCTTTCATGCGCAATATTATCCGCACCTATGTCACTCGCCTCTATATCATCTGAAACTTGAGATAACGCCTTGCTGGATCTATTTTTAACATTATTTCTATTCATGTTATTGACCACTTAACAAACGCTTGGCTTGCTCTGACTCAGGAAATTGCTTGCGTAATTCAAGCGCATAACTTGATTCAGCATCTCTATCACCTAATTTTCTTGATATTTGGATTCCCAACCATAATACTTCTGGTGACTGCCCTTCAATCAATGCATTTTGCAAGGTAGTTTTAGCAGTTTGTGAGTCACCAAGATTAAATTGGATTTTAGCTAATTGCAAAGCAGCACTATGCATTAATGGTTCTAACTGCAATGCCTTCTGTAAATAAACTTCCGCGGATTTAATGTCATTTTTACGTGCTGAACAAATACCGGCATTGGCATAAGCAACGCTTGGAGTTGCATACAAGGGGTTTTTAAGCGCGGCTAAAAACTGGACCATAGATTCATCAAAACGATTCCGTGCACACAGAAAACCACCATAATTATTGTGTGATTCTGAATTATTAGGATCAATTGTTATAGCTTGTCTAAAATTAGCGTCGGCTACAGCATCTTGCCCTAAAGCAGAATGCACCAAGCCTAAACCATTATAAGCAAAACTATAATTTGAATCAATTTTGATCGCTTCGTTAAATTCTTCAAGAGCAATTTCCATTTTACCTTGTTGGTAATAGGCTGCGCCTAGTTCAGTATGTGCCCGAGCTCTACTCGCAGCATAGTTATCACTTGCAGAGCTTGGGCTAGTAACGCATCCTGACAAAAAAACCGTACTAACAAAAGTAACCCACAACCATTGTTTCATGCCACTGCCTTCATCAAAATCTCTACTGAGGTGTTATAGGAATATGTCGCGCTGAACGCTTTGTTTTATCTAATACTTTACCAGCTAGCTGACCACAAGCCGCATCAATATCATCGCCACGAGTTTTGCGCACAGTGACAATATACCCCGCATGCATTAATATATCTCTAAACACTCGAATATGGCTAGCTTTAGATGTTTCATATCCGCTATTAGGGAAGGGATTAAACGGAATTAAATTAAACTTACACGGCAAATTTCGCACTAGATTTAGCAATTGGTGAGCATGCTCAACCGTATCATTTACTCCATCCAACATGACATATTCAAAGGTCACAAAATCACGTGGCGCTTTAACCAAATAACGCTCACAAGCCATCATGAGTTCTTTTAGCGGATATTTTTTATTTATGGGGACGAGTTCATCACGCAAAGCATCGTTAGGCGCATGCAGTGAAACCGCTAGAGCAACAGGGCAATCTTCTTTTAATCTATCCATGGCTGGCACCATACCACTGGTAGACAAAGTCACACGACGGCGACTTAGACCATAGGCCGTATCATCCAACATGACTTGCATGGCAGTGACGACACTATCGTAATTGGCCAGTGGCTCACCCATACCCATCATCACAACATTACTAATAATGCGGTCATTAGCCGACAGTAGTTCATAGCCATCAGCGGATCGTAATGATTTATTGGCAATCCACAATTGCCCGATGATTTCAGAAACACTTAAATTGCGATTAAAACCTTGGCGGCCAGTACTACAAAACGTACATTCCAAGGCACAACCAACTTGTGAAGATATACATAATGTGCCACGATCATCTTCGGGAATAAACACGGTTTCTACCGAATTGCCAGCCCCTGTGCCAATTAACCACTTACGCGTGCCATCATTCGATATTTGCTCTAACTCAACTTTAGGCAAAATAATACTCGCGTCATAGTTTAATTTCTCGCGCAAAACTTTTGCAATATCGGTCATTTGCTCAAAATCATCTACCCCAAAATGATGCATCCAGCGCATGATTTGCTTGGCACGAAAAGGCTTTTCTCCAATACTTTGAAAGTATTGGGTGAGCTGTGGCAAACTGAAGTCAAGCAAATTAACCAAAATACTATCTTTAACTAATGACTTAAAAATTACTTACCAAAGAAGTAAGCGATTTCAATCAGTGCATTCTCTGCCGAGTCAGAACCATGCACAGCGTTCGCATCAATGCTTTCTGCAAAGTCTGCACGAATAGTACCTGAAGCAGCATCTTTAGGATTAGTAGCTCCCATTAAATCACGGTTTTTCAATACTGCATTTTCACCTTCAAGCGCTTGAATCATCACTGGGCCAGAAATCATGAATTTAACTAAATCTTTAAAAAATGGACGTTCAGCATGAACTGCGTAAAAGCCTTCAGCTTCAGCTTGGCTTAATTGTGCCATTTTTGCTGCTACGATTTTTAAGCCATTTGACTCAAAACGTGTATAAATTTGACCAATTACGTTCTTTGCAACTGCGTCTGGTTTGATGATTGATAATGTGCGTTCTACAGCCATAGTAACTCCGATAAATTAACTTATTGAAAAGAACAGTAAAATACCATTTTTGGCACTTAAAATATACAGTTGATTTCGCTTTTAGCTGGCTTTGATACTTAATTGGTATGTCAAGTAGTAGCATTGTGTGGCAGAATCGTATGCAGTATGAAAACTCAACAAGATATTAAACAACTATCAAGCAAATTGACTGCGACATGCCCTGCCTGTGGAATGCTTTGCGATGACATTTCCATCACTCAAGTTGATGTTAATTTACTAAAAGTTATGACCAATGGATGTGCTAAAAGTGTCAATTTTTTTGAGCAAGTTTTAAAAGATGTGCAACCTACAATAAATGGCGAATTTGCAGATTTTACTAGCGCCATTCAAAAAGCGGCTGAAATACTAAGTGCAGCGAATCAGCCTTTAATCACAGGCTTAGGCACCGAAGTACAAGGTATGCGCGCCGTTATGCAACTTGCGGATAAATGTGGTGCGACACTAGACCACATGCACAGTAATGCTAGTATGCGCAACACATTGGTACTGCAAAATTCTGGCTGGCAGGTCACCACATTAACTGAGGTAAAAAATCGCGTTGACTTATTATTGGTCATTGGCACAGATGTTGTCAGCCAACTACCGCTGTTTTTTAAACGCATTATCTGGAATGAAGCAACACTATTTGAACAAGATACCACTAGACGTGAAATTGTTTATTTAGGCGGTAAAAATTTAGACACAACTCACGGCATTTCACCTTGCGGTAACAAACCTACATTGTTGCCCTGTGACATCCTACAACTACCCGAAGTAATCGCCACACTCAATGCGTCTATCAAAGGCAAGCGATTAACGGCCACACAAGTTGCAGGCATTACTATTGACCAATTACAAATACTTGCTGACCGATTAAAATCCGCTAAATATAGCGTAATTACTTGGTCTACAGGTATGTTTGATTTTGATCATGCCGAACTTTTGGTCCAAAACATCACGGAATGTATCAGTGCATTGAACCAAACCACGCGCGCTGCAGGTTTACCAATCACTAGCGGTGATGGCGATACTAGTGTGAACAATGTAGCTACATGGATAAGTGGCTATCCGGTGCGCAATAGCTATAAACGCGCCTACCCAGAATACAACCCGGCTGAATTTTCCACTGAAAAATTGCTCAGTAATGGTGAAGCTGACGCTGTCGTTTGGATTAGCACTTTTAAACCTACCCTGCCACCTTTTAGCAACAAACCATTGATAGTGATTGGGCATCCAAACACGGTGTTTACCCAAAAACCTGATGTATTCATCCCCGTTCGCGTGCCTGGTATACAGCAAAAGGGCCTGATGTTCCGCATGGATAGTGCTGTTACCCTACCTCTTAAAAAGTTAATTAATTCAAAGTTACCTAGTTTAAGCGAAGTCCTATCAAAGATTGAAGCACATGTTAATTAAATTACAAGGTGGCAGAGTCTATGACCCCGCAAATCAAATAGATGGCGTTGTACAAGATATTTACATTCGTGATGGACGGATTGTTTCACACCCACGCAATGACGAACCTATAACACAAACCTATAATTTAGCAGGAAAAGTCATAATGGCAGGTGCAATTGACATGCACACACACATAGGTGGTGGAAAAGTGAATATCGCCCGCATGATGTTGCCTGAAGACCATCGTGGCAACGAACATACGCATACTGATGTTTGTGGCTCTGGCTGTGGCCATGCAGCGCCAAGTACATTGACCACAGGCTATCGCTACGCTGAAATGGGTTACACCGCAGGGTTTGAACCCGCCATCTTGCCTATCAATGCGCGGCAATCGCACCTTGAGATGGGTGATACGCCGATTATCGATAAAGGCGGCTACGCCATGTTAGGTAGTGATGACTTTTTATTGCGCATGCTCAGCGCCAAGCAAGATCAAAATGCTGTTAATGACTATGTAGCTTGGACACTACATGCAACACAAGCCATTGGCATTAAAGTAGTAAATCCTGGTGGCATCAGTGCATTTAAATTTAACCAACGCAAGCTAGATTTAGACGAACATCATGCTTATTACAATGTAACGCCGCGTGATATATTAAAAACGCTATCACGTGCTGTTTACGAGTTGGGCGTGCCTCATCCGCTGCATGTTCATGCCAACAACTTGGGCGTGCCTGGGAATTTTGAAACTACGCTAAATACGATGGGGGCGAGTGAAGGCTTTCCCCTGCACTTAACCCATATCCAATTTCACAGTTATGGCACGGAAGGCGACCGTAAATTTTCGTCTGCCGCCGCACAAGTTTCTGAAGCATTAAATAAATACAGCAATATCTCTGCGGATGTTGGGCAAATTCTATTTGGTCAAACTGTCACCGCTTCAGGCGATAGCATGATGCAACACCTAAACGCCAATCATGCAAACCCTAAAAAATCGGTGATTATGGATATTGAATGTGATGCCGGTTGCGGCGTAGTGCCATTTAAATATCGTGACCAGAATTACGTAAACGCGTTGCAATGGGCAATTGGTCTTGAGATATTTTTGTTAGCAAATGACCCTTGGCGTGTGTTTTTAACAACCGACCACCCAAATGGAGCGCCATTTACCAGCTACCCGCATCTTATTAAATTGCTTATGGATAAAAACTTCCGTAATGAGACATTTGCCAAGCTAAATCTAGACGCACAAGCAATGAGCACATTAAGCAGCATAGACCGTGAATATAGCCTTTATGAAATTGCGATTATGACGCGCGCAGGCGCCGCCAAACTGGTTGGCTTAAAAGATAGAGGTCACTTGGGCGTAGGCGCAGCAGCTGATATCACAGTGTATAGCGATAACGCTGACCGTGAGAAAATGTTCGCCAAACCGGTCTACGTATTTAAAGACGGTGAATTAGTAGTAAAAAATGGCACCGTGGTAAAAATCACTTGGGGTGCAACGCATACCGTTAAACCAGATTTTGACCGCTCAATAGAAATAGATTTAAAACAATATTTTGAAAAATACCACACCATTCAACTAGATAATTTCAAAATCAGTGAAGATGAAATAGAAGATCATGGTCGTGGTAAAGTCATTGTGCAACCATGTGAAGGTCGCAGAGAAAAGTCAGTTTAATAAAAATTAATACCATATGTTAATTAATGGCGTACAAATAGATAACACCTTTGCCGAAGCATTTAATATGCGCGGCACACGTTTAATTATTACCGCCATCAACTTAAAATGGGCTTACCACGCAGCTAATGCCATGACCGGCTTTGCCACTAGCGTGATTGGGTGTGGTGTAGAAGCGGGAATTGAGCGTGAATTATCTGCCACTGAAACGCCAGATGGACGCGTAGGCTTAAGCATATTGATGTTTGCCATGGGTTCTGCTGTATTGATGAAACAGCTAGAAATCCGCATGGGGCAATGCATACTCACCTGTCCTACCGCTGCTGCCTTTAGTGGTGTGGAAAGTGCAGACCAAATTAATTTAGGCAAACATTTACGCTTTTTTGGCGATGGCTTTCAAACCTCCAAACTAATTCCTAATAAAAGAGGGATAGCTAAACGTTATTGGCGCATTCCCGTAATGGATGGAGAATTTCTTACCGAGGAAACTACCGGCATGGTGCGTGCGATTGGGGGTGGCAATTTTCTCGTTTTAGCGACGTCACAAGTGCAAGCATTAGCCGCCTGTGAAGCTGCCATTGAAGTCATGCGCACTATCCCGAATGTGATTATGCCTTTCCCAGGTGGTGTAGTACGGTCTGGCTCTAAAGTAGGCTCAAAATACAAAACCATGTTTGCCAGCACTAATGATGCATTTTGCCCTACCATTAAAGGCGCAACTAATACTGCATTGTCGCCTGATATTGAGTCTGTTATGGAGATTGTAATTGATGGTTTTACTTTTGAAGATATCACCAAAGCAATGAAAGTAGGCATTAACGCAGCTTGTGCTTTAGGTAGTGCAAAAGGTATCAAACGTATTTCAGCTGGGAACTATGGAGGTAAACTTGGGCCGCATCATTTTAAGTTGCATGAGATTATGCGCGGAAATGCCGCATGACCATGCTCACATTAAGGCTTAAAACGAAACTGCAACAGCGTTTGGATTGCAGCCCACTGACGCCTTGCAAATTAGCAGGAAAATCTTTAACTGAAATTGCCGCAATCTTGCTTTATTACGGTAAAAAAAAGTTAAGAGTAGATGAAATATTTACACTCTCCGGTGAAAATAACGCACATATTTCATTCGAAAAAAGCAGCGAAAAGTTAGATTGCATAGGCGCATTTATGCAGTCCGGAGAGATTTCTATCCACGGCGACGCTGGCGCACAACTTGGTTTTAAGATGAGTAATGGTAACATTACGTGCTTGGGTAACGTTGGCGATTTTGCTGCTAGCGGCATGATTAATGGGCTGATTGTTATTCATGGGAATGTGAGTAACTTTTTAGGGGCCGCTATCATAGGCGAACGTAAAGGCATGGGTGGTGGCACAGTGATTGTAAAAGGTAATGTGGGAGATCGCCTTGGCGACCAAATGCGCCGTGGCTTGATTTTGGTTGAAGGTAATGTTGGCGATTATTGTGCATCACGCATGATTGCTGGTACTGTAGGAGTACTTGGTTCGCTAGGTAAATATACGGCTTACGGTATGCGGCGTGGCACGCTATTACTCTCAGCACAGCCAACATTGCATGCAACCATTCAAGATTGCGGTACACATACATTGCCCTTCTTAAACTTACTACTAAAATCCTTGCAACAGTTTGATACCCTATTTAATCAATTAACCAGTCAACGTGTGCAGCGTTTCGTAGGGGATTTAGCAGCGAATGGCAATGGTGAGATTTTAGTCTTTAAACATTAGTAATAAAAAATATTGGTAGTCATTTCGCCTTCGCTATTCACAATGGTAAAATTGTATTTTAAGATTTAAAGTTAGTATGCGACATGCTACACACCACATCCGCCAGCGCTAAATACCTTACAGCCGCGCTGTATAAATTTGTTAGTTTGCCCGATTACACCAACTTGCAAGCGCCTATTCTTATTGCATGTGAAAAAAACAATATCAAAGGTACCATCCTACTCGCCAGCGAAGGCATCAATGGCACTATTGCTGGTTTGCCTGATGATATTCATCACCTGCTAAACTATTTTCGCACAGACGCTGTTTTTAAAAGGCGCTTTGCCGATTTAGAGCATAAAGAATCATTTGCTAACGAACATCCTTTTTACCGCATGAAAGTGCGTTTGAAAAAAGAAATTGTGACGCTAGGCGTAGTTGGCGTTAGCCCTACTAATAAAGTAGGCACTTACGTAAAACCTGAGGACTGGAATGCTTTAATTAGTGACCCTGATGTTATTTTAGTAGATACGCGTAACGATTATGAAGTTGATATTGGAACATTTAAAGGGGCACTAGATCCCAAAACCACGACATTCCGAGAATTCCCACAATATGTAGCAAACAACCTTGATAAAACCATACACAAAAAAGTGGCGATGTTTTGTACCGGTGGTATTCGATGCGAAAAAGCCTCATCTTTTATGCTAGATCAAGGCTTTGAGGAGGTGTACCACTTACAAGGTGGCATTTTAAAGTATCTAGAAAATATTCCGGAAGAACAAAGCTTGTGGGATGGAGAGTGCTTTGTATTTGACCAACGCGTCGCGGTCAAACATGGTTTGGAAGTGGGTGAGCTTGATCAATGCTATGCATGCCGCCACCCACTCTCACCTGGAGAGTTAGAGTCACCAAAATACACACCAGGCATTTCATGCCCCTATTGCTACAATACTTTATCGGAAGCAAAACGTGCGAGCTTAACTGAGCGTCAAAAACAAGTCATTTTAGCTAAACAGCGTGGAAAAGCGCATATTGGCGAAGCCAACACGCGTCAAAGTATAAAAAAAATCAAGCCTTAATTATCTTAATATCACTAATCATCAAAGTTTTATAAGAATCGTCCAAATAGTCTGGCACTCATTTCTTTTAGCCTTAGCAATAGCGGCCTGCGTTTCCAATCTTTAAGTTTAATCTCATCAGAAGCCTCTATGTCTCGGGCGTAGGCAGCCTGCATTTGAAGAGAAAACTCTCGACCTAAAATCACGGCATTTACTTCGTCGTTATCCAAAGCACTACGCCAATCTAAATTACTAGAGCCCACGCAAGCCCAAACACCATCAATATTAGCCGTTTTTGCATGTAATAAAGCGCCGCGTCGTTCATAAATTTTTACTCCGCCTTCTAATAACTGCGCAAAATAAGAACGTCCAGCATAATACGCAGCTGACGAATCCGTATGCTTAGGCAAAATCAATCGCACATCGACTCCGCGAGATGACGCATCAGTAAGTGCCTTAAGTAATTGTGGGTCTGGCACAAAATAAGCATTGGTAATGTGTACTTGCTTTTCTGCATTGTTGATAGCGGAAATTAAAGTGAGATAAATCAGGCTAAAAGGAGCATCTGGCGTACTACCTACCGCACGGACTATATCATTGCCTTTAGGCTCAATATTTGGAAAATAATCTTTTTGTGCTAATGGTTTGCCTTTTTGTTTCGTCCAAGTTTCAATAAACAACTTTTGGAATTGACTGACAATTGGCCCCTCCAGCTTTACATCAGTATCGCGCCAGCCGACTTTAGGCTTGCCTGTCGCATCTTTTTCCTCATTTTCTGAGTCTTCTCTTTTTGCAGATGATCCGCTAGAGTAAACGCTACTAATATTCACGCCGCCTAAAAAAGCGGCGTGCCCATCCACAATTAATAGTTTACGATGATCGCGATGATTGGGTGTCCATGATTTTTTAATTTTTAATGGATTTATTGGATTAAATTCAAGCACCTGCACCCCAGCTTTAGTCAACTGCTCAAAAAATGGTGCTGCTGTACCTAGCGTACCAATACTGTCATAAATTAGATTGACCTGCACGCCATGCATCTGCCGATCAATTAATAAATCGGCAAATTTCCGCCCTGTTTCATCATCATCAATAATGAAAGATTCCACATTAATGCTATCTTGCGCAGTAGAAATCGTATCAAACATCGCATTGTAAGTTGCGGGCCCATCTTGCAACAATGTCACCTTGTTACCGACAACCAATGGATTACCAACCACCTCTTGCTCAAGTGCAATCTGCTTATCTAATATATCTAAATCACCAGACTTTCTTTTAAGCTCAGCAATAATTGCTGCACTTCTTTTATTACTGAGTGGACCACGAGCATTTTCAAACTGGGCTGCTTGGGATCTATAGCGATCTGTATGAAACTGCGCATCTGGCAATGTTGCACAACTGGCTGCAATGAATGTGTAGCAACTTATTAAAAGCGTTTTAACTAGACGATTTTTCATCAGTTTTAATTTACTCTGGCATTTTCATGGTCATTTATTCGTAAGATTATAATACTTTATGGACTTCAAAATAATATGTTTGATATCGCACTGACTTACACATATTATCAAAACGAAACTAGATTTAAGTTTACGAAATTTTAAAGTGCTTAATTTTAGAAATAAATAGACTGTAATAAATAAACAACCCATTAATTGTGGTTAATATGACAAAAATCTGTTTACACACATAGCAATAAAAATAAGTCATTAACTTTATTTTCTGCTACTTGCTTTATCTTTAGCTCTTACTAAGGCTACCATCAGCCAAGCAGCTATTAGTGTAAATGTTGGTATCATTGATTCACTTTGTGAGCTCACCATCGCCATTTTTAATACCATCAATTCTGCACCATAGCTCTCGGCAGATGCACTGTAAGAATTTACAACCGGTAATAAATTGATGAATGCAGTAAATATGCCGACTGATTATCTGCATACGATTAGTAGCTCTGAAAAAGTATCAAGAATACATCCTTTGCGAGCATTAGTGGGCTGCATCCGCCTGTTCTCCGTAAGCTTTGCTTTTGAAACGCCAGGCGAGTTGCTTAAGCGATTGGCTAGCCACTGTATAAAATGGCAGTGGAGCCATCTAGATATCTAGAGCTTAATGCTGGGAACTGCCGCTGATAGCAGTCGCCAAGACAATCTGCAACTGCTGTGAAACACTCAAGCCGCCCAGCTAGTTACTTTGCAACTAGCCAACTAAATAGCTAATAGACGGGATGCAGTGACAGAAATTTTTCTTCGAAGAGTGCGACTGGCACTGGGTTGCTAAAATGAACCACAATAGATTCTTTTATCATAATGACTAGGGATGATTGCAGTGATCCAATCAATCATTTTGAACACCGAAAATTGTGCACGATTTGTATCCAAATATGTCCAAATCTAGACAAAAATTGACCACTACAGATGAAGTGGTCAATTTTTATAATCATCTAAAATCTAGCATTAATGCTAGTTTGGTCTAGGTTAACAATTTATTTGGTGGGCTGGGGTCAATCAAATAAACCTATGCAATCATTACAATTACTAGGTTTTTAAATTATAAAATATTAATGTACCCCCGAAGTTACCTCAATTTAAAAAATCACTTCGTTTGTTGATCGATTTATTCTCGCTCATTATTATAGAGATTAAATGAATACCTATTATTTAATACCCGGACTTTTGATACCCCGAATGATTTAATACCGACTAATCATTACGGATAATCATTAGTAAGTATTGCGTGATCTGCATAGGGTTACATTTTTATCATTGCGTATGATGTGAAACATACAAGACGAACTTGTTAACGAATTCAACCTAAAGGATAAAGATCATGTGGACAACACCAGCAGCTACTGAAATGCGTTTTGGCTTTGAAGTAACAATGTACGTAATGAACAAGTAAGAGCCTTATCGAACTAAATAACC
>JAYVTW010000066.1:0-2680 GCA_043788445.1 Methylophilaceae bacterium
GGTTCTCACGGCTTTGAATTTGATGGTGATGCTTTAGGTGAGTATAGAGATGATAGCGATTTTGAAACAATACCTGCTGATGAGCATATGCAAGTTTTAGATTTAATAGAAGATGAATTATTGCTAACTTTACCACTAGCACCTATGCATACAAAAGAACAGCACGTCGCAGGACTGTGTGTGGAATTAAGTTCAATAAATGAAATTGGAAAACTTAATCCATTTGAAGTTTTGAAATCGCTAAAAAAGTAATTTCAAAATTTTTTTAATAAATTTTCGTTATTAAGTTTGTAAATAATATTTTAGGAGTAAATTATGGCCGTTCAACAAAATAAAAAATCACCCTCTAAACGTGGTATGCACCGTTCACACGATTTTTTGGTTAACCCACCATTAGCTGTAGAGTCTACAACTGGTGAAACACATTTGCGTCATCACGTTAGCCCAACTGGCTTTTATCGTGGCCGTAAAGTACTACCAACAAAAGGCGAGTAATTCTTAATTCCATTTGTAGTTACGCTGTACTGTTAAACTTTGTTGCTTTTAGTGTGCTTTAGTCGTAACACAGCACGATACTAAAATTAATTACGCTCAATTAGCTACGTTCAATTAATTATTTACAGCGAGATCTATTAACTCACATGGATATTACAGTCGCCATTGATGCGATGGGTGGTGATCATGGACCTCATGTCACCGTACCAGCTGCATTAGAAGCATTAAAGCAAGATGATCAGCTCAATATTGTTTTAGTTGGTCTATCCGATGCTATAAATTCCGAATTAGCCATACAAAAAGCTTCCGCATCCTCCCGCTTGCGTGTTCACCATGCAAGCGAAGTGGTGACAATGGAAGAATCTCCTCAAAGTGCATTAAAGAACAAAAAAGATTCTTCTATGCGTGTTGCCATTAATCTAGTTAAAAGCGGCGAGGCTAATGCCTGCGTGAGTGCTGGAAATACTGGCGCACTAATGGCTACAGCACGTTTTGTTCTCAAAACTTTACCTGGAATTGATAGGCCAGCAATTGCCGCCACTTTACCAAGTCAAAAGGGGTTAACTTACATGTTAGACCTTGGCGCTAATGCTGATTGCACACCAGAGCAATTGCTACAATTTGGTGTTATGGGCGCGATGTTAGTGTCTGCAGTTGAGCACAAAGCAAATCCTTCGATTGGCCTACTTAATATTGGCTCAGAGGATATTAAAGGTAATGAGGTTGTAAAGCGCGCGGGTGAGTTGTTGCGTGATAGTCATCTTAATTTTTACGGTAACGTAGAAGGTAATGATATTTACAAAGGGACTACCGATGTCGTGGTGTGTGATGGCTTTGTTGGTAACGTAGCGCTAAAAACTTCTGAAGGTTTAGCGCAAATGATGGGGCGCTTTTTAACAGAAGAATTTAAACGAAATTGGATGACTAAATTAATGGCATTAGTTGCCTTACCAGTGCTTAAACGCTTTAAAAAGCGCTTAGATCCGCGTCGTTACAATGGAGCTAGTTTCTTAGGCCTGCGCGGTATTGTAGTCAAAAGCCATGGTGGTGCGGATAATTTCTCCTTTTTACATGCCATACGTACTGCAATTGAAGAGTCTCGTAATGGTGTGTTGCGTCGTATTACCGAACAACTTGAAATTGAACACATAAAACCAGCTAGACCAGTAAGTAGTGATATAGTACATCGGGTTAATACTAGCTCACAATCTACCACTCAGGATGCACCATGATTTATTCCCGTATAGCAGGTACAGGTAGCTACCTACCTGAAAAACTGCTGACGAATGCCGACCTTGAAGAAATGGTCGACACCACAGAAGAGTGGATTTTTACGCGCACAGGCATTCGCGAGCGTCACATCGTTGCCGATAATGAAAATACCAGTGATTTAGCCTACCATGCGGCAATAAATGCAATTGCCGCGGCAGGAATTAATGCTCAAACTATTGATTTAATTATCATTGCAACTTCCACACCCGACGACGTTTTCCCAAGTACTGCATGTACGCTGCAAGCTAAGTTGGGAATTGCTGGTAGCCCAGCATTTGATATTCAAGCGGTATGTAGTGGTTTTGTTTACGCGCTATCAATAGCGGATAATTTTATTAAAGCTGGTGCTGCTAAATGCGCATTAGTCATAGGTGCTGAGACCTTTTCGCGCATTACTGATTGGACAGACCGTAGCAACTGTATTTTATGGGGTGATGGTGCCGGTGCAGTTATTATGCAAGCCAGCGCAGAGGCGGGTATTATTTCTACACATTTACATGCTGATGGCAATTACGTAAAAATGTTGCATGTGCCACGAAAGTCTAAAGAACATCCAAAAGAAACCATTTTAATGGAAGGTAATGCCGTATTTAAAATGGCTGTCAATACATTGGATAGCATTGTGGATGAAACACTTAATGCCAACGGCATGCAAAAATCTGATATTGATTGGTTGGTTCCACATCAAGCCAATATACGCATCATCCAAGCGACCGCTAAGAAGCTTAATATGAGTATGGACAAAGTAGTGACTACTGTAGAAAAACATGGAAACACTTCAGCAGCTTCTATTCCATTGGCGTTGGATGTTGCGGTACGTGATGGACGCATTAAACGAGGTGAAATTATCCTAATGGAAGCTTTTGGTGGTGGATTCACTTGGGGCTCCGCACTCATTAAATACTAAATTATC
>JAYVTW010000067.1:0-5201 GCA_043788445.1 Methylophilaceae bacterium
CTGCATTAAGCTAGTCAGCTATATTTAAAAATAAAACCCAATAAAAAAGGCTGCGTTGCAGCCTTTTTTATTATTCAAATACAACTATTAAGTTAAAACTTATTTAGCTTCTGTTGTTACTGTTGTTACTGACGTTGTTTTTGCAGCAGCTTTTTTGTGATGGTGATGTTTTTTTGCATGAGATTTTGTATGTTTTACAGTCTTCACTGCTGGAGCAGCGTCAGTACTCATGTCAGTTGAAGCTGCATCAGCTGCAAATGCGTTTACTGATACCGCAAAAAAACCTACTAATAATGCTGATAAAATTTTGTTCATATTAATTTCCTTGAATTTAAATAAAAGTTAAAAACTCTATAAAGTTGAAATAGTGAATAGCGCTTCCATGAGTAATGCAGATTAGATCTGCTTGCTTCTCACTTTTTCATAAAAACGAACAATACGCTATGACACTTACACCAACCTTACAACTGAAAATTATTTTGTCGTTGAAGAAACTACAGCACAAAAATTGACTAACAATACAAAATATATAAACTAGCCTGATTGAAACTATTATGTTCAGAGTAAATTGTTTGAAATTAGATCTAGACGACTGTGTTTAAGTTATGAATGATCCTTCACTTACAATATAAACAAACTAAGTTGTGTTTGCCACTCACAGTACATGGGTGTCACAATAGTCACTTAAAATTACACGAGCCTTACAGATGCGTTTATTAGTAGTTGAAGACGATAAGATATTAGCTGAAGGCATAATACAAGCTCTGACACAATCGGGCTACGCGGTAGATCACGCCACTAATGGCGAAAATGCTAACGCTTTATCGCAACAAGCACCCTATGATTTGATTCTACTTGATTTAGGTTTACCTAAACTAGATGGCTTTGAAGTGTTGAAGCGCTTGCGTAGCCGAGGTGACACTGTCGCGGTGATGATACTTACTGCACAGGATGCTATTGAAAGCCGTGTCAAAGGCTTAGATTTGGGCGCTGATGACTACTTAATTAAGCCATTTAATTTAACCGAGCTAGAAGCACGTGTGCGCGCACTCATTCGTCGGGGTAAACTTGGTAGCAACACCTCATTAATCTGCGGCGATTTAACGCTTAATGTGGCTGACAAAAATGCTTATTTCCAAGATAAAAACAACAACCAAACCACCTCCATTAATTTATCAGCAAGAGAGTTTGCATTACTCGAGACTTTTATGCACAAGCAAAATAAAGTTGTCAGCAAGGAGCAACTTTTAGAATCATTATGTAATTGGGATAGTGATCTGGGCGATAACGCTATTGAGGTGTATGTGCATCGACTACGTAAGAAAATAGCCATTGCTAGAGTACAAATCAGAACAATACGTGGGCTAGGCTATCTACTAGAAAAGGTAAACTAGAGGATGCAAAATAACCTTTCTATGCAACAGCCACAAGACCAAACTATTCGCCGTTATTCAATTAGCGGTCAGCTGTTATTCTGGCTCATGATATGTCTATTTATTATTTTGTCCATCAGCTCAATATCGTCTTATTCACGTATTTATCATTTTGCTAATCTAGCTTATGACCGCTCACTTTTACGTTCGGCATTAGCATTAGCCGATCAAGCTGATGTAGTGAATGACAAAGTAAAAATAGACTTGCCGCAGATTGCTCAAGATTTACTTGAGTACGATAAAGACGATTACATTAGCTATCGGATTTCTGCGCCTGATGGCACGCTAGTAGTGGGTGATGTAGGAATTGCGCCGCCACGAAAAAAAATAGTGAGTGACGGACATATTTATTATGACGATATACTTAACGGGGAAAAAGTACGTGTAGTGGCTTATGCACTACCTATCATCAATTCAAAACTAACTGGCAATTTACTAATACAAGTTGCCGAAACACTCGACAAACGTGAGTTAATGGTAAGCGAGATCATTAAGGAAATGTTGATTCCGCAAATACTTATCATGCTAGTCACGGCACTGGTCATATTATTTAGTGTTAAACATAGTTTATCTCCGCTCAATCGTCTAAAAAATGCGCTATCAAACCGTTCTCACAACGACTTGAGCCCGCTTTCAACCAATGATACTCCTTCAGAAATTAAGCCATTACTAAATGAAATCAATGCGCTGATGCGACGTGTAGATGAAGGTATAAATTTCCAAAAAGCTTTTATTGCCGATGCTTCTCATCAACTAAGAACGCCCCTCGCCGCCCTGCAAAATCAAGCGGAGCTAGCGCTACGTGAAAAATTAGCACCTAACATTCAACATTCATTAGAAAATATCGCTGTTAGTACTAGTCATTTATCTCACATGGTGCATCAATTACTCACTTTAGCTAGAGTAGAGCCAAGCACTAAAAGCAATTACACTTTTAGTCTGATTAATTTATCTAATTTAGCCAGAGAAATTACAACTGAATGGGTACCGAAAGCATTAAGCAAAAACATTGATTTAGGTTTTGATACTTCGACTGAAACTGTGATAATTTCTGGCAATCCTTTTATGTTAAAAGAAATGCTATCAAACTTAATTGATAATGCAATTTGCTATACGCCGCAAGGTGGCGAGATCACTGTTTCAATAGTGCATAAAAATAATCTTGCCATTTTGCAAGTGATAGACAACGGCATTGGTATTGCGCCAGATAAAAGAGAACAAGTATTCAATCGATTTTATCGTATACATGACAACCTTGATGAAGGCTGCGGCTTAGGTTTGGCGATTGTGAAAGAAGTGGCGCATGCTCATGGGGCAAGTCTTTATATCAGTGACAATAATGTACAAGCCAATGCCGAACAACTTCCTGGCTGTATTTTTAATGTTGAGTTTGAGACTTCAAATAGCGTCACACTTGCATAATCTATTATTCAACCATGCAAAAAATTAACTCCGAATATCCTTTAGATTTGCGACAAAAAGCATTGCTGCTTTTAACAGAGTCCTCCCCACTAATTAAAGCCGCAGGCACCGCGCAATTATTGAGTGATTGGAATAAAAATGCCATCGTACTAGACGTAAATGCTCTACTAGAGCCTACCCTAATAACTCAAAAAGCAATTCCAGGTCATCCACAAAAACCAGAATTAGTCTCACCATTAGCAGTAAAAAAACGTGCTATGGATACATCAGAAGGCCGTGCAGCTTTGATTCATGCGCTTGCTCATATTGAATTTAATGCCATCAATTTAGCTTTGGACGCAATTTGGCGATTTACTAATATGCCAGCGCAATATTATGCTGACTGGCTTAAAGTTGCGTCTGAAGAAGCCTACCATTTCAGTTTACTCAACGAGCATTTACACGCTCTTAACTATGAATATGGCAGTTTTTCCGGCCATAATAGCTTGTGGAAAATGGTAGATAAAACCAAAGCAGATGTACTAGCGCGTATGGCTTTGGTGCCACGCACCATGGAAGCACGTGGCTTAGATGCCTCACCGTCATTGCGCAATAAACTCGTACAAGCAGGCGACAAAGCCGCAGCAAATATTCTTAGTATCATCTTGCGCGATGAAATAGGCCATGTCGCTATTGGCAATCATTGGTATAACTGGCTATGTGAGCAACGCAACTTAGAACCAGTGAGTACCTACGCAAAACTAGCGCTAGAATATGCCGCGCCAACTTTACGTGGGCCGTTTAACATTGAAGCAAGACGCTCTGCAGGATTTAGTGAGACGGAGTTAGCGTTATTACAATTAAGTAGTAAAAAGCCTAACCACGCCTTCCAACCCAACAAAATTTAGCGCATAGGTTGCCTGTTGTTGCACGACAGGTTTTGCGTGATAAGCTACACCCACACCAGCCACAGCCATCATTTTCAGGTCATTTGCGCCATCACCTACAGCAATGGTTTGACTTACAGATAAGCCTAATTCTTTGCGTAATCTCAGTAAATTGTCAGCCTTAGCTTGAGCATCTACAATATTACCCAAAATACGGCCAGAGAGTTTGCCATTTATGATTTCTAAAGAGTTAGAAACTGAATAATCCAACCCTAGCATTGTTTGCACTTTATCAGCAAAGAAAGTAAACCCACCCGATACCAACATCGTTTTAATGCCATATTGCTTACAGGTATTAATCAACTCTTGTGCGCCAGGGTTTAACTTTAAGCACTCATCCACAACACGATACAATGCGATTTCTTCTAAACCGGCCAATAGTGCCACACGTTTTTTAAGACTTTCGGCAAAATCGATTTCACCACGCATCGCACTTTCAGTAATCGCTGCAACTTGTGGCTTAAGTCCAACAATATCAGCAATCTCATCGATACACTCAATATTAATCAGAGTGGAATCCATATCCATTACACACAAGCCAAAGTGACTTAAGCGCTGCTTATCATCGACTAATGCGCAATCAATTTTTTGCTCGGCACAGAATTTTTTTACGTCTGTAATATCAGTTGAATTAATTTGCAAATAATAGGCATGCTCACCTATCTGCATAAATGAAGAAGTCACACCACTTAATTGATGAATATGTTGCAAATGTGGTGTGCGAATTGTAGAACCTTGAACGACTAATCGCATGAAATTACAGCCAAAAAAAATAACGGATTGATTATATCATTGCGCTATTTAGCTGGTTTTGCAAATATAGGAAAAATCGCCGATAAATAAAAATTTAGTGTAACAATTAACTTGCTAATCCACTCACGTTATCTACAACCACCGCATACAAATCGCGCGTTGCCGCTAAAGCGCCTTCATGCACTTGCTGAGCAGATACAACAACCCCATTAGGCCCTTGCAGTGGGCGGGTTGCCGTTGCGCTTGCTACAACAGTTGGCTTAAAGCCTAAATTAAACCCGCCATGCGCTGTTGAGTTAATACACATATGTGTCATGAAGCCAGCCAACACAATATTTTCAATCCCTAATGATTTTAAATACGCTTCTAATTCAGTTCGCACAAATGAATTAGGATAGTTTTTAACTACTACTTTTTCACCATTTTTTGGTATAACTTCCATAGAAATTGCACCGATATCGGCAGTAATATCGTAAGGTGTACCCACACCTGCATCATGCTGAATATGAATAATTGGTGATTTTAAATCACGGGCCATTTCTAGTAGTTTTTGGCATTCTAAAATAGCATCTTCAACCCCTGTGAGTTGCATAACACCATGTCGGTAAGTGTTTTGGCAGTCAATCATAATCAATGCTGCATCTTTTAAACTAGCGGGGTTATGACC
>JAYVTW010000068.1:0-4083 GCA_043788445.1 Methylophilaceae bacterium
TGGATAGGCGTATGTTGCGAGATCGTGTAAAACAATTACGCGAAAAATTGAATAAACTCAAGCAACAACGCGGCATGCAGCGTCAAGCGCGTAAACGTTCACAGCTAATGACAGTGTCATTAGTTGGTTATACTAACGCAGGTAAATCCACTTTATTTAATCGCTTAACCCAATCTGGTGTTTATGCAGCGGATCAGCTATTCGCTACATTAGATACTACATCACGTAAAATGTATTTAGCTGAAGCGGCTTATCCTGTGGTGCTATCAGACACAGTTGGTTTTATTAAACATTTGCCGACCACCTTAATTGAAGCGTTTGGTGCCACTCTAGAAGAAACCGCACAAGCCGATTTGTTATTACATGTGGTGGATGTGGCGAGCACCAATCGTGATGCGCAAATTGCTCAGGTTAATTTAGTGTTAAATGAAATTGGTGCTGCAAAAGTACCGCAACTATTAGTGCTTAACCAGATTGACCGATTGGGCTTAACGCCAAGTATTGAGCGTGATGAGTATGGTAAAATAAGTAAAGTACGAGTGTCTGCAATTACTGGCGCAGGGCTGGATTTGATCAAGCAAGCCATGTTGGAGCACCAGCAATATTTACGAAAACTAAGCACAGAAGAAAGTGCTTACGCTTAATTTTTTATAATATTATTAACAAATAGCAACATCAACTACTATTACCATTCAGTTTTGGCACAATAGATTTAAAATTAAACCCTATTTAATAACAACAAATTCATAGCTCGGAGTGATTCATGGCAAATAATCCCGGTGGTGGTAATCGTAATGATGGCCCTCCAGATTTAGACGAAATGTTGCGCAACTTAAGCCGCAAATTAAATACCTTGTTTGGTAAAACAAACCAGCCTAGCAACAATAGCAATGCACCTTCAGGTAGCCCATTATCTGGTCGTGATTTGCCAGTCTTACCAATATTACTAGTCATTGTTTTAATTTGGTTAGCAACGGGTTTTTATATCGTAGATCAAGGCTCGCGCGGCGTGGTATTGCGCTTTGGTAAACATGTTGAGACAACAAAAGAAGGCCCCCACTGGCATATTCCATACCCAATTGAAGGCGTAACGACAGTCAATATGCAACAAGTGCGTACCATAGAAGTTGGTTATCGTACCGATGAAGCTGGTGGTGCTAAAGTTAAGCAGCCAGAAGAGGCGCTAATGTTGACCGACGATGAAAACATCATCGACTTGCAATTTGCTGTCCAATATGACCTTAAGAGCGCAGAAGATTACTTATTTAACAACTTGGCGACTGATAATGCGGTGCGTTCTGCGACAGAATCTGCTGTGCGTGAGGTGGTTGGTAAAAGTAAATTGGATTATGTGCTACAAAATGGTCGTGAAGATGTTTCAGCTAAAACCAAAGTACTTATTCAGCAAATTTTAGATCGCTATAAAGCGGGTATTAATATCGTCAGCCTCTCTATGCAAGGGGCATCGCCACCTAAGCAAGTGCAAGAAGCATTTGACGATGTCAACCGTGCTAACCAAGATTTAGAGCGCCAAAAAAATGAAGGTCAAGCATACGCTAATGATGTAATTCCTAAAGCACGAGGCACAGCCTCGCGTTTAGTTGCAGAGTCTGCCGGTTATAAATTACGTGTAGAGAATGAGGCCAAGGGTAACGCAAGCCGTTTTGAGCAAATTTTAGCGCAATACAATCGTGCGCCAGAAGTCACACGTCAACGTTTATACATTGACGCACAAGAGCAGATATTGTCGAGTGTGAGCAAGGTGGTGGTTGATCAGAAAAATGGCAACAGCATGCTGTATTTGCCTCTAGATAAACTGTTATCGGCCAATGTAGGAAGCATTGCTAATCCACCTACAGCAACCGTAACAGCAACACCCCCAACTGCTGCGGTAACGTCAAGTATTGATGATAGAAGTCGTGATGCTTTCCGAAGCCGTGACCGAGATAGCCGATAATTACGGCTATTTTGAGCCCAATTTTAAAGAGATTAGCTTTTAATTAAATAAGCTTAATAGTGAGAAACTAATAATGAAAAATTTAGTAACAGTGTTGGTAGGGATAGTAGTGCTTTTTATGCTGCTTACTTTGTCGGCTTTTACTGTAGATCAGCGTGAATATGCGCTAGTGATTCGCCTTGGCCAAATCGTCAAGGTAAAAAGTTCACCAGGTCTTTACTTTAAAATGCCTTTAGTAGATGAAGTTAAATTCTACGAAAAACGTATTTTTACCTTAGATAAAGATGATGCAGAACGTTTTAATACTGCTGAAAATAAGTATATGTTGGTTGATTCGTTTGTTAAATGGCGCATTATTGACCCAATAAAATACTATGTTTCCGTGCGTGGGGATGAAGTTAGTGCAGAGCGGCGATTATCACAAAACGTTAATAATGGCTTACGTGCAGAATTTGGTCGTCGTACCATTCATGATGTGATTGCTGGTGAGCGTGGGAAAATTATGGATATTCTACGCGCCAAAGCTAATGCAGAAGCTGGTCCTATGGGCATTGAAGTGGTTGATGTGCGGTTGAAGCGGGTTGATTACACTGACGAAATTAGCGGCTCAGTATATCAACGTATGCAAGCAGAACGTAAACGTGTCGCCAATGAATTACGTTCACAAGGTTTTGCGGCTTCAGAAAAAATTCGTGCAGATGCTGATAAACAGCGTGAAGTAATTATTGCCGAAGCCTATCGTGACGCGCAACAAACTAAAGGTGAAGGAGATGCAAAAGCAGCTGAAATTTATTCGGCAGCCTACAGCAAAAATCCTGAGTTCTATGCGTTTTATCGCAGCACAGAAGCTTATCGCAATAGCTTTAAAAGTAAGAGTGATGTGATGGTATTGGACTCTAGCTCAGACTTCCTTAAATACATGCGCTCATCTGCTGGCAAAACGGCACCAGCAGTTAAGAAGTAGCAAAGAGTTTTTATAAAGTTAATCTAGTGAAAAATTCGCTAATATTGGCCTTTGGACTTATGTTGATTATCGAGGGCTTGCTACCGTTTATCGCACCAAAGGCTTGGCGTGATACCTTTAAGCGTTTGATGGAGTTAACTGACGGGCAACTGCGTTTCATGGGTTTAATGTCTTTGGTCGCTGGCTTGGTGCTGATGTATTTTTTCGGGTATTAAGCCCAGTCGAGTTAGCCCAAGAGTTGCTTTCAAGATTGCAATGTTCTATTTGGTGGATGCCAACACAGTTAGTGAATTTGCAATTCAACGTTATAATCTCACTATCAAAAATATGAAACTTCAAAAGATACAGCCCAAGCATGCATAATTGGTTACTCCCAGAATATATTGAAGATGTGTTACCAGCAGAAGCTGCGCGTGTTGAGAAACTGCGCCGTCGCTTGCTCGACTTGTTTACTAATCATGGCTATCAGTATGTAATTCCGCCGATGTTAGAATATTTAGAGTCACTTATTACGGGTACTGGTCACGATTTAGACATTGCGACTTTCAAAGTGGTCGACCAGTTGACTGGAAGACTGATGGGTGTGCGTGCCGACATGACGCCGCAAGCCGCCCGCATTGACGCACATATGCTAAATAACCAAGGTGTCACACGTCTTTGTTATGCAGCTAGCGTGCTTCGTACCAAACCCGATGGACTTGCTCAAACACGTGAGCCATTACAAGTTGGTGCTGAGTTATATGGGCATGTAGGCGTTGAAAGTGATATTGAAATCCAGCGTTTAATGATTAAATCGCTACAAGCTGCTGGTATCAAAGATTTACATATTGATTTTAGCCATGTTGGCATTTTTGGCAGCTTAGTAAAAGAAAACAAACTCAGTGATGCATTAGAGCAAGCTTTATATGCCGCCCTGCAAAGTAAAGATAAATCGGCTGTCAGTCAGTTAGCAAAAAGCTTGGATAAAGCCACACATGATGCCTTAGTTAGTTTGACAGATTTGAATGGTGATACCACTATTTTGGCACTAGCAGAAAAGGTTTTACCAGCTACAGCCGTTATTAAACAAGCCTTGCAAGATTTACATAAAGTTAGTGAGAAGCTTGCGGATTTGGACGTAAAAGTTGGTTTCGATTTAAGTGAGTTGCGAGGTTATCATTAT
>JAYVTW010000069.1:0-4208 GCA_043788445.1 Methylophilaceae bacterium
TGTTGAAATATCTGCAGTGATTTCTTCACCTTTGGCTAAACTACGGAGTAAGCGGCGCATGATTTTTCCAGAGCGAGTTTTTGGCAAGTTGTCACCAAAGCGAATTTCGTCAGGTTTTGCAATAGGACCAATTTCTTTGCCTACCCATTCACGTAAATTGGCGATGATTTTTTTCGCATCCTCACCATTAGGCCGGGCACCTTTAAGGACCACATAAGCCACGATGGATTCGCCTTTAATCTCGTGTGGTTTACCAACTACAGCGGCTTCTGCTACTAATGGGTTAGATACTAGCGCTGATTCAATTTCCATTGTACCTAAACGGTGACCCGATACATTTAACACGTCATCAATACGACCCATAATGGTAAAATTGCCTGTAACCGCATCACGCACGGCACCATCACCAGCCAAATAGAGCTTGCCTCCTAAGTCGACTGGGAAATAGCTGGTTTTATAGCGTTCTGGGTCATTCCAGATAGTACGAACCATTGAAGGCCATGGTTTTTTAATGACCAACAAACCACCAGTACCCCAAGGGATTTCACTCCCTGTTTCATCTACCACGGCAACTTCAATGCCAGGGAAGGGCAGCGTACATGAGCCAGGTACCAAGGCAGTAGCACCTGGTAATGGTGTAATGACATGACCGCCCGTTTCAGTTTGCCAGAAAGTATCGGCAATTGGGCAGTGACTGCTGCCGACATTTTCAAAATACCACATCCATGCCTCAGGGTTAATTGGCTCACCTACTGAAGCTAGTAAACGCAGGCTAGATAAATCATAGTTCTTTGGATGCGAAGCCGGTGTGGTTTCTGAGGCTTTAATAAGCGAACGAATAGCAGTGGGCGCTGTATAAAAAATACTGACTTTATGCTTTTGTATCATCTGCCAAAAACGCCCAGCATCAGGATAAGTTGGGATGCCCTCAAATACCACTTGCGTTACACCCATCGCGAGAGGGCCGTATGCTACGTAGCTATGGCCTGTAATCCAGCCCACATCGGCTGTACACCAATATACATCCTCATCTTTGGTATCAAACGTCCAGCGTGTGGTATTCATGGCATGTAGCAAATAGCCAGCAGAGCTATGTTGCACGCCTTTGGGCTTGCCGGTGCTGCCTGACGTATAGAGTAAAAATAACGGATGTTCAGCGTTAACTATCACAGGTTCACAAGTGTCAGGTTGCCCAGCGATTAAATCGCTCCACCAGATATTATTGCTATTCCATGCGATGTCCATACCGGTACGTTTAAACACAATCACTTTTTCGACACTGTCACAACCACCCATGGCAATACCTTCATCTACGGCAGCTTTTAATGGCAGAGCTTTACCGCCACGGAATTGACCATCGGCAGTAATCACGGCGCGGGCACTGGCATCCATAATGCGTTCTTGTAGGCTTTTAGCAGAGAAACCACCAAATACTACGGAGTGGGTTAAGCCTAAACGCGCGCAGGCTTGCATAGCGACAATCGCTTCAATGCCCATAGGCAAGTAAATCACTACGCGGTCACCCACGTTTAGGTTAAGTGTTTTGAGGCCGCTGGCAAATTGGCATACGCGATGATATAACTCTAGATAAGTGACGAGAGTAACATCACCATTATCAGCTTCAAAAATAATTGCGGTTTTATTGGCTTGCGTCGCTAGATGACGGTCTAAGCAGTTAACTGAGATATTGAGTTCGCCATCATCAAACCATTTATAGAAAGGAGCCTCGCTATCATTGAGGGTACAAGTAAAAGGTTTGTGCCAGACTAGTAATTCGCGAGCTAATTTCGCCCAAAAACCTTCGTAATCGTCAACAGCTTGTTTACATAAAGCGTTATAAGCTTCCATGCCTGATACATTAGCTGCCGCTTTGAAACTGTCGCTAGGTTCAAAAATTCTAACTTCATGTAAAACAGACTCAATTGCCATGCTACTTCCCCTCAATATGACTTTATAATTTGATTACAACTTTTTAGCTGCGTCTTAATTTTAAGTGCGCTGTATATTTGTTTGCCGTAATTTATTATGCTTGTTTAATAATTTGGTTTATTACGTTGCTTGACTGGACCGACTTACTATAATTTTATTGCCACTATATTACATTAAAAAATGACGATTACTCTCAGTAAGATTCTAACAGAAAAGCCCGTCCCGTCTAGTGATGCGGCTTATATCAAGCATGCGGTCACTTGTAGCCCATTTGTAGCAAGGTTGTTAAACAAAGATGCCACATTGCTGTCAGATTTGCTACAAAAATTACATCAACCTTATCAGTCAGACGGAATGCATTTATTTATTAATGAAAAAATTGCTGAAAAAAATAGCAATATTTTTGATGAAATTGCATTAAAAAAAGTGTTGAGGCAATTACGTCAATCGGTAATGACTCGGATGATTGTAAGAGATTTAAATGGGTTGGCTGATGTGGCCGAGATTATGCAAACCACATCATACTTGGCTGAAGTTATATTGAAGTTTGCAGTAGAACACCTAATGGTATGGCAAACTGAGATTCATGGTGTACCAATGAGCGCTGATGGGCACCAGCAAGATTTAATCATCGTCGGGATGGGTAAGTTAGGTGGTTACGAGCTGAATGTGTCCTCTGATATTGACCTGATTTTCGCTTACGAAGAAGAGGGTAGTACAAACGCCAATAAGCCGATGAGTAATCAAGAGTTCTTTACGTTTCTTGCTAAACGGCTAATCCCCATCATTGATGACGCGACAGAAGATGGTTTTGTATTCCGCGTCGATATGCGTTTGCGACCCTATGGCAGCGAAGGTGTATTAGTCTCTAGTTTGGATGCGCTAGAAGATTATTATCAAAATAATGGCCGTGAATGGGAGCGCTACGCGTGGATTAAAGGTCGTGTTGTAGTTGGTAGCAGCAAAAAACTGTCAAAATTATTAAAGCCTTTTGTATTCCGCAAGTATTTAGATTATGGCGCATTTGCCAGTATGCGCGACCTTAAAGTTCAGATTCAGCGTGATGTTGTGCAACGTAGCCTGCAAGATAATATTAAGCTTGGGCGCGGTGGTATAAGAGAGATTGAATTTATTGCGCAAGTTTTTCAGTTAATTCGCGGTGGGCAAGATGTTAGCTTACAAATCCGACCAACATTAAGCGTACTAGAGCTGCTGCAAAACAAAGGTTTGTTAGAGGCTAAAGTTGTCAATGAATTAAGCCAAGCTTATGTGTTTTTACGCAATCTAGAGCATCGTCTTATGTATGTCGAAGATCAGCAAACGCAAGATTTACCTAAAACAGATGCAGCAAAGGCACGTATTGCATTAGCAATGAATTATGCAGATTGGCCTAGTTTTTATGCACAGCTAGAGGTATATCGAAAATCGGTGCAACAGCATTTTGATGCAGTATTTAAGGCTGATGAATCTACTCTTAACACATCTTATGAACAATCAAACTATCAGTTAATAAATGATGTCTGGCAAGGCGTTGTTGCAGACCATGATGCCGAAGCCTGCTTAATAAACCTCGGTTATGCAGAGTCTAAAGAAACGCTACGACGATTAAAAACTTTGCACACAAGTGCTAAATACCAGCAATTGCCAGCATTGAGTCGCCAGCGTTTTGATGTGCTTATGCCTTTAGTTATTATTTTATCGGCTACAGAAACTAATCCAGACGTGACGTTATTGCGTATGATGGATTTAATGGAAAGCATTTGCCGGCGTGCGAGTTATTTAGCACTGTTAGCGGAGTATCCAGCAGCGCTAAACTTAGTTGCTAAACTTGTGAGCACAAGCTCTTGGTTAGCTAATTATTTATCGCAACACCCAATTTTGTTAGACGAGTTGCTAGATACTAACAGCTTATATGCAGTACCTGATTTTGATGTACTTAAATTGGAGTTGCAGCATAGGTTAAATGAGGCTGATGGTGATGTAGAACGTCAAATGGACACTATCCGCCATTTTAAAAATGCTGCCACCTTTCGTTTTGCTGCAAAAGATATCGCGGGTAATTTGGCCTTAGAAACTCTGTCAGATTATTTAAGTGATTTAGCTGATTTAATACTAGATGTAAGCTTAGCTACCGTATGGAAAAATCTAAAAACCAAACATATCGAAACACCTAAGTTTGCTGTGATTGGCTACGGAAAATTAGGCAGTAAAGAGCTGGGTTATGCCTCAGATCTAGACATGATTTTTCTTTATGATGACGATGCGCCAGAGGCAAGCGA
>JAYVTW010000070.1:0-2900 GCA_043788445.1 Methylophilaceae bacterium
TATTAGATAGATCGGTTATATTGGCGGTGGTTTGTTTTAGTAGCATCGCTTCTAACTCCTAACCAATTGTAAAATCCAACAATTTGCATCGTAGCGGTATGTTAGCTGCTAAACAAGTGAAACCATAGCTTAGGCATAATTGTTAGATAGCTACTTATTGCGGCGTAATTGCATGTGCGCTTCAATAATTGCATTGGTATTGGCGCGCACTTGTGTGCCTTTAAAGTCTTTAACCCATAAATGTAATAAACCACAAAAAAACAAATGGGTATCCATGGCGAGTTGAGCTGGTTGATGTTGTGGATTTAACAGGCCTTGTTTTTGTGCGCGAGTATAGGCGGAAATATATTTTTCGACGATGTATTGGCAATTAATTAAAATATTCTCTAATGCAACACTCAGATCATCTACATATTCGCATTTCGTCATCATAATTTCATATGTCTGACGTGTAATAGCGCAGTTCTGTAGCCCAGCGATAGTATTCTTAAGTGCATTTTCCATTGCAGTTAGTGGGTCAATATTAGGACTATCTAGCAGACTATCGTCCATGCGGTCGAGTAAAGGCAAAAATACTTGCTCACGCATGGCATTAAATAACTGTGTTTTATTTTCAAAATGCCAATATACCGCGCCGCGGGTTACACCAGCTTGCGAAGCAATATTTTCCAACGTTGTGCGGCTTACGCCACGTATGGAAAACACGTCACGTGCAGCATCAATAATTCTCTGACGGGTAATAGATGCATCTTCTTTAGTTTTTCTAACCATGCTTTATTGAATTATCTTTAAATTTAATCACTTTTAATTTTAAACTTAATTTAGTAAATTGGCTTTACGACTCTAAAAGGATAGATTCTAAAACCTAGTTGAGGTAACTTAAATAAATAAATTTCACATTATAGTAAATGTAGATTTGATTAGTTTCTACAAAAAATATAAACATACATTCCTGTTTGTATATAATGTACATTTATTATATAATGTAAGCAAGTAAATTGCTTACTAAATTTAAAATAAAACATACAGTTAGTAACGTATTTTTTTATTATATTTATAGCATGCAAATTTAATATTCAAAAAAATACTAAAATAATGACTAAAAAAACAAAGTAAATACTCGGAGCGCTGTATGTTGACTAATCAATTTAATCAAACCTTAAAAAAAAATGGTTTAAAATTCAGTATTCAAGCTATTGCGATGCTTGCGTTTATTGGTTTAACTGCCTGTGGTAAAAGCGCTCCTGCTGCCGATGCTTCCCCTTCTAATGTGCCGATTCCTGTGACTGTAGTGAAGCTGGAAGCAACCAGTATACCTATTAGTGCGGAGGCTGTTGCGCAAACAGAAGGTGCAAGTGAGGTAGAAATTCGCCCGCGTGTCGGTGGTATTTTGTTAAAGCGCTTGTATCAAGAAGGTGCTGCTATTAAAGCAGGTCAACCCATGTTTCTGATTGATCCTGTGCCTTATCAAATTGCTTTAACGCAAGCTAAAGCACAATTAGCCCAACAACAAGCACGCATTGAACAAACTAAACGTGAAGCGACACGTTTAAAGGGTTTATTTGAAACACAATCTATTAGCCAACGTGAATATGATAATTCGGTGAGTGATAATTCTACTGCGGTTGCAATTGTGCAACAAGCGCAGGCCTCGGTGCGTGAAGCAGAATTAAATTTATCTTACACAACAGTCAAAGCACCTTCTAGTGGCGTTTCTGGTCGTTTTCAGTTCTCAGAAGGGGCCTTAGTTGCAGCAAATACCAGCTTACTAACGACTATCGTGCAGTTATCACCAATCTGGGTTCGTTTTAGTTTTTCAGATAATGAAATTACTCAATTGGGTGGTCAGCTTAATCAACATACTATTAAAAAAATCAGCTTGATTATGCCAGATGGTTCCGAATACAAAGAAAAAGGGCAGTTAAATTTTGCTGCTAGTCAGATCGACCCAAAATTAGGTACTCAGCAGTTACGTGCAGCATTTGAGAATGGCGACAAAAGCTTGTTGCCAGGCCAATTCGTGCGCATTCGTCTTACAACTGGTACACGTGAAGATGTATTTGTTATCCCACAAATTGCTGTGATGACAAACGACCAAGGTAAGTTTGTTTATGTGGTCAATGAGAAAAGTGAAGCAACGCCTAGGCCGGTAGTAGTGGGCGATTGGGTAGGTAAGAATTGGGTAATTTTAGAAGGCTTAAAAGCTGGCGAGAAAGTGGTGACTGATAATTTACTTAAATTGCATCCAGGGGCTGCAGTAGTATCACATCCGGCAAATGAAGAGCCCGCCAAGACTACAGAAAAAAGTGCTATAGCTTTGCCTAATCACTCTGATATTAAAAAAAGTTAAGCGGTTAAAACCATGACAAAATTCTTTATTACAAGGCCTATTTTCGCCTCTGTTTTATCAATTATTATTTTGCTAGCTGGTTTTGCAGCCGCATTAAAGCTTCCAATTGCACAGTACCCACAAATTGCACCGCCCACTGTGTTGATAACTGCAACTTACCCAGGCGCAAGTGCCGATACACTTTCTAAAACGGTTGCTGCACCAATTGAAGAGCAGTTAAGCGGTGTTGAAGGTTTGTTGTACTTCAACTCTAGTGCTGACTCTAGCGGTGTATTGACCATTACAGCCACTTTTGAAGTAGGTACCGATGTAGATAAAGCGACGTTTAACGTGAGCAATCGTGTGAATATAGCTTTGCCTCGCTTGCCAGATGAGGTGCGCCGCACTGGGCTAGTTGTACAAAAACGTTCCAACGATATTTTGTTAGTTGTGATGCTGACAGATAAACAAGAAAAATACGATACATTGTTTTTAAGTAACTATGCCACACTCAATGTATTAGATGAAATTAAACGCGTTAAGGGCGTGGGTGATGCGCAGATTTTCGGCG
>JAYVTW010000071.1:0-4005 GCA_043788445.1 Methylophilaceae bacterium
GTAACAAACCAACGATGGTAAACAAAAGCAAGTGCTAATTGTGTTGGTGTAAGACCGTGTTTACGCGCTAGTGCTGCATAGGCAGTGCTAGCAGGTATAACATTAGGCTTGGTATAACGCTGTGCGTAGCCAAAAAACAGGGTAACTCGGCCTTGGGCTGCTGGGTTATCAATATATTTAGCAGTTAGATGCCCAAAAGCAAGTGGTGAATAAGCAAGCAAGCCTACACTTTCGCGATACAACACCTCACTCAGACCAAAATCCATGCTACGATTCATTAGATTATAGCTATTTTGAATGCTGGCAATAACAGGCAAATGATGCATCCGCGCAATTCGCAAAAACTCCATTACGCCCCAAGGCTGCTCATTGGATAACCCAATATGACGGATCTTGCCTTCTTTAACTAATTCACTTAAGGTTTCAAGTTGATTGTGAATAGACTCCCATTGCTTGGTTTCACCTTGCCCATATACACCAGATTCATACTCCCTTGCTGGATCAAACTGAAATTGTCCAAATAATGGCACATTGCGCTCTGGCCAATGCAGTTGGTAAAGGTCAAGGTAATCTGTTTGCAATCGTTTAAGCGAGCCTTCTAGGGCCTGACGAATATTAGCTCGACTCAGCGTTTCATCTCCGTTACGTATCCAAGTTAAGCCACGATTACGCCCTGAAACTTTACTAGCCAAAATAATTTGGTCACGCGCCTGTGTTTTTAACCAGCTGCCCAACATAATTTCTGTGCGCGTATACGTTTCAGCCTTCGGCGGTACTGGATACATTTCTGCAGTATCAATAAAATTAATACCCTGCGATACTGCATAATCTAGCTGATTATTAGCATCTTGCTGGGTATTTTGGTCACCAAAAGTCATTGTACCCAAACATACTTTTGAAACAGTTAAATCACTACTACCTAATTTTGAAAATTCCACTTAAAACCTCGTAATGAGCTGCATATCCATGCAACTTTCAACTAATTTAATGCAATACTGGTGGCAAGCCTGTTTCGATAACAAATGGCTTAGGTGCATAATCACCGATATTCCACAAGGCCTCTTTGGCCGCAAGTTGTAGCATATTGCACATGGCTAAAATCATCTCCTGTGTTAAATTAATGCGGATCGTTAAGCCTTCTAAACAGACAGTTTCAAGCGTAAATGAATGTGTATCATGACTGATTAACTTTACACTTGTTGCAAGCATCGTACCATCAATTCGCACATCCGAACTTAGTTGATATTCTGTTACAAAATCCATTTTCTGTAAGGCTTTTGCCAATTGCAACTCTTGCTTAAATTTTTTAAGTGCTTGCCCCGATGAAGTATTCGCTGATGTTGAATATGCCGTTGGCAAATGCACCTCAACATAAAGTAATTGCCAAAGTTTTTTAGCCATACGGTTAGTCAGCCAAACCGCTAACTCACTTTCGTCACTCAGGCCAACCTTAAGCAGCAGCCTATCTTGGTCGCTGTTATAACCTAAATTAAGCTGTTGAATCGTAACCTCTGAATTTTGTTCCGTAGAGGATGGTTTTTGTGCAATCAAAATAAACTTTCTGTAAATTAAAGGTGCATTTTTCTAGCATTTTTTAATTAAGATGACTTGTAAATATAAAGTTCACCCCTATATTTAATTCTAGATATTAGCAATCTCAGTACGTGAGTGCTAATATTACAAGTTGTATTGCATTAACAAGCTGCTAGTAACTAATAGTTAAGTATAACCTCAAGGAGAACCCTAATGAAAATTCGCCCATTACATGATCGCGTAATTGTAAAACGCTTAGAAGAAGAACGCACCACAGCATCTGGCATTGTGATTCCTGATAGTGCGACAGAAAAACCAGACCAAGGCATGGTGATTGCCATTGGCGCGGGTAAAAAAGATGACAACGGCAAAGCGATTGCACTTGACGTTAAAGTAGGTGACAAAGTTTTATTTGGTAAATACGCAGGCCAAACCGTTAAAGTAGATGGCGAAGAATTATTAGTCATGCGTGAAGAAGACATTATGGGTGTGGTTGAACAATAGTTTATCTTAGCAATCGTTAAGTTAAAGCAACCAATTCAATTAAAATTAGAACTCAGGAGTATTTATCATGGCAGCAAAAGATGTAAGATTCGGCGATGATGTTCGCCAAAAAATGGTTAATGGCGTTAACGTATTAGCTAACGCAGTTAAAGTCACTTTAGGTCCTAAAGGCCGTAATGTTGTATTAGAGCGTTCATACGGCGCGCCAACCATCACTAAAGATGGTGTTTCTGTTGCCAAAGAAATCGAATTAAAAGACAAATTCGAAAACATGGGTGCACAAATGGTAAAAGAAGTTGCTTCAAAAACTTCTGATATCGCTGGTGACGGTACCACAACTGCAACCGTGCTTGCACAAGCGATTATTCGCGAAGGCATGAAATCTGTTGCAGCTGGCATGAACCCAATGGATTTAAAGCGTGGTATCGATAAAGCCGTTGCTGCAGCTATCGCTGATTTAAAATCACAATCAAAACCATGTACAACCAGCAAAGAAATCGCGCAGGTTGGTTCTATCTCAGCGAACTCTGATGCATCTATTGGCCAAATTATTGCTGATGCAATGGACAAAGTAGGTAAAGAAGGTGTAATTACCGTTGAAGACGGATCTGGCTTAGAGAGCGAATTAGACGTAGTTGAAGGTATGCAGTTTGACCGTGGCTACCTCTCACCTTACTTTATCAACACTCCAGAGCGACAAATTGCTTTACTTGACAATCCATTCGTATTGTTACACGACAAAAAAATCTCCAACATCCGTGATTTACTACCGACTTTAGAACAAGTTGCTAAAGCTGGTCGCCCATTATTGATTATTGCTGAAGATATCGACGGCGAAGCGTTAGCAACTTTAGTTGTGAACAACATCCGTGGCATCTTAAAAACAACAGCAGTTAAAGCGCCAGGTTTTGGCGACCGTCGTAAAGCCATGTTAGAAGATATCGCTATTTTAACCGGCGGCACAGTGATTGCTGAAGAAGTAGGATTGAAACTTGAAAACGTAACCTTAGAGGATCTAGGCCAAGCTAAACGTATTGAAGTAGGCAAAGAAAACACCATCATTATTGATGGCGCTGGCGTTGAAGATACAATCAAATCAAGAATTGCTCAAATCAAAACACAAATCGCAGAATCAACTAGCGATTACGATAGCGAAAAACTACAAGAACGTGTAGCTAAACTAGCGGGTGGTGTTGCAGTGATCAAAGTTGGCGCAACCACTGAAATCGAAATGAAAGAAAAAAAAGCACGCGTAGAAGATGCCTTACATGCAACTCGTGCAGCCGTTGAAGAAGGTATTGTGGCTGGTGGCGGCGTTGCGTTAATTCGTGCACGTGCTGCAATTGCACAAGTTAAAGGGGACAACCACGATCAAGATGCAGGCGTGCAAATCGTATTGCGTGCCGTTGAAGAGCCATTACGTCAGATCGTAGCAAATGCTGGTGGTGAACCATCAGTAGTAGTTAATGCTGTAGCCGGCGGTACAGGCAACTACGGTTATAACGCTGCTAATGAAACTTATGGAGATATGGTGGAAATGGGCGTTTTAGATCCAACTAAAGTAACACGTTCTGCATTGCAAAATGCTGCTTCAGTGGCTGGCCTAATGCTAACAACTGATTGCATGATTGCTGAACTACCGAAAGATGACGCACCATCAATGCCTGATATGGGCGGCGGTATGGGTGGCATGGGCGGTATGATGTAAATAACATGATCTTCGGGTAGCACCGTAATTTCATGTTAACTATGAAAGCCCCGCAGTACAAAGCTGCGGGGCTTTTTTGTTGTAGTAATTTGACGCAAAGTGTAGCATCAATTAGGATATCTAATCTACGTTAGCATTAGAAAAGAAATCGAATATGGCTATAAAAATCACAGACTGTCACTTCGAAGGAAATGGTACTGGAATAAAAGCACCAACCTCTGTTGAGATTGAAATTTCAGGAACTACGTTTAAAGACAACC